>NZ_CP189590.1:0-7798 GCF_050156935.1 Pseudarthrobacter sp. P1 | reverse complement strand
ACGGCCTGGCCATTGAGGGCAATATTTGAGCACTGTTCCCCGTCAACATTCAGCGTCTCGCACAGGGGGAAGTGGGGCATCTCCTGAGCATACCGACCGGATACCAGGACGCTCCGATGGAGCCATGCGGCCTACCGAAGACCCGGCGGGCCAGCCCGGGGGAACCTCCCCCATCGGTCCGGTTGCAGACTTCCTGGTGCGGATCCCACTGCCGACCTCTTGGAGGATCGGTGGAGGTGAGCGGGGCCAGTTGACCTCTGCGGGAGGGTGCCGGCTGCACCCGTGATGAGTGGCTAGGCTGCCACCCCGGGATGCGGCAGCGGCCGGGTGGCAAATGCCTGTGGTGCGTTGGCGGCGGTTGGTCTGCGGGGCCCTCGGCCGGGCCCCGGGTGTGCCTGCGGCCCACGTTTTGGGTGGGTCCCGGGCTCGCAGACCTCCCCCGGGACCCACCCAAAACCCCTGCCCGCGGGTGGGTTCTGTTCCTCCGCTGTCGGACCACCCCCGGGCGATGCAAGGTATGATTGCCGTAACGCTACGGTCGCTGGGCGACCTTTTCGTTTCGGCAATCCCTTGCCCTGCGGGGCTGGCCACCGCTGCGCGGATGGCGGCTTCCTCGGGTTCCCCGTCGGAAGGTCTCGTCATGGCTGACTCGTCTAATTGGTTCCGTCGCCGGCTGCTGCCGGCGACCGTCATCGATCCGGTGCCGGCTGCTGCCGAGCCCGCTCCCGTCCCGCCTTCCGAGGGGCCGGTGGGCCCGCGCGGTGAGCGGACCAAAACCGTGGCCGTGCGGCTGACCCCGGATGAGCACGCGGTCTGGGTTGCGGCGGCCGCGGCAGAGGGACGTGGGCAGATGGGCCGATGGGTGCGCGAGACGGTCACAGAACGCCTGGAGAATCGGCCCGTTGCCGCCCCCGTCAGCCAGGCGCGTGAGATGAGAGCGGAATTGGCACGGATGGGATCGAACCTTAACCAGATCGCCAAGGCCCTGAACATTGCCGCTCTCGGGGGCGGCCCGGCACCGAGGACCGAGGACATCGCCCGGAATCTGGAGGCGGCGCGGGAGCTACTCGGGTCGGTCCGCGATGAGCTGAGGGGCCGATGATTGCCAAGATCACCCGGGGTGAACGGTCCGGGGATATCGCGGCTTACCTGCACGGCCCGGGCAAGGCCAACGAGCACAAATACATGGTCGGGAATGTGCGGCATTCCGGCGGGATGGTGATCGGCGGGAACCTGGGCCGGGAAGGCCACACCGACGGGGCACGCTGGGCCGCGGATCTGCGCGAGGCCGCCGGCACCCGGCCCGATATCGGCAAGCCGATCTGGCAGGTCTCGCTGCGTACCGCTCCCGGGGACCGGAGGCTCAGCGATGAGCAGTGGCGGGACGCGGCCACGATCATGGCTGAACGAATGGGCTACGAGGAACACCCCTGGGTGATGGTGCGCCACGGGGAAGACCACGTGCACATCGTGGTCAGCCGAGTCAGCGACACCGCAGAGGTTTGGCACGCACGACAGGACTTCCGGGCAGCCCAGAGCGCGGCCACCGCGCTGGAAAAGCACTTCGGTCTCATCCAGGCACCGCGCCAAAAAGCACCGGGACGGGCCAGAATCAGCCAAAAAACTGTGCGCGAACTGCAACAGGAAACCGCCCAAAAGCTCGCAGCAACACGGGCTGAAACCTTGGCGAAGGGACGGGAGATACAACGCCTGGTATCTCAAAGCTTCCCTACTAGGGCCGAGCTATCCCGGACCGGGCGGACACCCTCGTCCCATGCGCCCCAGACTGCCCCACGAGTAGGGAAAGAACCTCCGGAACGAGGATTGGGCCGTTAGTCCTTGCGCTTTTCCCAAGGTTGCAGTTCACTCACAGGGAGCGCCGGTCAGACCGGCGGGACTGGTACATCTCCGGGGGCATCGGATGGCCGCAACGCGCACAGGGGGATCATCACCTCACCCTGCAACGGTTTCGAGCGTCCCGTTCCTTAGAACCGGGACGCCACTGGTGGCACACACCTGGCCGACCCGGAAGCCGGTGTCGGACAAAGAACCAGTTGATGGCGTTCGACGCACCGATGGTCCGCACTCGCGTCGGTAGAGTGAGCCCATGATTGCTTCTCGGTACACAGCGCCGGCCTGTATCACCTTTGCCGGGCTGCTTCTCGCTGGCTGCGCAGCGCCCATGTCCCCGACAGCCGAGAGGACTTCAACGGTTTCGACATCAGCAGCTCCGGTCAGCACGCTGACTGATGCGGAGCGTGTGACCACGGCGGAGGCCGCAGTTCAGGCTGATCTTCCTGATGCGCCCATCTGGAAAGGCATGACCTTCAAAGGGGTCGTCGTTGACGAATCCGACATCTGCGTTGACCGCACCTGGGCGCCAGGAGGAGGTCCGGATAATCTCGGCGGGAACGCAGGGTACGTCGTAGTCAGCTTTCCCGCCGTCGCGCTCGACAAGCCCAAGGACGGAACCTGTGCAGGCTATGCACCAGCACAGGCAAAAGCTCCGGCCAAGGTTGAGGTGCCCGCTGCGGTAGCCAAAGATCCAGGTCTTCTTGTCAGCACCACTTTTGGAGATAAGTGGCCGCTGACAGTTCCTTACGTCGTTGCCCACTGTCAGGGCATCACGATAGCCGGCCGCCCCCTTCGGGTAGCCACCGTTGATGCTCCTGACGGCAAGACCTACGCAGCCAATGGCACAGCCAAGGATCACGGCAACTATCTCGACATTGATCCAATCTGGGCGCCGAATCCGGATGCTTCCGGCCTAAAAATCGACATCAGCCCAGTCACTGATGCCGCTCTTGCACTGTGCGGTTGACCTTCGCGGCTTCTCGGCTGCTGCCCTGGTTATTCGACGGTGCACAGGGGCATTTCAGCGGATAAAGGCACACGATAATGCCGGTTATCGTGGGGCCGCGGCCGTGGAACCCGGGCGGGCCGGCCCGGGCCTGACCCCCGGAGGCTGCGCGCGGCTGCGGGCGGGGTCACCGGCTGCCTCGGCTGGCTGGTTCGTGCCACGGGGCGGTGAAGGTGCCGCGTCCATGCAGCCCCGTGGCTTGCCGTGGGCCGCGGGCAGCGCCTAAGCTGATATTGCCCGCCATTGCGATGGATCGGGAAGAAGGCCCTTGAACCCCAGCCGGACGACTGGATCTCGGGCCTTTCGTTTTTAAAGCGATTCCGGTGTCTTGCTTTCAAGGATCAGGAATTCCTGCAGGGCGTCGTAGTACCAGCTGTCGCCTTTGTGCCTGGCGTTGATCGCGCCCAGGAAGATGTCCGGAAGCCACAGCAGCGGCTCTTCCCCGCCCCGGCAATGGTTGATCCTGAAGTCTGCGGACACGACCTTTTGGCTTCGGAGCGCGACGATATGCGCGAGGTCGTCCCTGTTCTGCGATGCCGTCCGCGCCTCGCAGGTCACGTCCCGGACGCCCATGCCCGCCAGTTCGTAGTAGATCGTTTCGAGGCACTTGCGCCGGAACCGCTCCGTCTTGCGCTGGCGGTGGCTTAGGTGGGTGACAACCGCCGTCATCGGGGCCATCTCGGAGATCGCGGCGACGATCTTGCGCTGGCGGGCTTCGCTCTCGTCCGTCCAATGGAGTTTGATCTGGCCCTTGAGCCTCAACGGAAGCAACTTCTCGCGGATCGCGTCGGCGTCCTGGACCGGGACCACCGCCGCGCACACCAGATACTCCTGGTGTTCCTCGGAACGGACGGCCGAGGACTCGTCGAGAAAGGCGGCATATTCAGGAGACATAGGTGTCCCCAAATCTATCGCACCGGGACCAACGAAACGGCCGACCAAACCCCGTGATACTGCCCGGTTAGGGTGGGGGATGCCTTCGGATCTCGTGCCCGTCCAGACCGCCCGTAACCGCAGCCTGCACGCCGGCGCCATCCTGGCGTGGGAGCTGGCGCAGACTTCACCCCACACACTGCGGGCCTACCGGCGTGACCTGGCCGACTTCATCGACTGGTGCGACCTGGCCAGGGCGGACCTGTTCATGATCAAGCGGCCTGCCGTGGACCTGTACCGGGGCACGCTGGCCGGGGAGCCGGCCACCGTGGCCCGTAAGCTGGCGGCACTGTCCAGCTTCTACCGCTACGCCGTCAGTGCTGAGAGGATCGCGGCCAATCCGGTGGAACTGGTGAAGCGCCCGAAAGTGGACGCGGACCACTCCGCTACCTCGGGGCTCACCGTTGCCCAAGTGAAGGCGCTGCTGGCCGCGGCCCGGGCGGACGGGCCGCGCTCCCACGCGCTGGTCTCGGTGCTGGTGTTTACCGGCGTCCGGCTGTCCGAGGCGCTGAACGCCAGCACGGCGGACTACGGGCACGACACCGGGCACCGGACGCTGGGCATCCGGCGCAAGGGCGGCACAGCAGCCAGGGTGGCCGTGCCGGCCCCGGCCGTGGAGGCGCTGGATGCCTACCTCGGGACCACGGGCCGTGAGCTGGCGGCAGGCACGGCAGGCGGGGTCCTGCCGGTCTTCACGACGGCCACGGGCAGGCGCTGGAATCCCTCCGAGGCGTTCCGCACCGTGCAGCGCCTGGCACGCGTTGCCGGGATCCAGGGGCAGATCAGTCCCCACTCGTTGCGGCACACGTTCGCCACCATCGCCCTGGACTCAGGGACCACCCTGCACGACCTCCAGGACAGCATGGGACACGCTGACCCGCGCACCACACGCCGCTATGACAGGGCGCGGAACACGCTGGCGAAGGCGGCGGGCTACGACGTGGCACGGGCGCTGGCCTGACGGACCCGGCGGGGAACGCCTGATCGCGGCGGCGGAAGTGGTAATAGTAGTAGGTAGTATTACTATTATTACCACTTACTGCTATCATTATTACTACTACCACTACTGCTACCAGGGGACGTCATGACGCAGAGCATCAAGGAACGGGTTTACGCCGCCGCCGAGCAGATCAGCCAGGACCGGACGCCTACGGTGTCGGCCGTGCGGGAGCTGGCCGCCGTCAGCATGGCTGACGCCTCCCGGCACCTGAAGGACTGGAAGGAGGAGCACGTCGCCGCCACGTCTCAGGTCGTGGCCACGCCGCCGGCCATCGTGGACCAGGCGGCAAAGCTGGCAGGGGCCGTATGGGCTGAAGCGTCCCGGCTGGCTACGGCGCAGCACGCCGAAGTGCAGGCCGCGTGGGAGGCCCGGAAAGCGGAGATGGAGAACGAGCTGGCCGAACTGGTTGATTCGGCCGACGCCAGCGACGCCGCCCACAAGGCAGAGAACGAACGTCTGGCCCGGGAGCTGGCGGCGGCCCAGGCCACCGCACAGACAGCAACAGAGACAGTCGAGGCATCGCGGCGGGAAACCGCCGACGCGGCCAAGGAAGTCAGTGAACTACGGGCGAAGCTGGCGGCGGCTGAAGCTACCGCCGCTACCCTCCAGGCCGCGCATGATGCGCTGGTGGCGCGGATCCCCCAGCCAGCGGCCCGGACCAGGAAGGCGACGGCTGACTAACGGCGGGACAGCAGGCGGCGCCAGGCAGGGACGGGCTTAGGCCCGTCCTTTGTCGTCTCCGGGGCCAGCGGTGCCGCTGTTGGCACCTGGTCCGCCGTGGATGGCACAGGTGCCGCCGGCGCCGCCTCTGTGGGCGGCGCCGGGGGTTCGGGATCCGCTGGAGCTGGAGTCTTTGAGGCTTCCAGCATCCGTAGGGCCATCGCTTGGGTTTGTATGACGCGCTCCCGTTCTGCGGCTACTGCCTCAGCCACGGCGGCGCGTTGCTCCGCCGCCGCAAGCTGTGCGCGGAGGGCGTCAAGCTCCCCCGTCAGGGTGTCAGAGGGGGCGTCATGTGACGGGGGTTCCGTCACCCTGTCCATGAGACCCAGGGTAATCAGGGCAGTGACGGGGATCTGCCATCCCCTGGCCGTTTCAGCCGCGCCAAGTTCCTTGAGTTCTCCACGTTTTCTGCGGAGCGTGGAGACTGAGACGCCGCACGCGCTAGCGGCCTCTGCAAGGCCCATCAGGGGGACGCCAGCGGGGGGCGTCGTGACGGCCTTCACCGGAGTTTGTGAAGGCTTCACGCTGGAGGGGGCAGTCACTTACAGGCCTGCTTGCTGGCTTGTGTGTGCGTGCGTGCCACATCACGGAGACCGCGCCCAGGGACCGATTGGAAACATGGCTGGCCCTTGCCAGCGCCGCACACTGGACACGGCGCGGTGTTCCGTTGTTTGGTCCGCTTGCGTGTGTGGATGATCCCGCCGCCCAGCGACGTGCCAGAGCTCCCCTTGTGTGCCATTAACTGGCCTGCTTCAGCTTGGCATGGTGAATGATCGTGCTCACGGTGCCAATGGAGATTCCCAACTCGTCGGCAATCTCGCGGTACTTCAGACCTTTGGCACGTAGGGCCATTACGTTCTCACGGCGTTCCGCCGCACGGGCTATGTATTCTTCCCGTGGCTCAGCAACGGCGGCGCGTATGCGGCGTGGTGAACAGCCCAGCAGTTCAGCCGCTTCCCGCGCTGTCACCTTCCGGCGTGCTGGTGTCCGTGCACCGCTCACAGTGCCATGCTCCTAATCAGTTCATCGGTGATGGTTTTCTCTGCGCTCCGTATGGCGGCGGTCGCCGCGCCGCCCTTGCGGCCGCGCTCCCTCTGCAACTTAGTGAATCCCTCAGCGGTGAGGTTGCGCCACGTCCAGCGGGACACAGAGCGGGCAAGGTGCCGAACCTCTGAGGTGGCCAAGGGAGTGGGAAACTCTTGGTTCACTGCCAGCGCGTATGCGTGGGTGACTTCTTCCCAAGCGGAAATGCCGCCGTCCCGGTGACGCAAGATAGCCCGGTAAGACCAAAGACGGACCCGGTTGAACAGCGTTACGTTCCGGGCCAGCCCGGAGGACTCAGCGGCCCTGCGGGGCAGGGCGTGGGGCAACCAGCCGGGGAGCTGGGTTGCCAGCTCCTTGAGTGTCCACAGGTGGTCATTTGTCCAGACTGTGTCCCAGTCATCATGGATGGGATTCTTGGTCATGAATCCGGCGTATCCCAGGTCAGCGCGTAGGGCGCTGACTAGGCCAGCTTCCACCCGTGCGACAAACCGCATGGGCTCCAGCCGTGCGTTGTCCGTGCGGCAGACGGGAGCTTTCAGCAGGTAGGCAACGTGGGCACGTCCCGAGGGGGACTGTGCCACGTAGTTAGGCGTGGGGACACCGTTCAGCTCCAGTGCCCGGCTGAGGGAGTCCTCATGGTCAAGGTCAATGACAATCTGAGCAGTCAACGCTGAGGGGTTGGCTTGGATGTAGCGGCGCTGTAGCGCCTCAGATCGGGTCTGCCGGTGCGGATACCGGCCCTTGTCGTGGTCAGTGGCCATGGGCCACTTCTGCCGGTAGGTTTCCAACCAGCGTTCCGCCGTCATCGTCATGGAACTGACGCTATCGGGAAAGTACAGATTCTTTAGGTAGGCACGACGGCCGAATCAGATATTGCAGGTTTTTCAGCTAGAACCAACTTCACCTACTCAGGCCCGCTCCGCTGGAGGCCAGGCGGTTCCCTCCCCTCTCTCCAGCTCCAGTCTGTGGGCCTCCTCGGGATTCCTCCATCTCCAGATGGTGTTAGCAATCTCCATCTCGCCCCTGAAGGCCTCCTCCTGTCGGCGGTAGAACGCCTTTGAGGACTCCGACTGTGGGTGCGGTGGCTTGGGTGCCCCCGCTGGCTTGGGCTTACGCGTGGGCTTGGCAGGCTGTGGGCTCCCATTGTGGCGGCGGCAATATCCTTTCCCACCTGTGGCGGTGCGGCATGCGGTCCCGTCAGGTTTGGCATAGCCGCATTGCCGGGACGGGTCATGGATATG
>NZ_CP189589.1:0-33104 GCF_050156935.1 Pseudarthrobacter sp. P1 | reverse complement strand
CCCCTATCTACCAGCCCAGCCCACTGGGCATGTACAACCGCGAATGCGTTGACTTCGCCCTGTGGCGCGTCAACCAACAACTGGGCAGCACCAGCGCACCGTACAAGGTACTTAACGGCACCTTCCGGCCCGATAGTGCCGTGCTCGGCTCGGCCCTGACGTGGAAAGACGGCTGGGATGCCAAGGGTTGGCCCACCGGCAATACACCCCGCGTCGGCGCAGTCGTCTGGTACGCCCCCGGAGCCGGCGGCGCAGACGCCACGTTTGGCCACGTGGCCGTCGTCAAGGCAGTCAACGGCGACGGAAGCTATCTGGAAGAGGGCTACAACGGCAACCCCGCCCCCAACGATCACACCTATTACACCCGCACGGTCCAGAACGGCGTTCCTAGCGCTTTCCTGTATCTGCCCGGCAGCAAGTAAACGGAGGAACCATGAAACGACCACTGACAGTCTTGGCAGCCGTGCTGCTGTGCACAGCTTGCGCGCCAGCATCCAACACCACGCCCGCGGAACAGTCCCCGACAGGCACAGCGACGGCCCCGGCCTCACTCAGTGCCGGCGGCAAGTCCCAGGCCCCTGGCGGAACAGCCCCGGCAACCTTGGGTATCGCCTGGGACGAGGCGAGCAAGAAAGCGGCACTGGACACCGCTACCCAGGCCATGACCCTCTACGCGCGCCCCACAGTCACAGACAAGGTGTGGATTCAGGAGCTCGGACAGATTCTGTCTTCCCAAGCCGTGGCTGATTACCAGTACGTTGACCCGGCCAACATTCCGGTGAAGAAGATCACCGGCCCCGGCCAGTTGAAGGTCGATGAGAACAACGGTTTCGGCTGCCATGTCGTGTTCGCGACCGACGTCGGCAACTATGACGTGCAGCTGCTGCGCAGCGCGGCCGACAAGCCATGGCAGGTCAACCGATTCACACCCCCAAACGGCACCAAGTAAAGGAATGACGATGGAAACCCAAGCACTGGACTTCCCCAAGATCGCCGCCGTTCTGCGGGCCAACGGAACCGGCGAAGTCACCATCAATGGCACGTCGCACCCCATTCAGGCAGCTGACGAAGCGGCCGTGCTGCGCGAAGCGCTGCGCCTCATCACCGACACAGCTGCCGAGTTGGGCAGGCCCGTGAAAGTCACCACCACAGATCCCGACGGCCAAGGGCAGATCGTTGTCACCCCCGAGGGCACCGTGAGCGAACACGCCCCGGTTAAAACCACGCCACGGCGGCAGAAAGACCCCGTGGTGGCCCCTCCGATCACTTCCGTACCGGAAGCCACCCCCGCTCCCGTTGAGCCTACGCCGGCCTCTGTGGCCGTCCCTGTGGAAGCAGTGCCGGCCCCGGCAGTCGTGCCCGCTCCTGAACCGGCCGCGCCGGTCACGTTCGCCTCAGCCGTGGACCGGACCCAGGAACCCGCCCACGCAGCGGCGCCGGCGGCGCCGGATGTAGTCACCAGGCGCAGCCTCAAGGAAACCTCCTTCCTGGTCAGCGCCCCCGTGCTGGAACCGGCTTCAAGCGGCTGGCGTGGCGCGCTCACCCGGCTTGGATTCCGCATGGAACCCTCCCCCGAAGAACTGGCAGAGCGTGAAGACATTCGCACCGTAAGCCAGCACTGGCCCGGCCCCCGCACGGTGGCCGTCGTCAACCGCAAGGGCGGAGCGAACAAGACACCCACCGTCGTTATGCTCTCGGCAGTCCTGGCCCGCTACAGCGGGGCCGCCACCGTCGCTTGGGACAACAACGAGTCCCAAGGCACGCTGGGCTGGCGCACCGAAAAGGGCGGCCACGACAACAGCGTTCTTGACCTCATCGACTCATCCCAGAACCTGCTCTCCCCCAGCACCAACGCCGCCGAAATCGCCCAGTTCGTCCACCACCAGACATCGGACAAGTTCGACGTCCTGCGCTCGGACGAAAACGAAGAGGGCGACCACGAAGTGACCGCCGAGGAAGTGGATATTGCCCACCAGGTACTGACCCGCTATTACCGGCTCATCGTCATGGACTCCGGCAACACGGCGAGGGCCGCGAACTGGCGGCAAATGATCCACCACACCAACCAGCTGGTGGTGCCCGTGACGGCCATTGAAGACCGGGCCGAAGCGGCACGACTAACGTTGCAGACGCTGGAATCCCGTGGTGGCCACGACGCCGAACTGGCCCGCAACGCCGTCGTGATCGTCTCCGAATCCACCGACGCCAAGCGCACCATGAGCGGCGACGCCCTCAAACGCGCCAAAGCAGAAGCCCAGCGGATCGCTGACGGATTCGCACCCCACGTCCGGGCCGTCGTCCGCATCCCCTACGACCCGGCCCTAGTGAACGGACCCATCCGGTACGACGCCCTCCAACCGGCCACGCAGCGGGCATGGCTCGCAGCGGCCGCCGCCGTCGCTAAAGGATTCTAGATGTTGCCGGCTCCGACACGCCGCACCGTATGCCGAACTCCCGGCGTTTCAGAAACTAACGTGAGGGTTATGGCATTTCAGAAACGCGCACGCGGAGGACGACCTTCTAAAGGGGACCGTCACGTTCTGACTACCCGGCTCCCCGTTGCAGACGCAGAAAAATTGTTCGCTGTAGCGGATCATCAAGGGCAGTCAGCTAGTGAGTTCATTGCTCATGCCGTTGCTGAAAAGCTCGCTGCCATTGACATGGCGACCGTTACTGGCCAGGGGGAACTGCCTATCGGCCGCATCGCCTCTTAAACGAAGAAGGCCCGCCGTGAGGCGGGCCTTCGTCTGAAGTTATAAAGCTCAACACCCACTTGCTTGGCGGCTCTCGGGTGAAGGGCTCCCACAGTCACACCCTCTTTTCAGAAAGGTACTGCATGGGCTCTAGTGTACATGCGCGCGCTTTAAACGACAGTGAATCGCGACCATATCCGCGCCTCCGTCGCGTCAACCGTGCCCGTGAAAATGACTCGGCCGTGGTCCTGGCCGCCGTGCCCAAGGGCAGCGTGCGGGCCGCCCACAGCCGGCAGACCATGGCAGCGCTGCTGCACCATGAGTCCTACGCCGCACGCAACCGCAACGGTCAGGCCACCATCATGGCCGTGCTCCGGGCCCTGATCGAGCGCGCCGACTATGACACGATGACTACCCGGCCCGGCTGGGAAGCTCTCATAACGGCCACGGGGACGTCCAGGACGACCGTGGCGCGTGTCCTGCGGCTTCTGGTTGCCTGGGGAATAATCGGCCGCGTAGCGGCAGGCCGCCAGGCCAAGTACGCTGCCGCCGGACCCGACGGGGAGCGCATCAACGAAGCGGCCGTGTACGTGTTGTGCACGCCGTCGCCGCTGGCGCTTGTGGACAAAGTTGGCACCCCTCCCGCCCTAGGCGGTTCTCACCTTAATAAGAAAGAGTTAACCCATACGCGCGCACGAGAAAAAAACATCAATCACGGCGTGGCTCCGCCACGGCTCATTGTCGAAGGCGCCACAAGCGGCGCACCTGCCGCCCAGGTGCCATGGCGTCCAGAACTGTTGTGGCCAGCTCACCGGACGACAAAACGCCATGTACAGCGTGTGGCCGCCGCGTCCGAGATCCGCTACCGGAGCTTTCCCCTACGGTGCATGACGCCCAAGGACGTCGCCAGCTCGTGCCGGGACTTCTTCCTGGCAGGCTGGACCGTCGCGGACATCCTGCACGCGCTGGATTGGCGGCCTGACGGCACGCTGTGGCCCCACAGCGGCGCGCCCGACACCAAGGACGCCTGGCGGATGCGCGGCTGGCTCAGGCACCGTCTCAGCGCCTGGCGCACCGAAGCAGGCGAGCCGCTGCGATCCCGCGACCAGCAGGCAGCTGCCCGCGCTGCTGCTCTCCGTCGCGAGCAGGAGGCCGAGCGCCGGCGGATACTGGAGCGCCAGGCCGAGCGCGCGGCCCAGCTGGACGCCGGTGAATCCCCCGCCAAGGTCACCGCCCTGGCGAAGATCCGCGCCATGTTCGACGCCAACAAGCGCCAGCGTTCCGCAGGCCGGCGCGCGGCCGCGCAACCGAGCAGGCAGAGTCCCCAGGATGGGTAGCCTCTCGCCCACATGTGCACAGCAAAAGCAATTTCCTTCGGGCTTTTCCTGCACACATGATGGACGACAGGAACCAGCTGACCACCTGCACACAACCGCCAGGTCACCACGGGCACGAACGTCACCTAAGACAACCGGCGGATGTGCACAGCCTCCTGAAACGGGTTCTACACCTCCGGCACTCCAGCACTCCGGGCGGTCGCGTTCCATTCGTCTATGCGGGAGCCAAGCATGTTGCTCAGCTCTCGTGCGGTCGTTGAGTGGAGGTAGTGCCGGACGCCGTGAATCGTGACCTCAATGCATTCCCCCTGGTTGTCGCCGGTCAGCGCAACCCCCACATGGCCGTCCGGCCAGTTGCGGGGCGCTTCCGGTTCATGCGTCACGGTGACCGGTTCGCGTATGACTTTGACCTGCTGACGTTCGGCCTTCAAACGGCTTGCTTTCCCCACGTTGCTCCTTCGTCCGGTTGGTTCAGCAAGTATCGCTGACGGCCCGGTACTCCTATAGCTGTCCTGAAGTGACAGGTATAGGAGTACCGGGCCCTGTTCGGAGGGCTCCCGCAAAGGGCGCATAGCTGCTCACCTGTCGGGAAGCTACAAGGGGTGGCCTCGATGGAAGGCTGTGGGAACGGCTGGGGCGTGACTATCTGTTCCCCTTGGCGCGGTTGTGCAAGACACACAGCATTTCGCAATTGTCGAGATCGGTTGCACCGCCGTTCGACCACGCCGTCACGTGGTCGGCTTCCATCTCGTTCTGTCTGTAGATCCGCAACCTATTGGCATTGTCGCCGATCGCACACAGCGGGCAGTTCGATACACCATTAGCGTTCGCCTTCTGGGTCTGCTGCTCATACGCGGCACGCTTTATCTTGTCATCGAAGAGCCTGATGGCGAGCAGTTGCGGGTTGCTCTTTCCGCCCAGCAGGTACTCGTAGATTCCCTTGTTGCTATGCACCGCCAGGTCACCGCGGAGCTGGTCAACATCGGCGTTGATCTGAACAGCGTTGTATGCGTTCGAGTGGTGGAGCTCGTACAACCGACCCCACTCAAGGCCGCGCATCTCTTTGTCCGGCGGTCGGGTGAAGATGCTGCCGACCCAGTCGATCACCGAAGTGAAGTACGTTTTCAGACCATTGATGCCGGCGTCTTGGCGGTGCTGTGCGAGGTGGGCGTCGATGCTCATGCCTTGGGCCGAGGCGACCCAGTACAGCGCCGTCTCGAGAATCTGCTGTCTCTTGGGGTCACCGTCAATGTAGGACTGCCACTTCTGCATGTTCGCGTTGTTCGAGTTACTGTACTCGGCCTTGGCTTTGGTGACGAAGGGGCCCGAGTAGATCGCGTTGAGCAGCTCCTGCTTGTTGAGGGGTACGCCAACGATGTTGATGGTCTGGAACCACTGCTTGATCTCGTCCTCGGTGCCGTCGCACTCGTAGATGTCGAGCTGGGTATACAGGATCGTGCGCTGCTGGTCCTTGGTCAACGATGTGAATGTCTGCTCTCTGCCACCCACTTTGATGGCGAATTTGCCGGTGATAAACCGGCCGATGCTGGTGATGCGCTGCTGCCCGTCGAGAATTTCGAGCGTCTGGCCCTCGACGTTGAAGTAGATCAGCCCGAGTGGGTACCCCTTGAGCAATGAGTCGATGACCGCGACGTCGCGCTTGCCGTCGTTGTAGATGTAGTTGCGCTGATACTCCGGCTGGATGACAAGCCGGCCCGACAGGCCGAACAAACCCTTGCCCTCAAGCTCGTTGTAGACGAAGCCCTCGAGGACTTTCTCGACGGTGTAGTGCTTGAGCTCGGTCTTCATGAGGCGGCCTTCCGGTGGCGGATGAAGATTCGCTTGTACATGCGCTTCACGGGATAGCCCACGTCGAAGTAGGTACCATCCCCAAAGGATTCGGTGCGGATGTAGCCGCCGCCGGAGCCGGTGTTCGACTTCCTGGGGACGCCGTTGACGACCTTGCTCTTGGCGCGATAGACCTTCGTCGGCTCATAGTCGGTCTCGTCGGTACCCAGGATCTCGAACTGCTCCGGGTTGTACTTGGCGAGCCACGTGATCGGGACTCCCATGACGCCGTCGTAGTCCGACGGGATCGCATCGGTGTACGGGACCTCGATGGCGTCGAAGTTGTCGTACCGCTGGTAGTCGGACCCGCCGTCGAAGGTCGTGACCAGCTTCTTGTTGTACTTCAGGTTGTCGGCCATTGTCATGAGCTGGAGCGGTTCGTGCCTGCGGCCGTGCTCGATGTTGGTGAACCAGCACGAGTTGCCCAGACGGGTGTAGTCGCGCTCTTCGTCCGACGGATAGCCGAGCTTCTCGGCCTTGAGCCGATCGGCTTCCTTGATCGGTGAGCCCTTGGGCACGCCGAAGACCATGTCGGTGCTGTTGGCGGTCGCGCCCTTCCAGACCTCGTTGTTCTTGATCAGCCGGAAGACTTTCTTGTAGGCGATCGCGTTCTCGTTGCCGATGATGGAGAACTGTTTCTGACCCTGCTGGATCCAGGTGAGGAACTCGCGGAACAAGGAGAAAGGCGGATTGGTGATCACGATGTCGGCCTCGTCGCGCAGCGCTGTCACCTCGGCGCTGCGGAAGTCGCCGTCGCCGTCGAGGTACTCCCACTGGAGGTCGTCGATGTTGATGACGCCGTCGGCGTTGATGTCATTGGGCTCAAGGGTGAACTTCTTGCCGTTGACCCGGGTCTTGGTTGCGTCGAACCGCGGGTCGTTGACCTCGAACAGCGTCGGTTCGTAACTGAACACCGCAGGGTTGCTGTCGGGAGCGTAGGACGTCGAGATGAGCTTCTTGATCCCGTAGTCCACGAAGTGCAGGGCGAAGAACTTGGCGAAGTTCGACCACTCGGGGTCGTCGCACGGCAGGAGTACGATCTTGCCACGGAAGACGTCGGGATCGAACTCGAGGTAGGCGTTCACCTCGCGCTCGATGTCGGCCCACTGCGTGTAGAACTCGTCGTTCTTCGCTGCCTTGGCCGCGTTGAGGCTTGAGGTCCTGTTCGCCGTCTGTGTCGTCATGCTCGTAATACCCCGTTCGCCCGGCGTTGTTGCGCCGGAAGTGGGGCGCGTCTTGCGTGAACATCATATCGACGGGCGAGCACTTCGACTGGCATGTGGGGCTGAGGGCGCGGTTGGGCCCTGACGGCGGCACAGTTCCCCATGGTCCAAGACACGGGCGGCCGTCTCCCCCACCGCTCGGGCTAGGTTCTTTTCAGCTTTGGACGACACAGGACGGCGAGGCGGGGCCACCTTGGCCAGACACAGGAACCACAGGGGACGGCTAGGTTCTAAGGCGCTGGGGGGATTTGCGCTGAGGTGCTATCCGTTCTGACACCACACCCACCGAGCGCCGCGCCCGCCAGAAAAGCCACCGCCAGGACTCATGCGGAAGAGAAGATTCCCCGGGAAATCAGGGAAAACCATTGACCTCTAACACTTCTAATAGTACTATTAGAAGTGTTAGAGGAGTCGAAGGGGAGGCCGCAATGAACACGGAAAAAGCAGTCGTCACGGTGTACACCAAGCCGGTCTGTCCGCAGTGCCGCATGACCTTCCTGGCGCTGGACAAGAAGGGCATCAGCTATGAGTCCGTGGACGTCACCACTTCCCCCGAGGCCCTGGAATACATCACCGAGGATCTGGGCTACTCACAAGCCCCGGTGATCGTGGTGAACGCCGACGAGGAAAACCACTGGAGCGGCTTTCGCCCCGACAAGCTCGACCAGCTGGCGGCCGCCCTCCACATTTCCCAGCCCTAACAGTTCTATTAGAAGCAAAAGAGGCAAATTCCATGAATGAGACACCGCAGCAGCTCAGCCAGGCGGAAAGCAACCGACTGATCCGAGCCGACCTGAAAGCCTGCTTTCCCGGAATCCGCTTCACGGTCCGCGCCGCCAACGGTGCCGGCATCACGCAAACAGTCATCGGCTGGGAAATCGGCTACCGGCCAAGCTCGGCCGACTTCGACGGCTACTACTCCCCCGCCACCTGCCTGCTGGCCGCCGGCCCGACCCAGGCAGACATTGACGCCCTGGCTGCCCGCTACAGCTCCTGGGAATGGAGCGGTGAGGACGGCGTAAGGGACGTTGCGCCCGAACGCCTGGTGTCCATCGAGGCCGGCAAGCTCCCGGCCCTCATCCGCTACGGTGCCGGCAACGTCGCTGCATATCCCAGCTACAAGAATCTTGACCTCTAACACCTCTAATAGTACTATTAGAGGTGTTAGAGGTACTTAGGAAAGGGGACCGAAATGACGATCATCACCCACTCCCGCAAGACGGGAACGCTTATCGAGGGCACCGCCAAGGGCGACGGCTCCAACATCATCCTCAAGGCCGGCGGCTGGCGCTGGTCCCGCAACCTGGGCACCTGGTACGTACCCAACTCCCGGGACCACGCCGCACGCGGACACCTCATCAACAGCACGGCCGAGCAGCTGCGCGCCGCCGGCTTCATTGTGGATGTGGACATTGACGACACCGCCCGGCCGGCCGCCGAGGTGGAACAGGACAAAGCCGAGCGCGCGGGGGAGAGGGCCGAAGCGTTGGCCGCCAAGGCCGAGCGCAGGGCCACCGCCGCAGAACAGGCACAAGAGGCCGAGCGCAAGGCCGCCGCACGGCTACCCGAAGGGGGAGAGCCGATCAAGATTGGCCACCACTCCGAAACCCGGCACCGCAACGCAATCGCCAAAGCAGACCGAGCCACACGCCGCGCAATCGACGCCGGCACCGAAGCCAAGCAGGCCGCCGAACGCGCCGAGACGGCCGCCCTCGCCACCGTGCGCCGCTACAACCCCGTCACGGTAGCAAACCGCATTGAGACGCTACAGGCAGACAAGCGCCGGGCAGAGCGCAGGCTGAACGGTCACACACGAACCGTCTTCACCGTGGGGGAGCAGCGGTACACCGAGAGCCACGACCCCGCCCAGGGCGGCGCTGCCGAGCTCCTGCGGGCGCGCATCCAGGAACTGGCCGACCAGATCAACCACTGGGAAGGCGTGCGGGCCGTGCAGGTCAACGCCGGCCACGCCAACAACTACGGACCCGAGAACATCAGCAAGGGGGACCAGGTGAAGTTCCGGGGCAGCTGGTACGAAGTCCGCCGCGTCAACCGGAAATCAGTCACCATCCCTTCGATGGTCGGCGGCAGCTGGACTGACACCGTGCCCTATCACGAGCTATCGGGCCAGCAGCCGGCAGCCTTCTAAGATTGACCTCTTTCACTTCTAATAGTACTATTAGAAGTGAAAGAGGCTTTCAATGAACTTTCCCGTAACAGTGGCGGAATGGCGCGGAATTTGATGGACAGTTCCAGCCTTGACGCCTCTAATAGAGGTATTGGAGGTATTTATATGAGCGCGCAAATCATTGCCGTATGTAACCAGAAGGGTGGCGTCGGCAAGACGACCGTCACCGCCGGCCTGGCGGAAGTGCTGGCACACCGCTTGCGAAAAAGGGTTCTCCTGGTGGACATCGACCCGCAGTTCAACGCAACAAGCAACATGGGCGTCAGTGACGTGGAATTCACGCTGAACGACGTTCTGGCCGGGGGAGAGGGCAGCGAGGTCATCCCCGGTGTCATGGCCGACGCCGCCGTTCACGCCAGCTCGGACTGGCAGGCGGATGCCGACAAGGGCCAAGACTGGCCTGTCGTGCACCTGGTGGCCTCTGAACGCGCCCTGGCCGGGCGGGAGCAGGACCAGATGATGGGCAGGGAACACCGGCTACGGATCGCCCTTGACGGAGCGACGGAGGCCTACGACGTCGTTCTGCTGGACTGCCCGCCGTCACTTGGCCAGCTGACCATCAACGCCCTGGTGGCCGCAGACACGGCCCTGCTGGTCACGGAGCCGCGCGCCGCATCAGTCGAGGGTCTTTCGGAAATCGTCAAGACCCTGGGCAGCGTCCGCCAATTGTTCAATCCCGGGCTGTCCCTGGCCGGCATCGTCGTCAACCGTGTCAGCAAGCGGAAACTGGACCAGGCCGAATGGATCGAGAAGCTGGAAGCCGACTACGGCCCTCAGCTGCTGCCCCCCTACCTCCCGGAGCGTGAGGCGTTCGCCAAAGCCAATTCCGCAGCCGTGCCGCTGAGCAACTACGGCACCTCCGGCCGGGAGCTGCTAGACGGCCTGGAAGAAATCGCGCGCACGATTACGAAGGAACACTAAGTCCATGGCAGAGAACCGCCGCCGGGGGAGCGCCCCGGACAAGGAAGCCCTGGCCGCCCTGGGCACCGCGGCCCCGTCCCGGCTGCGCAAGGCAGCGCCCAGTGATGTTGTCAGTGAACTGGCCAGCCAGCCGGCCCCGGCTGCTGTGCAGCCGGCGGCCGCGCCGGCCAAGGACAAGCCGGCCGCGAAGGCGGCACCAAAGAAGACGAGCTTCTATCAGCTCGAAGAGGATGCCGACCGGATGCGCGCCGCCTACATGAACACGCAGATGCACACCCGCTACCGCTCTCTGAGCGAGTTCATCAACATGGCCATTGACGAGAAGGTTGGCGCCCTGGAAAAGACTTACAACGGTGGCGAGGAGTGGCCGCCCCTGGCCGCGCGCGAGATCCCCCAGGGAAAGCCGCTCGGCAGCTGACGCCCCCGGCTGGCGTTGTGAAGACCAAGCCCCCCATATAAGGGATGGCGGCGCGCCATCGGTGGTAACATGGGAAACGGGAAACATCGTAACTATTGTTTCCGACGACGAAGGAGAAGCAAATGACCGAACAGCAGACGCCGGAACAGCGCGCCATGGAGGCCGCCGAGGTCTTGGCTGCCGAAGGCGCCCCGGTCACTGCCCGCGCCGTGCGGGAGCGGTCGGGCGTGCGCATGACTGTGGCCGCCGACGCGGCGCGTGCGTGGAATGAGCGGGAGGCTCAGGCCCAAGCCGTGCCAGAGCCGCCGGCCGCCGTCGAGGCGCGCTTCGCTGCACTGTGGCGCGAGGCAGTGGCGGTGGCTCGCAGCGAATTCGCGGAGGCCCGTACAGGCTGGCAAGCCAAGGTCGAGCAGGTAGAGGCCGAACGGAAGGTCCTGGCAGAAGAGGTCGAGCAGGTAGAGGCTGAGCGCGATCAGGCCAGGGCGGAGGCGGCTGCCATCCGGGATCAGGTTGCCGCCGAACGCGATCAGGCAGCCGCGGTCGCCGCGTCGGTCTCAGAGGCTTTGGCCGAGCAGCGTTCCCGCGCCGATAAGTCTGAGGCTCGTGCTGAGGCCGTCGAAGGGGAGCGTGACCGCCTCGTCTCGGAACGTGACCGACTCCTGGCCGAGCGAGACGAGCTGCGCGACGCGATCCGCAAGCAGAAGGACTGACCCCCCGGGGGGGAGGCGCCCCGACAAGTGGCCACCGGCCCGGGGGGCGGACCAGCTCACCAAGGCGGGGCCGCTATTTCCCGCCCCAGGCTACCGGCGGACACCTAACCGTGCACCCGGGCCCCAGTGACACGCCTATTGGCCACTGATAGGCTTACCTATATAGGAGGTTTGGACATGACGATCACCACCAGCCCCGAAGCCGCGCTTGTCAATGCCAGGCGGGCCCGGGCACGCCGGGAACTGGGCGGCCTGGATTACATCAGGGCCGTTCGTTCCGCAGTGGAGGCCGGCGCCGGGCAACGCGACATTGCCCGCGCCCTGGGTATCGCCCAGCCGTCCGTCAGCCAGCTGCTGGCGCAGGCGGACGCCAGGGGAGTGAAGCCGATCCCGGAAGGGTTCAGCGGAGCCAGCCCCTACGAAATTGCAGAGCGCTACGCGGCCGGCGACATTGACCGGGTAGCGATGATTCGCGAACTGTCCGCGTGGCCCTACGTGAAGAACGAAGGATTGGCCGCAGCGCAGGCCGAGTGGGAATCCACGCCTTACCCGGACACGCCCGGCTCCTTTGAAGAAGTCGGCCAGGCGCGGGATGAAGGTCTCATCGATGGCGAGGCCTACGACCTTATTCTGGACGCCTCAGACGAAGTCCCCGCATCCGAATGACTACTCTGTAGAGCGTGACTACCGAAGAACAGGCCGCAGTACACCGCGCCCATCTGGAGCGCCTGGGCGCAGACGGCGGACCCCTCACCGCCCATAGTCCGCATGCCACGAGCCAAAACCCCCAATGGTTCAACGTGCGCCGGGGAACGCCGCTCGACGTCCGCCGCCAGCTCCATACGGAGATCCTGGCACGCTTTACCGACACCCATCCCGAGGTGCGCAAGGACAGGAAAGCAATCGTCCTGGCTGGCCCTCCCGGGGCCGGCAAATCCACAGCGCAGCATGCGCTCATCAAGGAGACGCGGACACAGCCCGAACACTGGCTGGCGATCAACGCAGACGACTTCAAAGACGAGCTGTTGGAACAGGCCCGTCAGGACGGCAGCTATGACAGCTACCTGGTGCCGGACGAAGTACGCGAGCTGGAAGCGGCAGGGGAGAAATTCTATCCCCGTGAACTGGCGGCCCTGGTCCACAACGAGTCCTCCATACTCTCGAAGAAGGCCACCAACGAGGCCGTCAAGCGCGGTGACAACGTGATCATCGACGGCACCCTGGGCAACGAGAAGCAGGCAAGGATGCTGCTGGATAAACTCACCGCCGCCGGCTATGACGTGATGGTGGCCGACGTCGAAACAACCCAGGCCGTCAGCGAGGCCCGCACCATGGGCCGCTGGGAACGCGGCTACCTTGACGCCGAGAACGGCACGGCTGACGGCCTTGACGCCAAGCTCGGCGGCCGCTGGGTGCCCCAGTCATTCCCAGCCTCACTGTTCACCACGCCGGAAGACAAAGAGTCGAGATGTGCAGCAAACGCGGCCGCCGTCGCGGCTGACTATGGATGCGTCAGTGAGTACGTGGTGTACCGCGTGGCCGACCAGGATTCCGGCCCCGTGCTGGAATCCAAGCAGGGCCGTGTAAAGCCGAACGGGCCGCTGGTTGATGGTGACACTCTGGCTGCCGTCCGGACGGCAGCAACGGCGCGCACCGGACCAGCCCAGGGCCGGCCGTCCACCAGCAGAGACCTCGGACGATAGGTTATGCAGGGCAAAGAAGACGTCCAGGAGCAGAAGAGCCCGGTCACAACCGAAGCGACCCTACGACTGACAGTGAGACCCTGAGCGCCGGCAGGGGCGCATCGACAACCCGCACCACGTGCCACAACACCCGGACGCGGGCCAGCAAAGACTTCGGGAGATAACAGCCTGGAACGCGCGCACGCGCCCGTAAGCCGATCCCTCACCGGACGTCGCCGACGGCAAGTATGCGCTGCGCCAGGCGCGGCAGTTTTGGATTGTCTTCGACACCTCGGGGCGGTTGCTCGACGCAAGCGTTATGGCTTTGCCGCAGTCTCGATAGGTTGAATTCTTTCGAGAATATATTTCGAATCAGCCTCCGCATCGTCGCCCATGAAGCTGATCTCTGACCGTATGACAGCCGTCACGAAGCTTGACTTGCCGACCGCTAACCCATCAGCTTGGGTCAGCGCCTCCTCCGTCATGCTTCCCTTGTAAGTCTTCATTGATGCCGCATCCGTGAGTTCGAACCGCTTGGTCCGCAGGGTCAGTCCTGTGAGAATTGCGCGTGGAATTGTCAGCGGTTGCACCACTGGCGTGACATTTTCTATTGCTTCGAAGGCGGTTTTGACCGCCCTGGGCGTGAGGTAAGACGTCTTGACTATGCCTTCCTCACCAACTAGTGCAGCAGCAAAGCCTAGTCCGCTGCCTGTCTTCACGAGAGGTTCAAGGATGTCTCGGAACCGCAGTCTGACCCGCCTGGTATGAGGTGCCAAAGCCGCTATCATCGTTTCCGGATCTTCGTCACCCGCGACGGACAAGAGGGACTGCAGCCCTTTAAATACGTGCTGCGTGAGATCCCTCAACTCGAAGAGCGTGTCCGAAGAATCTACAGCGATCACGACAACAAATGAAGCTGCTCTAAGACCGATGACTGAGGTCTGAATGTCTTGGACTCGCGCGGCTGAGTACTCCTGTGCCAGCGCATCGATCTGCCCCTGAACGGCAACTTGCAATCGACCAGAGTATTTGGTCGGAAACTCAGTAATAGCGCTTGCGTGCGACTCAACCTCTAGCGCAAAGATCGTCCTGCCTTGATTCGCCGAGAGTCTCTGCAACTCCTCCAAGTCAAACTCAGGAGCTGTCGGGGTAGGCAGTCGCAGCCGGGCCTCTTTTGCCGGAAGCCAGGCATCGGGGACTTCTGAAGGAACCACGAGGCGCAACTCCGGTGACACATAGTCATCCTTTTTGAAATCCCAGAGTGCAGCATATAGGCCCTGCCCAACTGGATCCGTGAAAGCCTCCCGGAAGGGTACAAGTCCGGATCTGATTGCAGCGAATCGATCTGCCCCAACTGCAACGAACAGGTAAGTCAGGGTTTCCTCGTCATCATTCTCGTCTACACAGTTCACAATGTAGTAAAGCGAGAGCCGGGTCGAACGCATCGCAAATGTACGTAAACCCTCGTACTCAAAGTAAGTTTCGACGTGCTCAAAGGGAGCGCCAAACATCGGAAGTCTGTAGAAGTCCATTATGAGAGTTCCCTTGCCTCATCAATAACTACCGACTCGGGGATGAGGTTATATGGATTGGACCACCACTCGTAGTGAGAGTCCGCTATGCTCTGGGTTTCGAGGAGATTTCCCATCTCGGGTGTCACCTCGACCCGGGCGAGTGATTTCCCGGCCGCCCATGGACTTATCTCCCTGGCGCCTTGTATAGAGTTGAGACTCTCAAAGATTGAGAATGCGTGTGCCTCACATACGTCGGACCGCCCGTAATTTGGACCCTTGGCCTTATAAGGCTTTCGCCAAGTCCCTTTTCCGGGAACATCCCCCACTTTTAGGTGTTTTTCGCCGAGCCTGTAAAACACCCCTTGTCCGGGTTCGCTATCTGGCGGGGGACATGCCTCTGGCATGGAATCGTCATGCACGAGTAGAACCCAGAGGACTGCTCTGGCCGAATTGGGGATCCGCAGTCACCGAGGCTCCGCCTCGCTCTAACATACGCTCGGTCGTACGGACGAGTAGGACTACGGCCTGAGCGCTTGCGAAGGCCTCCACTTCATCGACTGAACTGTGTGTCGTCTGCTGAGCCAGTTCCCACGTGCCTTTATAGAACTTCCGCAATCGCTCATGCGATGAACCCGCCGCGTAGGTAGACAGGAAGATTTCGAACCAGGCTTTGCCGTCGCCCGCCTTTAGCTGTTCCGGTAGGCCTATCGGCTGAGACAGCTGCTCAGACATGAGCTTGGAGAGATGAACCAGAATTTCCCTGGCTCGGCGTCCACAGTCCTGCCATCCGTCCAGGGACTGCGCCGATTGGAGCTCACGAGATAGCTCCGCTAGGCGGACATTGATACCGGTCCAGGTCTCAGGCTTGTCCTCGTGTGGGTCCTCCAATGTCGAGCCGAGAATCAGTTGCTCTAGCGTCATATATGTTGGGTCGGCCAAGGCTCGGACGTAGTCGCGACGCGCTGCATAGGTGGCGAAGTGCGCCTTCCAATACCCCCGCCACGCGTAGATGTCATCCCAAGGGATCGGATTCTGTAGATCCAGTTGATGCAGACTCCTCGTGAGGTCTTGGTGGAGATCGCGATACTCCTTCTGAACCGACTTGATTTCTCGACCTCCGGTGGCGACATCCATCATGAGGGAAACAATGTGATCCAGTAATCCCCGTGCGGCGCCAGCGTCTTCTCCCTGCGTTCCCATGCTGACATTCAACCATTCGGCCGCTGAGGACTGCGGAAGGTCTTGGGCGAACAAGACTGCGCCGCTATCGGTCGGGCACCGGTAACGGCGTCTGGGGTCAGTCTCGTTATGATCGATGGTCGCCGGAGGGGGCGGCGGTGTCCCTGCTTTGAATCACACCACCCGCGTCCGTTAGCCGGTCCTCCGCCGGACAGGCAGGGCAATGCTCTGCGCTCTTGAAGTTCCGGGCCGTGGAGCGTCCCGTAAGACCAGTCCGGTGAACTGACCGGTGAGGGGGCCATATATGGCACACTGCTACACATGTCTGAACTACTGGTCGGTTACGCGAGAGTCTCCACCGACGAACAGGACCTAACAGGGCAGCGGGATGCGCTGTCGGCTCTGGGCATTGAGTCCAAACGGATCTACGTCGATCACGGTCTCACCGGTAGAGACAGGAACCGCCCGGGGCTGCGTGAGGCTCTGGCCGCCTGCCGCGCCGGCGACACCTTCGTGGTGACCAAACTGGACCGGCTCGCCCGTTCCGTCCGGGACGCGCATCAGATTGCTGACGACCTCGCCGGGCGTGAAGTGAAACTCAGCATCGGCGGCTCGGTGCATGATCCTGCGGATCCGATGGGAAAACTACTGTTCAACGTTCTGGCGATGGTCGCCGAGTTCGAAGGTGATCTCATCCGGGCCCGGACACGCGAGGGCATGAAGGTCGCCAAGGCCAAGGGCCGCCTGCGCGGGAAGCAGCCCAAACTCTCACCCAGGCAGGAAGCGCATCTGGTCAAGCTGCACACCGCCGGCGAGCACACCATGTATGAACTCGCCGAACTGTTCTCTGTTGGCCGTTCCACTGTTTATCGCGCCGTCGAACGGGCGCGCCAGAAAGCCGGAATCACTGTCGACTCCTGACGCTCGGCGCAGCCAGGGGCCAAGGGTTCGAAAACCGCCAAACTGAGCTGTGAAAAAACCGCCATTCTCAGTTAACAGTCGCAGGTAGGGACGCACACAACGGAGGAACTTGCCGAGCTGTTTGCGGTAGCCCGCTCAACCGTCTACCGCGCAATCAAGCGTGCAGGCGACGCGACATGACCGCTTAGCGTGAATTTCCGATCCTCGGATCCCAAGTCCTATCGGATAAAAGCTGCGTGGTCTGGTGAATCTTCGGCCAAGCGGAGCAAGGCGACTAGATGCATGACTGCGTAGAGGGCGTTTATGCGCGTGTACTGGCGCTTACTTACTGCGTGCACTGTCGCGTGACGGCTATATCGCGCCGGTATTTTATCCCCGTTGTTGACCCAGAACTCGGCGTGGGATCCCCAGATTCCACCTATCACCAACGCGGATTTGAGTGGTTGAGAGTCCAGATCCGGTTTTGACTTCTGGTTCCGCACATGTTTCTGTCCGGCCCCAAATATGGCCTGGATCGCAGTATCAAACGTTGTCGCAGCCAGGGATTGGGCGGCCGCAGTGTGACCATCCAGGAGGGCCGTGGTTGCTGACGCGGCGAAGTCGACGAGGTGGCCGCGAGAGCCGCCTTTGATGGAGTCGAGCTGGTCTATGCAGTCTCTGGCTATGGACGTCCAGGCGCGACCTAAGATGGCGCGTCGGGCCTGCGGGGATTCGGCTGTAATGACACGGTTGAGGATCGGCGTGGCGGGTACCCATGCCAGCGGCAAGCCCTCGTCCAAGATCATCTGGAATAACAGCTCTCGATCGGGTAAATCGACTCCATGCCAGTTCGGCGGTACTTGGGATTCGAGGGCTCTTGATACGTCGGCGAGCAAGCTTTTGAAGTAGCCACGGTGGGCAAGAAATGAATGCTGCCACGAACTCCCCAAAACCGACGTTTGCATGACTTGGCTGATGTCAGGCAGGACCCAATTAGCGATGGAGTCGAAGAAGTTGCTCGGTGGTCGTGGAAGGATAAGACCCGCTAGGGTCAAATTGATCATCTCCCCCCTGGATGCCAATCGGGCGGCTGATCCTGCGACGTCCGCAATGGACTTCTCAAAATTTCTCAAGACCTTTGCGTTATCCGCTAGGGAACGTGTCGCAAACTCTTGCAGCGTCCTTGTGCTTTCGAAACCCAACAGCTGACTCGTGGACAGGAAGTCGAAGATGCGTGTGCCGGAGCCATTTGGTTTAGGAACAACGTTGCTCGCAGCGTTGGAAGTCACGGGCGACGTTTCATCCGGCGGTGTGGGTCCTTCAGCGGCCGGGTTTTTGTCGGCCGGCGCTTCGTGGCTGTCGTTCTCGTCATCGCGGTTCATCGGAAGTTCCTTTGTCCAGCTGTGCAATTCGGACGGATATCCAGAAGTGTGTTCAGTCGCCCTTGCCCCATCCCGATAAAGGCCAAAATGTCTGCGGAAGATGAGCGGTCAAGGGTGAGCTGGAGGCCTATCACGAAGTGACGCGTAGCGCCCTTGACGGCTCGGCAGGAGCAGCGAGAATCAGAGGCCGGGATGGGGGAGACTCAGGGAAGCTGTGCACGTCCGCCGGTTGTCCTGGGTGAGGTTCCTGTGGGTGGTGACCTGGCGGTTGTGTGCAGCTGGTCAGGTGGTTCCTGTCGTCCATGTGTGTGCAGGAAAAGCCCGGAGGATTTAGCTTTTGCTGTGCACATGTGGGCGAGAGGCTGCTAGTGGTGATCTGTGGAGTCAGCGGGCGGCGCGGGCTGCGCCGCAGCAGCAGGACGTTTTGTTGCACGCTTGCGGACGCGGAGCTTCTTTTCCGGTTCTGGGAGTCCGGATGCGCGCAGTTCGTCGGCGGTCCAACCTGCGCTAAGCGCAGCTTGGTAGCGGCGGGCGTCTTCGTCTTCGGCTGCGCTAAGAGTGTTGCGCGCGTTCGCAACGGACTGGCGTGACTTCACGAGTGCCCGTACTGAATCCATGCGGTCGTTGAGTCGCTTTTGCAGCTGCTGTTCAATTTTTTCTGCATCAATGTGGGTAGCCATGTCACCGAGTCTAGTGGAGGTGGTTTTCGACCCGCCAGGAATGCTGAACATCCGCGAAGGAGACGTACGCGACATGGCGTAACGCGACGGACGGAGCAAGCTATACACTTATGTGCCATAAGTGGCTTGGATCCTCGACTTCGTGCCGAGGATGCGTCACACTGGATGTGTGATCCCGGAGAATCCGGGGCGCTGCGCTGGGCATGGAAAGGCGGTACCGCAATGGCTGAGGAACAGAGTTCCAGCCGTCGCTTGAACCGTCGTCGCCGTGCGAACATCGACGGTGAAACCCAGTACGTGCGCGTCTCCATGTCGGAGCAGGAACGGACCCGCCTTTACGTACTGGAAGAACACACCGGGCGCAGCCCCTCAGAGATCCTGGTCAGCGCCGCACTTTACGCGCAGTTCTCCGATTCACTGACGGAGCGTCGCGCCCTGGCTACCGAGTTCATGGCAGCGCGCCGCTACCTGGCGGCACTGTCCAACAACGTGAACCAGCTCGCGAAGCATGCCAACGCCACCGACGAGTTTCCCGAGGAAGCCCGCGTGGCCCTGGGCCGCGTCCGCGCAATTGCAGACCGCATGAACGGCATCATCGACGGTTTGGCCGGCTGATGATTCCGAACATCACCAAGGGTGACCGCATGGCCGGACTGCTCGTGTACTTGGCAGGGCCTGGCCGTGCCAACGAACACACCGACCCGCACCTGGTGACAGGTTCCGCGCCTATCATGGCGTGGCACAACGACGACCAGCTGAACCGCGACGCCGCCCTGTCGATCGCGCACCAGCTCGACCAGGCGAAGAACGTTCTCGGAGTGGACGTCAAGGGCGGTCACGTATGGCATTGCTCTCTGAGCCTGCGCGCCGAGGAAGGCGACCTTACCGACCAGAAGTGGGCAGAGATTGCCAACGACTTCATGGACGAAATGGGATTTACGGAGGCCGGCGGCAAGGCCCCGGTCTCGTGGGTGGCACTCCGCCACGGCCACAGCAAGGCCGGCAATGACCACATCCATATTGCTGCTTCCATGGTGCGCGAAGACGGCACCAAATGGAGCAGCCACCTCGACTTCAAGAGGGCGCAGGAAAGTGCGCGCTCTTTGGAGCAGAAGTACGGTCTGGAAGAGCTGTCGCCGGTCTACGCCATGCGCGGGTTGCGCCCGGGCGAACGCGAAGCCGCAGAACGACGAGGCGCACCGGAACCGGAGCGCCGTTCACTGGCCCGCAAGGTCCGGGCTTGTGCCACTGCCGCAGTGGATGAGGCGGAGTTTGTGCGCCGGTTCCGCCGTACCGGTGCCATGATCAAACCGCGCTTTGCAGCAGGCCGCGACGATGTTGTGGTGGGCTACTCCGTGGCCGAACGTCCCGCCAAGGGCGTGCGCCCCGTCTGGTACGGTGGCGGCCACCTGGCCAAGGACTTGACCCTGCCCAGACTGCGCGGCGCTTGGAACGACAGCCCGCAGCTGGCGACCGAGGCCGTGGCCGAATGGGGAGCCGCAGCGCGCGGCCGCCGGCCAATCAACATCGGGCGCGAAGCACACGAACCGGACCCGCAGATGTGGGAACGGTACAGCAACGAGATTGCGCAGCTGCGCGAGAACCTACGCAACGTTCCGTTGGACGATCACAACACCTGGGCACAGGTAGCACGCGAAACGTCCGGAGCTTTCGCGGCATGGTCCACGGCCACCGAAGCAACGCCAGGACCACTCGCGGCCGCTGCCGATGAACTGTCCAAAACAGCCCAGCTGCGCCGCTACCCTGTGCGCCCCATCAAGAGTGTCGGACCGTCCGCCAGGGGCGCGTCCATGGTCCTCATGGCAGCTACCATGGGCGGCACGGGAACCGCTGCCCAGGCAATCATGCTGCGCCAGCTATTGAACGTCGCCAAGGCCGTCCACGACATGCACAAGGCATCCAACGACCTGCGCCGCGCACAGCAGATCAACGAACTGGTACGCAAGCAGCTCAGCCAGGTTGCCGCCGCCCTGCCGAGCGTCCCCGGGCCGGTGCAGGCGGTGGACGCCGAGGCGGCCGAAGCTGTACGCACGAGCGCCGCCGGGCAGACCCCGGCACGTGCCGCCGACTCCGTTGTTCCACCCAAGTACGAACAGGCACGCACCCACGTAACCACCCGTGGCGGGACCACTCGCCCGGACATTGAGAGATAACACCAGGAGGGGGAACCATGAGTGAATCTGACGGCATCGAGGA
The DNA here is from genome assembly GCF_050156935.1 of Pseudarthrobacter sp. P1. Lineage (NCBI taxonomy): Bacteria > Bacillati > Actinomycetota > Actinomycetes > Micrococcales > Micrococcaceae > Pseudarthrobacter > Pseudarthrobacter sp. P1. The sequence goes on along the minus strand of NZ_CP189589.1, from coordinate 12,212 downwards.
AGCCATCGAGGGCATGTCACGCGTAGGGCTGACCGTCGCCGGCCGACTCGGTGAGCAGCTGGCCAGGGCACGCGAAACGGCTCTGCGTCGCGCCCAAGCGGCCGAGGAACAGCTGGCCCGGGAGTTGCAGGCCAGGTTGGACGCGGAGCGCGCAGGGGCGCGTGCACAGCTCGCCCCAGTGATGGACAACCGTTGGTGGGACACGGCCAGCGGCCGCGACGTCGAGAGGGTGCACGAGGCGGCCACAGCATGGAAGGACCACGACCCGGCGGCGCGCAGCGCGGCCGAGGTGATCCGGGACCAGGTGCAGCGCCGTTATGGCCTGGACGTGGACAACCTGGGCGCCGACGATGTGTCGGTAGCTGCTGCCCTGGCGAAGTCCGAACGGGACCGCGAGCAGGCAGAGCAGGAGCGCAGCGCCGGCCGTGACGAGAACACCCAGGCCGCGCAGCTGCTGGCGGAGGCCGCCCGGGAGGACCAGGACCGCGAACAGGACGTGACCGAAGAGAACCAGCGGCCCGAGGCGCTGGCCGAAGAGGCAGGCATCAAGTACGACTCGGCCGAGCGCCGGCAGGAGCTGGCCGCCAGTCTGGACGGCGTCGCCGACCGCGAGGCGGTCCAGGCACGGCTTAGCGCCGACCAGGACCAGGGCACCCCGCCCAGCGCGGCCGTGGCCACCGCACCAGGCCGCAGCCCGAAGGCCCGCAAGACGCGCGGAACCAACGGCCAGACAAAGCTCCTGCAGAAAGGCCTTAGCAGGTAGATGAGGAAAACTGAGCAGGATATGAACAGTGACAAGAGCGCAGGCAACAGCCAGTCTGTGGTCGATAGCCAGGACGACGATGGAAATTACCCAACCTGGCACAGAGCGTGGGCCAGAAGCGTCGAGACCCCTGAGGAACTCTGGGCCGAGATTGGCTTCTTGAGTTTCTCCCTGGGCATTGAGACAAAGTTTGTATGGCGCGGCCTGCCCAGCACCCAATATGAGGTGAAGTCATCACTTGCCCGAAAACTTGCGGCAAGAGGAGTAGACCCGACGGAAGAAAACCTTCGTGCGAATGAGGTACGAGCCATCCAAGCGGCCAGAGAATGGGGCTTGGGTCATTCCCAGTATGGCTATGCTTCTGACCTTCACATGCTGGCCCTTATGCAGCACCACGGAATCCCGACCCGACTCATCGACGTCACATACAACCCGCTGACAGCGTTATGGTTCGCCTGCTCGGATGAGAGCCTGATTGATGAGCCAGGAGTGCTTATCGGCATGGCGGTCAGTGATGTCCCTGTCATCGAGACAGTCCCGTTCCTGCCCAAGCAGACATATGGAGGGATGGAAGATCCCCTTGGCTTTGACTACTCCTACGCGCTCGAAAAGTCAGCAGAGGAGCAAATGCCGTTTTTGGTTCAGCCGGTCGTTCGCGACGCGCGGATGACAGCCCAAGAGGGGCTATTTATAACTGCATCCGTTCCTGAGCAGTCGGCGGCAACGCCCATGTGGGGTTTCCCGTACAAGGGAAACTGGACTCTGCTGAGTTTGGTGAGGGAGATGAAGGGGATGAATTTCGATATTCAGGGCAGCCGTTGGCCTTCTTTCGGGATGCTGGGCCTCATCATCACACCCGACGTTAAGAAAAAGATTCTCCCCATCCTGGAAAATAGCTTTAACCGTTCCCACCGAACCATGTACCCGGATCTTTCCGGTTTCGCTGGGCAGAACTTCAAATACGAAAAAGCAGCTGACTGAGCTTCAGCACTAAGCCTCCCAAGAGCATGGAACTACGGGCCGCTGAGGGGCTGGCACCACTGTGGTGGTGCCGGCCCCTTTTGCGTGTCTGTCGTTGTTACGTCTGGTCTGGCCCGTTCGTCGCGCTATCAGTCGTGTCCTTCTTGAGACTCCTGAACGTGGCAGCCATGGCCCGCATCGCATCCGGGTCTTCGCCCCAATAGCGTCCGCCCCGGTTACAGGCACGGAACGAGCTCACATGGGACTCTTCCATAGCCTGCCGCAGCTCCACCCACGCCGCCTGCAGATCGGCCAGCTGCTCGGGTGTCAACGGATCAGGTTCGCAGGAAGCGGCCGTAAGCGCAGGGGCCGACATTACCGGAGCTGGCGTCCGACGCCTTCTGAGCAAGTTCCGAAGCCCCATGTTCACCTCTCCTGATAGCAACAACGCTCACACTAGCAACCCCCTACTTTGGCGAGGGCTTGGAGTGGTCCGCGAGATCATCCACACGGCGGGGATCAGGACGAACAACGCCGAACCAAGCAGGTTGGCAAACGTTGAAGCGAGCCAGCTGCGCGCGGTGACGGCACTGCGCGCGAAGCGGGACAGCACGTAGGCGGCCACGAGGGCCACGACCAGCTGGACCAGCACCGGCGGGATTGCCCCGGGATCTACTTCCCAGATGACGGCCAGGGCGATCAGCGCGGCGGGTGCACCCCTCCAGGGGCCGGGGATCGAGTCGTGGCCGCTGCCGTCACCAACGTTGGCGAGGATGCCGAGGAACAGCAGAACGCCGGCTACTGGAGCGACGACCTCCTTGCGGCCGGAGAGCCAGCTGCCGAGACCGCCAGTGATCTCCTGGGCCTGCGGAAGGCCCAGATACGCGCCGATGTGCCCCAGCGCGTCGAGAGGGCTTGAGGCGGCGATCCAGCCGAAGAGAGTGCAGGCGCAACCGATGCTCAGAAGTGAAGCAAGGATGCGGTACGGGGTGTCCCAGCTGAGCTGCAGGGCGCTCATTCCCGTGCTGAGGGCGTCAGACATGATCTTCCTATCGTTAGGTTCTACAGAGGTAGGCCCGGACCAAAGATCCGGGCCTACCTCTGAACATGCGCAGATTCCTGGCCGACGGCCGCCACAGCGCCTAGAACAGCCCCGCCGGCGGTTCCTCGCAGGGCAGCGGCGGCAGCTTGGAACGGTGACCGTCGTCCGGGCTACAGCCCTTGAACGGGCCGTCGGCCGACAGCAGGACGGACATGTGGTGGTCCGCGTGGTCACGCCACCACACACTCATGCCCGTGGCTCCCTCCAGGCGCAGGAACTCCCAGGCACGCCAGAGAGCTTCCAGCCGGCCAATCGCTTCGGCGTGCTTCCACCACTGCGGGCACCAGGTGATGCCGCCTCCAGGGTTGACGTGCCGGCGATACGTGGGGGCCAGCTTCTCCCCCACGAACTCGGCCACGGTGGCATAGAACAGTTCGGGGGCATCCTCGTCGGCTTCCGCCGGCTCAGCGGCGTCCGGAGCCGTGCCCTCCAGCTCGTCGTCCCACTCCCCCAGACTGTCACTCATCGGAGGCTCCCGCAGCAACCCAGCGGTTACCGGCAGCGGCCGCCGGCCGGTTTGCAGGATCATGGGCAGCAATGGAGGCCCGGACCGCTTCGGCGTGCGGACCACTCATCCAGGGCACCGTTTCCAGCAACGCCGCAGGGGCACCGGAAGCGAACATGATTGCGCGGCCGCGAGGGAACGAGGCGAGGTCCGAGACGTCCAGCGTGCGTTCCTTGCGGTCGTCGTCGTGGCTGTAGGAAGTGCCCTGTTTAGAACGGCTCTTGGTCATGTTGGAATAGCGGTACTCCCCCACCAGCTGCGCCAGCTCGTTCAAGAACTCAGCTTCGGCAACACCTCCGCCGTACACCTTGATATTGGCCGCCGACCAGAGCTTACGCATCCCGTCGCGACCCCAGACCTCCACACCCTGCGACCAGGACTGAAGAATGGTCATCAGGACGATGCCCCGGGAACCGTAGTGGCTATATAGGTTCGGCAGTTCCCGCCAGCGGCACACGTTCGCCGCCTCATCCAGAACACCGATCATGGGCGTCACCAGGCGGCCGCCGGGGGAATGCACAGCCAGTTCCTCGGCCGCTTCCACCGTGGCCACGGTCAGCGCCGTCACCAGCGGGCCGGCGGTTCCCTTGCCCTCCTTCGACAGGCTGTACAGCGTGCCCTTGGACCGCACGAACTCAGCCGGATCGAACTGCGGCCGCGTGTCCGTCTCACCCTGCGGAGTGACCCACTGCGCCACCTGGCGGTTAGTCAGGCACGAGGCCATTTGCAGCGCCGTGCCGTAGACACCGCCGCGCTGCTTGTCGGGAGCGTTCACGACGCCGGCCACGGCGTTGGAGGTTTGGGCGAATCCGTGGGTTTTGAGGATGTCCACGGCCTCATCATCCGTCGGCCGCGTCAGCCAGGTGTGCACCTGCGTGATGGGCCGGCCGTCGAGTGCGGCTGCCAGCAGCAGCCCCGCGAGAAGATCCTGCCCGGCAGGGTCGAAATAGGCATCCGTTTTTGCGTCGGGACCGCGAGAGCCGGCGGCAAAGTGGTCCGCGAGCCGTGCGGCCCGCACTTCGTCCGTGACGTAACTCAGCGGGTTCCACCACCAGGCCGGTTCTTCCAAGGCCACAGACTGTGGATCGAAGACCCACACGGGCCCCTCGCCGGCCCGTACGTCGCGCGTGCCGTCCACAATGTCGCGTTTGTTGGAGGTGACCAGGGCAGCGCCCGGAGCGGCAAGGATCGCCGGGATCGCCCTCGAGGTGGTCTTACCCGTTCGCGGCCCCCAAATGTCGATGTGCATGTCTTCCCAGGACCCAAACACCAGCTGCCGGCCAAGGACCGTCTTACCGACCGGAACACCAGGTGAGCCCTTCACGCCCAGTCGTTCGGCGGTGGCCGTCGCCCCTCGCAGGCTCAGCGCCCGCAAGTCCCGGCCCTTGGCCATGTGCTGGGCGGCGACGTCCACGCGGGACCGCCTGGAACGGCGGCGCAGCACCGCACGCAGCACCAGCACGGCCACGGCGACAACGACGACGCCGAAACCGATCAGCAACCATGTGGCTGCCGCCGGCCAGACCACTGTTCCCTTGAAAAGGCCGACCACCAGGGCGAACGGATTGCCCGGGAGCTGCTGGCCGTCACCGGCCAGCAGTGATCCCAGGTGAACGGCCCCGGTCACGGAGCCGACGCCCAGCACCACGGCGGTAATGATCACCCAGAGAATGATCGTCTCACCGCTCAGTTGGGAACGCTTATTGCTACTCGGTGCACCCATTATTCTTCCCCCTCATCGTGCCAGCGCTTATTTGTATCGTGCAGCGATTTTTCAACGCTGGTTAGCTTCAACGCCACGGGAATGCCGGGGCGGCCGCCGACCTTGAAAAGGAACTTCCCCAGCCCTGGCCGCACCTGCTTGCGGGAGCCGCCAACGTCCGTCCACGATCCCGGGTCAGCCCATGAAATAAGGCGGGCCTGTTCGGCTCGGGAGAGCGTGACAGCCTTGTTCAGTTTCTCCATTTCGCCGCTGGGCAGCGCCCCACAAACCACCATGCCGGAGCGCTCCACGAACCCGCGGGCTTTCATCCGTTCGGACTCGGTAGGTAGGGCTTCCAAGTCGCTCATGGTGTGAGTGATCATGGCCTGTCCCACGCCTTCTGTGCGGTTCAGGCGGGTCAGGGAGTCCACCCGGTCCACCATGCCTTCGCCTGAGCGCAGCGCCCGCCACAGCTCATCCATCACCACAAAGTAGTTACGGCGCGGCTCCAGCCCGGCGTCGGCCAGGGCATGGGCAACCTGCACGGTGGCAAAGCCAGTGGACCAGCACGCCAGCAGCGAGGCGGCCTGAATGTCCCGCTGGGTATCGGAGATTCCCGAGAGGTCGAAGACAACCGGCTTGCCGAGGTTCATCGGCTGGTCCGTCGGCTGGGAGAACATATCGCCGAATCGGCCCGAGCCGTTGAGGGAGTACAGCGACGTGCGCAGCTGATCCGTCGCGTCCAGGTAGCGGGACATATCGCCACGGTCCAGGGCAATGTCGCGCAGCTCGCCGGGAGCGTCCTTAATGACCTCGATCAGGTCCCCGATCAACGGCACCCGGTCCAGGCGTTCGTCCAGGATGTGCAGGGCCCGGTCGATCATGGATTCCTCGTGAGCGCTGGGCTTCTGGTTCCGCACAATCGTAATCAGCGCTGTCACCATGTTCAGCCGCCGGTTGTGGGCGTCAGCCATGAGTTCTTCGGCCAGCTTCTCCGCTTTGGCAGCCTTGCCCAGCAGGCGCTTCTTCTCGTTCTCATCCGTGGTCCGATTGGCCTTGGCCCGGTTCTCTTCGGCGGCGGTCAGCAGCCGGACGGCCGCGCCCGTCGCTTCCCCGGGATCAAGGACGTTCAGGTGGCCACGACCCGGTCCCAGGCTAATGACCTGGCCGCCCATTGCCTTGATCAGGTCAACGTAGTCCGGCTTCAAGTCCCCCAGGATCAGGGGGTTAATGCTTCGGCCGGCGAGGCCCAGAACGATGTGCCGCACCAGCGTGGACTTGCCGTAGTGCGGCAGGCCCAGGACGAACATGGACGGGTTGTTGATCATCCCGTGCATGAACCAGCTGATCGGGTCTCCGCCGAACGGTGCGCCCGTGTCCGTGTGGACACCAATGGGCACACCGAGAATCGGCGTACCGCTGCCGCCAACAAAGGGCCACAGCCCGCAGACCTGCACGGAGGTGCCGCGCCACTCGTCGGCGGCCGTTACGTAGGCCGCTTCACCCTGGCCACGGCCGCGCCAGCCACGCAAGCCCGGGCGGCGAACGACGGCGGCAGATAGCGTGCGCGGGCCGGCGGTGGTCCTCTTGTGCTTGGTCTTGCTACCGAACATCACATGGCCTCGCGGATCTCTTCGGGAACCTTCAAATGCTTAGGCAGGACAAGACCGAGCGGCAGCGACGCCGCAAAAGCCGAATCCTGGGAGCCGTAGGCGCGGCGCATGAGCAGCCTGGCCGACGGGCCGAGGTTGCCTTCGACCGTGGCCACTGCATCGTCCAAGCCGTGAGCCGACAGCACCGTGGCCGTGACCACCATGCCGAAGTTGACCAGTCCGGCCCCCTTGGCCTCTTCCGCTGCGGTGGCCTGCGCTGCGCGGGCATCCACGAGTGAACGGGCCGTGGGCCGGTTCGTCGATGATGCCCTGGTCAATGCGTTTGTCTGGTCCGACTCGACAATGGCGGCCGCCCGTCCCGACTCAATGGGCCGGTACAGCAGCGTGACGCGCTTACGGTCGATTTCCGCATGCGGGGCAACCAGACGGGCCAGCACGGAGGACAGGATGTGGCCGCGCGGTGCGCCGGTCATGGTCCAGGACACCGAGTGCCCGGAGTCATGCCGGTACCCGGCCCAGTCCGCCTGATGGGCGGAAGGGCCAACCTCGCCCCACGTCAGGTCAACGGGCGTGCCCTGGTAGTGCGCTTCATCAATGAGGCGGGCGGCCGCCGGATCATAGGCAACCCGTACCACCTCGCAGAGCTCCTGAGCATTCAACGGAGCGCAGGCACCGGCACCCGTGGATTCGAGGCGTTCCGTCAACCCGGGAAGACGGGATGCCAGATCCCGTGAGATTTCTTCGGCCGTGCGGCGCTTACCACCCGACCGAGCCGCGGCACTGAATGTCAGCGCTACCCAAGCCCGGATCGTGGCCGATCCCTGCGGGTACGTTTCCAAGGCCTCGCGCAGCATGGCCTTGGCAATCGCCGGGGCATCGTCGTGAATGTTCGACTCGACTTCCCGGCGCAGGCGGGCGCCGGAATCCGGTGCCGTTTCGACCGTGACGGACGCAGCCACCACAGCGGGCTCATTGGACAGGCTGGCCAGCCAGCCGCCCCAGTTGGCCACCCAGGCATCCACCTGTTCGGGATCGACCAGCGACGCGCCGTCAGGCTGCGTGCCGAATACAACCGTGTAGTGGGCTGTTGACGGAAGGTGGATCAAGGCGAACGGGCGGCCGTAGGAGTCGTGGAACTCGTACAGCTTTGAGCCGGCCGCGATACCCGGCAGCTGGAACTCTCCCCAAGGCGTCAGCCCGAGCGGGCCGGAACGGTAGATGTTGGTCTTCTTACGGCGGGCCGAGTGGAACGCCAGACGGCCGAAGGCACGTTCGCCCAATGACTTGTTGTGCTTGTCGTTCACAGAGACGACAGCCAGGGCCAGGCCCAGCACAATCAAGGCAATCAGACCGGCCAGCCAGCCGCCGATGAAGAAGCAGATAACGGTAACGATCAGCCCCAGGAACAAGCCGGCCGTGGCCAAGCCTCCCAGTGTGCCGATGCCGGCCCTGCGCGGCCGCCGCCAGTTGCCGTATGTCGGTTCACGGTACGTATTTTCGATAGCCGCCATGTCAGGCACCCCCTGTTGATTCTTCACTCATGGTCTTGGCCGCCCCTGCGGCCGCCTTTCCTAGCTCAACACCCGCAGCCACAGCAACACCTGCCGGCCCGGCCGCTGCGGCCGCACCACCTGCAGCTGCACCACCGCCACCAGCTGCGGCACCGCCGCCACCAGCTGCGGCAGCTCCAGCGCCTGCCGATCCGGCAGAAGACGCCTCAGCACCCGAGGCAGCAGGCGCACCGCCACTGGTCCCGGAACCGCCAGACTTGCCGGCCGTCCCAGAGGACCCGGCGTCGCCCTGGCTACCAGTGCCAGACGGCCCTTGCGATCCAGACGAATCGCTGGAACCAGCGTTGGAAACGCTGCCGGCAGAACCGCCACCACCTCGGCCAGCACTACCCATGTTGATTGCCCCCGAAGCCAGCCCGCCTACGGCTCCGGCAGCCATTCCGCCGCCCCCAGACGCTACGGCCCCGACCATCGGTGTAACGAACCGCATCAGGGCCGGCATGGCAAACAGGGCAACAACCATCAATGCCAACCCTGTGACCGTGGCCAATAAGGCAGAGCCGAACGTTGCACCGTCTCCCCGGCCTCCAAAGATGTCTGTTCCAACCAGCCTGAAAGCTGTTGCGTAGACGATTGCCGCCGCCGGCTTATAGAGAATGAAAGCAATCAGCCACGCCGTGCACTTCTGGAACCAGCTCTTGCCTGCCTCCGTATTCGTGAAGGCAGCCGCTGTAGGGAAGATGCCCGTCAGAATGACTAGTAGGCCGCCCCGGACAACCATGAGAACGATCTGGATCACAGAGGCAAAGATCGCGATTAGGCCGAGCAAAATAATCATGATCGAGCCAAGCGGGCTCGTAGACGAAAGTGCCAACATCGTCCCGATCTTGTCGTTGAACGACGTTCCTTGGGTGGAGTTGGTGATGATCCACGCGGAGAACTGATCGGCCGCAACGGTCAGCAGTCCTACGGCTGCAACACCCGCGCCGGATACGACTACGAGAGTCGCCAGGGACCGGCCCAGATCACGCATTGGTGCGCCCCTGCGCTCAATGATCATCTTGGCCGACCCCACCAGCACAGACAGAACCGCCAGAGCAGCCGTCCAGAACCACAAGCTGTTCTGCAAGAACTGAACGGGATCGCTCGCAGTGCTTCCTCCAGGCGAGGCAGTGAGATTCGGAGTGCCGACGTTGACCCAGAACGTACCCAGAGTCTTGACAGTCTGTCCCACCGCATCAGCAATGGCTTTGGCCATGTTCTTGATGGCATCCCCGGCAGCGTCTTGGACGACTTGGCCGACCTGGCAGCCCGGATTAATGAAGTCCCAGCCAGTGCAAGCCATTACACACCGGCCCACGGGACATAGCCGCTGATATCTGGAATCTGGCCCGCGCCGGTACTACCGGTTGCTGGGACAATGATCTTCCAATCGCCGGCATGCCACTGGAGGGGAACAGGGATGGAAACAAACGCCCCGTTGTCTCCCTTAAAGGCCAAGTCGATTACTGCCTTATCAGAGCTATAAGAACGAATCGCAAATCCGGCCAGTTGAGCCGTAGAAGTGGACAATGCAGGCTCTTGCTGCTTGAGAAGGGCATCTCTTTCCGCACTGGGAACGGCCAGATTTTCCAACACGAGCCGTGTTTTGCCGACTGCTGAAAGAGTCGTGACATTCGCAGCTGCGTACAGCGCTCCCGTGGGCGAATGTGCAAAGCAGGTGCGAAGTCCGGTGGGCGCCGTCTTGCCCGGGCCGTAGCGTTCGGGCGAAGTCGGAGCCGCAACCTTCCCTACAAGTTCCCACTTCGTGTCTGTCGGGGCCGTCGCCGGCTTGGACTGGTCCCCGTCGGGAAGCCCACAAACACTCGCCGCAGGTCCAGCACTGGACTGTGCGCTGGTGGACGGGCTGTTGCTGGAAGATGCAGCTGGGGCGGCTGTCCCTCCGCCCTTCGGAAGTACCGCCAGGATGATGCCTAGTGCAACAATTATCGCCACGACAACGGCCGAGATGATGAACTTAGGCTTCGTCAGTGGATTCTGGTCTTCGTTCGTTTCTGCCGGTTCAGTCATGGCTCTACTCCTTAGACCAGTGCGCCTACAACGCCGGATGCGACGCTGGCGAGAATGCAGCCGCCGAGCACCCAGGCCAGTCGGCCCGCGTGCTCGCCACCTTCACCGCGACGGTTGTTCACCATCATGGTTCCGGCACAAGTGAGGATGCCGACGACGGCGAGGGCAAAGACAATCCAGGCGATCCACTTCAAGATCGTCAGAAGGCCGGCTGAGCCGGGAGGTGCCTCACCCGTTCCTGGGTTGGGAACCTCCGTGATCACGTAGCTGGACCAGTACATGGCCTTGGAGAGCAACATGGTTTTCCTGCTTTCTATTTGGCCGGGAATCCGGCTGTGGTTGTTGTGGCAGCGATACGCACCTGTTCAAGCACGATGCGCATATCTTTGGGGAGCAGTTCTTGGGGGACCTCGTGGCCCAAGCGCCACTCCTCGACCCAGGGGACGTTCCACAGATGTGGCACTCCCCCGCCGACGACCCGGGCGAAGTCGCGGATCTCTTTGGGAAGCCTGCCCGGAGCGTCGGCCATGACGACAAGGCCGGCTACACGGATGCCCGGCAATGAGCCGGAGGCCCATTCAGTCGCGGCCCGTTGGGCGGCCCTGAGGCCGTGCATATTGGATCGGGCTACGAGGACGACGGTTGAGCCGGCAGCGGTCTGCGGCCAGTGATGTTCAGCCGCCCTGGTGTGCTTGTCCAGACGGGCCAGCGAGGATTCGCCCGCCCCGCCATGGACGCCCAACCACCAGTACTCCGGTGTGCCGTCAGAGACGTTTCGGCGTGGAAGCCGGTCAACGTGGTCCGGCTGCGGAACACTGAGCTGGGGTCTTGTTGGTCCCGTGGGTAGGAGCGCTGAGGGCTCATCTATTTCTCCGGGTGCTGGATCGTCAACGGATTCACTGCTGACACTTACCCAGCGGTTCTTTGAGATTGGCATTTAACATCCCCCTGTTATGTCCGCAATGATCGTATCTGTAAGCACCGTCAGCAGGAGGCCCCCATGTACTCAATCATACTAGATCGTACTGATTTATGCTGTATTATCTATCCATGGAGTGGAGCAATGCCCTAATGGATAGGAAGTACTTGGATGCGTTATTCGCTGCTTACCCCGAACGCATCAACGTCCAGCAACTAGCAGAAGCGCTCAACCAGTCGAAGCAGACGACGTACAAGTGGCTTCAGCACGGGGTCATTCCTGCCTATCAAATCGAGAAGACATGGCTCATCTCGCGCGACGAGGTCAGGGACTGGGTGTGGGAGAACCGCAATACGCTCCGCGAAGGGAAGACCCCGGAGCCGAACGCGGATCAGGTCTAACGCCAATGAATGTGAGGGGGACACATGCAATCTCATAAGGGCGGACCATTACTGATCATCGCGGCAATCGCCATGCCGGTCGTCCTGGTTCTATCCATCATTCTGTTCGGCGGCGGCTCCAAAGCCGCCGCCGATGTCTGCACACCCGGCGGCGGCAGCGTCACCGTTGACGAAAGCAAGCTCCCCAAGGTCCCAGTGGCCGGCTACCAGGGCGAACAGCTGAAAAACGCTGCCCTGGTCATCAACGCCGGCAAGACTCTCAAACTCTCCGCCCGTGGCCAGACCATCGGCGTCATGACCGCCATGGGCGAATCCAGCCTGAGAGTCCTCGACAACGGGGACGGCCCCGGCCCGGACTCCCGAGGCCTGTTCCAGCAGCGCGCAAACGGCGCATGGGGCAGCTACGCGGACCGCATGAACCCCACTATTTCAGCCGCGAACTTCTTCAAGGCCCTGCAAAAGGTCGACGGCTGGGAACAACTCGACCCCACCACGGCAGCCCACCGAGTCCAGCGGAACGCGGACCCCTACCACTACCAGAGCTACTGGCCGGCAGCCGTAGAAGTCGTGGCCGCCCTTGCCGGCGTTCCGGCCACTGATGCAGGCGGGGAAAGCTCCTGCGGCATCCCCGGCGAGTCCGGCAAGGGTGACGACCTTCCGTGGCCC
>NZ_CP189588.1:0-44216 GCF_050156935.1 Pseudarthrobacter sp. P1 | reverse complement strand
ACCGACTCACCCCGCCCGCCTCCTAAACGCCGGCACGTCCACCCCACACACGTAAGGAAGAAGCTCATGGGCACCACACCAACGCAAGTTATGGCCTTTCCCAACATCCGGGCCATCGTCCGGGACAACGGCACAGCCGAGGTCATCGTCGCGGGCAACTCCCGCATCGTCCCTGCCGGAGACTCCATGCAGGAACTCCGCAACAACGCCCTGGCCCTCATCGTGGGCGAAGCCCAGACCCTCCAGCGCCCCGTCCGGGTCCGCATCGAGGACCCCGAAGGACACGGCGAACTCATCGTCCACCCGGACAACAAGATCGAATCCGTCTCGTACGAGACCGCTCCGGCCCGCCGCCGGGCAGAAGCCCCCGAAACCACACCCGCGACCGCATCGCCGGCCATCATTGAGGCCGCACCCGCACCCGAGCCCATGGCGGTTCCTGCTCCTGCCACTGCCACTGCCACTGCCGCATTGGTGGACGCCCAGCCGTGGCCACCCGCCCCCGCAACGGCCACCCCGGAACCGCAGACAGCTGCCGCTGTTGAAGAAGCGGCACCAACCCGGCGCAGCCTGAAGGAAACCTCGTTCCTGGTCAGCGCCCCGGTCCTCGAACCGGCTACCCAGGGCTGGCGCGGAACACTCACACGCCTGGGACTCCGGATGGATCCCTCCGAGGAAGAACTCACCGAACGCGAGGATGTCCGCACGGTCAGCCAGCACTGGCCCGGCCCCCGGACCATCGCCGTGGTCAACCGCAAAGGCGGGGCCAACAAGACCCCCACCGTGGTCATGCTCTCGGCCATCCTCGCCCGCTACAGCGGCGCTGCCACGGTCGCGTGGGACAACAACGAATCCCAGGGCACCCTGGGATGGCGGACGGAAAAGGGCGCCCACGACCGGAGCGTTCTGGACCTGATCGACGCCTCCACCGACCTGCTCTCCCCGTCCACGAACGCGGCCGAAATCGCCAAGTTCGTCCACCACCAGACCGCGGACAAGTTCGACGTCCTGCGCTCGGACGAGAACGAAGAAGGCGACCACGAAGTCACCGCCGAGGAAGTCGACATCGCCCATCAGGTCCTCACCCGCTATTACCGGCTTGTGGTGATGGATTCGGGTAACACCGCCCGGGCCGCGAACTGGCGGCGGATGATCGATCACACCAACCAGCTCGTCGTCCCGGTCACGGCAATCGAGGACCGTGCCGAGGCCGCACGTTTGACGCTGCAGACCCTGGAATCCCGGGGCGGCCACGACGCGGAGCTGGCCCGCAACGCCGTTGTCATCGTCTCTGAGTCCACCGACGCCAAGCGCAGCATGAGCGGCGAGGCACTGAAGCGGGCCAAGGACGAGGCCCAGCGGATCGCTGACGGCTTCGCACCGTTCGTCCGCGCGGTCGTCCGGATTCCTTACGATCCGGCCCTGGTCAACGGACCCATCCGCTATGAAGCCCTCCAGCCCGCCACCCAGCGAGCATGGCTGGCGGCTGCGGCCGCCGTCGCTGCCGGCTTCTAAAAAACCCACCAACCGGACTCTGAAAGGAGGCAAGCATGCAACAGTCCCTGAACCCCTGGATCACCCACCCGGCTCCGGCCGACGGCGCGGATACGGCAGCCCCGGAAGCTCACGAGCCGCCGGCGGCCGTGATCAGTGGACCTCTGAAAGGAATGGTCGAACCGGACGCCGCAGACCGGCTGGCCCGCCGCACCGTCGCCGGCTCCGCAACACTGTGGGTCGCCGGCGCCCACGGTGGATCCGGCGAAAGCCGCATCGCTGACCTGATCGGCGGGGCACGCGCGACCGGTCACTGCTGGCCTGTCCTCCAGGACGGGACCAAGCCCCGGGTGCTGCTGGTCTGCCGCGCAGACATGCGCGGCCTGACAGCAGCACAGAGCGCCCTGACCCAGTGGGCATCAGGCGCGGCGCCCGCAGTTGATCTGCTCGGCCTCACCATCCTCGCGGACGCACCGGGGAAGACTCCCAAACCCTTGCGGGACTTCGCCGCCATCGTCGGCGGGGGAGCCCCCCGGTCCTGGACCCTGCCCTGGGTCGAGGCCTGGCGGCACGGAGACTCCACCACCGCCCCGCCGGCTCGCGAATACCAACGCTTCATCACTGACTTAGCCGCCCTGGCTACCGACACCACACCCGGCATCACCAACTGAAAGGTCTCTCACCATGAACTCCTTCTCCGTACTTGCAACAAGCGTCATCCCCAACCCCACCCCCGTTGTCCCGGCACAGGCAGGCGGCCTGCTCACGATCCTGAACTGGGCCTCCGGCATCGGCCTGGTCCTGGGCGTCCTGGGCGTGATCATCGTCGGCATCGGCATGGTCATCCAGCTCCAGCGCGGCGAGGGCGCCCAGGCCATCGGCAAGCTCGGCTGGGTCCTGATGGGCTGCATCATCATCACCGGTGCCTCCGGCATCGTCCGCGCCTTCGTCTAAACCAGCACCAACAACGGGAGGTTCACCATGAGCCAGTCAACAGAGAGCACCACCGAAAGCAATCCGTTCACCAAACCCGGTTTCCTCATCGCTGCCGCGCTGGTGGTCGCGCTGGTTGCAGCAGCCGTCGTCATCTTCCTGCTCCCCAAAGGACAGGGAAACGCCCAGCCGGGCCCTGCCCCGGCAGAGACCAGCAGCACATCCGCAGCCAGCCCCAGCGCCTCCGCTGGGGCTGGCAAGAGCGTCTGCGGCCTCCCTGCGAGTAAGGAAACTGCATTGGGAACCGCCCCCAAATCCAAGTGGGACCTGCTCGGAACCATGGCCGTTCCAACTGATCCATCAACAGCAGGCCCCGGCACGGTGGGCAAGGACGGTCTGAGGTCGTGCTTCGCTCAATCCCCCACAGGAGCGCTGTATGCAACGGTAAACATCTGGGCAGCGTCGTTTAACGGCTATGCAAAACAGGTTTACCTGGAACTTTCAGCTGATAGCCCTTCGCGGGACAAAGCAGTACAGGCGATAAAGGAAGGCAAGGACGTCAGCGGTGGGACCTCACCGAAGGTCCAGATCGCCGGCTTCATGATCCATTCGTACACTCCAGAAAAAGCCGTTGTGGAGCTGGCTTTCGAGACCAAAGATGGCGGATACGGTGCTCTCTCGACGTCACTGCTTTGGGAGGACGGCGACTGGAAAATGGATATCCCGCCCGCTGGCGGAGGCGCAGTTCGCCAGGTCAGTGACCTGAGTTCATTTATCCCTTGGGCCGGCGTCTGACATGGCAGAAAAGGAATGCGAAGTTTGGAACGTTGTCTGCATGGGCGAGCAGCGTCTCGGCAATGTTGCGGCGGGGATCGCGGACGACGCAATCAACAATCTTGCAAAAGCCATCATGGAGGGCATGAGCCAGATGGTGACGACACTGTCTACCTTCTGGGTTTCGATGCCCACTGTGAACCTGGCCAGCCAGGACGGCACCGCGCCAAGTCCCGTTGTTTCTGCGGTCAATAGCGAATTGATGCCCTGGACGCTGGCGCTGGCGGTACTCGCCGTCATCCTCGGTGGCATCCGGATGATCTGGGAACAGCGTGGGGCGCCGCTAAAGGACCTGCTCCGTTCGCTGCTCACGCTCACTCTGGTGTCGGGCCTTGGCCTGGGTGTCATCTCAATTCTGGTGATCGCGGCCGACGCCTTCGCTGTCGCCGTCATCGAGCGTTCGACAGACGGGAAGGGATTCGCAGAGGCGATGAACATCCTGGTCATGACCAACCAGACCGGCGTCGGGGTGTTTATCCTGATCATTCTGGGGCTGATTGGTCTGATTGCATCTCTCGTCCAGGTCGTGCTGATGGTGGTGCGCAGCGGCATGCTGGTGATCCTGGCCGGCATCCTGCCCACCACCGCCGCGTTCACCAACACCGAGATGGGCAGGCAGTGGTTCCAGAAAGCAGTTGGCTGGACTATCGCGTTCATCCTCTACAAACCTGCCGCCGCCATCGTCTACTCGGTCGCATTCCTGCTCATGGGTAGCAACAGCGGGAAGAATTCGTTGATCACGTCCATCACGGGCTTCACGTTGATGATCGTCGCCCTGTTCGCTTTGCCGGCGCTGATGCGGTTCGTCACCCCGATGGTCGGTGCCGTCGCCTCCGGCGGGGGAGCAGGAGCAGGAGCTGCCGTGGGTGCCATGGCCACAGGCGCCGTCTCCATGGGCCGCAGCGGAAGCGGTAAAGGCAACGCCGCCCCGACACCGGCCAGCACACAAACCAACCAGTCAGGCACAGCTCCGAAGGGCAGCACCGGAACCACCGGACCCAGAGGAAACGGGGGCCAGCCGACCCCAGGGGCTACCGGACCGGGCGGGGCCACCAGCGCCGCCACAGCCGGCGCAGCAGGCACCACCGGCGCCGGAGCAGGGGCAGGGGCAGCCGCCGGTAGCGCAGGCGCCGCCTCGGGTGCAGCGTCAGCCGCCGGCCCGGCTGGTATGGCCGTCGCCGTAGGAGCACAAGCAGCGTCCAAGGTTTCTCAGGCCGCACAACAGACCGCGCAGGATTCAACCGGGGAGGGCCCCAGTGGCAGCAATTAATACCGAATACAAGGAACCGTCCTACGGCAACTGGCGCGTCCCGCGCTCGGCCGGACTGGGCAACCTCGGCGCGATCGGCACCGGCATTGTCATGGCCGGGTTGTTGCTGGGCATCATCAGCTTCGCCATCTGGGGCCTGCTCCCGGGCCTGGGAGTCCTGGCCGTCGCCGGGGCGGCCGCCCTGCTGCTGACGGTCAAGGACAAGCACGGCCAGTCCGTTGTTGACCGGTTCGGCACCCGGATGAGCTTCCGGCTCGCCAAGTCCTCCGGAACGAACCTCTACCGTTCCGGCCCCCTCGGGGTAACGCAGTGGGGCATGTACCAATTGCCCGGACTTGCGGCGAAGTCCACCCTGTATGAATTCACCGACTCCTATAAGCGCCCGTTCGCCCTCCTGCATGTGCCTTCCACCAGCCATTACACCGTGATCTTCTCCACCGAACCGGACGGTGCGTCCCTGGTGGACCCGGAACAGGTCGACGCGTGGGTGGCGAACTGGGGCGGCTGGATCGCCGGCCTCGGAGACGAAGCGGGCCTGGACGCCGCGGCGGTGACGGTGGAGACCGCACCGGATTCGGGCTACCGGCTCCGCAACGAGGTCACGATGAACATCGACCCGAACGCCCCGGAGTTTGCCAAGAACGTGCTCCACGAGGTCGTGAACACGTATCCGGAAGGGTCGGCCACGGTCCGGGCCTGGGTGTCCCTGTCCTTCAACGCCTCGCTGCGGGCAGGCTCAAAGAAGCGCACACCCGAGGACGTCGCCCGGGACCTCGCGTCCCGGATCCCCGGCCTGTCGGCCCGGCTGCAGTCCACCGGCGCCGGGATCGCCCGTCCGATGTCCGCGCAGGAACTCTGCGAGGTCGTCCGGATCGCCTACGATCCGCCCGCTGCCCTGATCATCGACGAAGCGCACTCCGCCGGCTCCCCGGTGTCCTTGACCTGGGGCGAAGTTGGACCCTCCGCGACGGAGGCGTCCTGGGATGACTACCGGCACGACAGCGCGTTCTCCGTCTCCTGGACCATGACCGGTGCCCCGCGAGGTTCGGTGAACTCCTCGGTCCTGTCGCGGCTGCTGGCCCCGCACGGGGACATTGACCGGAAGCGGATCTCGCTGCTGTACCGCCCGATGGATTCGGCCCGTGCCGCCGCCGTGGTCGAGCGGGACCAGAACAACGCCAACGTCCGCATCACCTCCGGAAACCGGCCCTCCGCCCGTGCCCTGGTCGATGCCCGCTCCGCCGTGCAGACCGCCCAGGAAGAAGCCCAGGGCGCCGGGCTGGTGAACTTCGGCATGGTCGTCACCGCCACCGTGACCGACAAGGAACGCCTCGCCGATGCCGTGGCCGCCGTGGAACAGACCTCCGGTACCGCCCGGGTGCTGCTGCGCCGCGCCTACGGCGCCCAGGACACCGCGTTCGCCGCGTCCCTGCCCCTCGGGCTGGTCCTTCCCAAGCACAGCCTCCTGCCCTCCGAAATCAAGGACGCCCTGTAATGGCCCGCATGAAACTCTTCACCCGCCCCGCCAAGAAGGCCGCAGCACCGGTCAAGGTTGCGCCGAAGAAGAAGGCTGAGAAGGAACAGCGTCAGCCCGGGCCCTCTGCCCGGGGCTGGACCGGACGCGGCGGCGGCATGGCCGCCCTCGTCCCGTCCGTGAAGGAATACCGGGGAACCACGGTCCAGGTCTGTGGGCTGTGGCCCTTTTCCTCCGGGGCGTCCTCGCCCATGATCGGCGTCCCGCTCGGACGCCATGAGGAAACCCAGGCCACGGTCTGCTGTGACCCGATCAGCTGGTTCCAGCGGGCACGCCTGATTTCCAATCCGTCGGCGTTCATCCTGGGCAAGCCGGGACTGGGAAAGTCCACCGTGGTGCGCCGGATGTTCATCGGTCTCTCCGCACAGGGCGTCCACCCGCTGATCCTGGGTGACTTGAAAGGCGAGCATGTCAAAGCGGTCCAGGCGCTCGGCGGCCAGGTCATCAAGCTCGGCCGCGGCGTCGGCTACCTGAACATCCTCGATCCCGGCCAGGCCGTCGAAGCGGCGCAGCTGCTCGAAGACAGCGGCCACCATGAGGACGCCGCCCGGGTCCGCGCCGACGCGCACGGCCGGCGCCTGACCATGGTTGTCTCCCTGATTACCATCAGCCGGAACAACCCGCCCACCGATCAGGAACAGACGATCCTGGACCGTGCCCTGCGGGTCCTCGATGACCGGTTCGACGGCGTTCCCGTCCTCAAAGACCTCCTGGATGTGATCGTCTCGGCACCGGATGAGTTGCGGCAGGTAGCCCTGGACCGCGGGGACATGACCGTGTACCTGCAGGAAACCCGGGCACTGGAAGCAACCCTGCTGGGCCTGACCGGAGGCGGGAAGCTCGGGGAAATCTTCTCCCGGCACACCACCAACCCGATGATGCGCGACCGCGCCGTGGTCTTCGATGTCTCCAGCATTGATGAGACCGAAACCGACCTCCAAGCTGCCATTCTGCTGGCGTGCTGGTCCTACGGTTTCGGCACCGTCAACGTCGCCAACGCCCTCGCGGACGCCGGTCTGGAACCGCGCCGGAACTACTTCGTCGTCCTGGATGAGCTGTGGCGGGCGCTGCGCGCCGGCAAAGGCATGGTGGACCGGGTGGATGCCCTGACCCGTTTGAACCGCTCAGTCGGCGTCGGGCAGATCATGATTTCCCACACCATGTCCGACCTGCTGGCGCTGCCGGCGGAAGAGGACCGGATGAAAGCCCGCGGCTTCGTTGAACGCTCCGGCATGGTGATCTGCGGTGGCCTCCCGGCCTCCGAGATGCCGTTGCTGACCTCGGCCATTCCGCTCTCCCGCCAGGAGCAGCAGAAGCTCATCTCCTGGCAGGACCCGCCCGCGTGGGACTCCCGCGGGCTCGACGTCGAACCTCCCGGACGGGGGAAGTTCCTGATCAAGGTTGGCGGCCGGCCCGGGATCCCGGTTCTGGTGGGACTGACGTCTTTGGAGCAAGGACCGGACGGAGTCAACGATACCGAGGGAAAGTGGAGAGAGATCCCGGAAACCCTCCTCGAGCCAATGACCCCTGACGTACCCCTTGAAGGAGGCACGCTGTGAGCGCACCGAACCGTAAAGGAATGGGCCTCGGAGATGCCCTGCTGGTCTGGATGGCCATCGGCTTCATCGTCGTCTTCGGCGGCGGGACCTACGCGGCCGCCCACCTGGGATCCTGGATGGCCGGCATCGACTCACCCCCCAAACATCCCATCGACCTGGTCGCCGGGCTGGTCAAGGGCCGCGTGCCGTGGCCTGTCCAGTCCACCGTCGCGGCCGCTCTCATGGCCGGCGTGGTCCTGGTCCTGACCATCGTCGTGCTCGTGGCCTGGAGGAAGGGTGCGTCCAAGCGTGCCCGCGTCGATAAGGCGGCACGGTACTTGGGTCGAGGGAAGTCCTTGGCTGCGTTCTCCGAGAAGGGCGCGAAAGCGACGGCCGAGCGTCTGGGAGTAACAGGCACGCCGGGCATCGTGGTGGGCAAGGTTGTCTCCACCGGCCAGACGTTCATTCAGTCCTGGGAAGACCTCAGCCTCGATATCTGGGGTCCCCGGACCGGTAAATCGACCTCCCGGGTTATGCCCGCGATCCTGGACGCACCGGGTGCTGTCGTGTCCACCTCGAACAAGCGCGACGTGGTGGACGGCACCCGCGGCGTCCGCGAGCTCACGGCCCCGGTATGGGTGTTCGATCCGCAGAAGATCGCGCAGGAGGAACCGGACTGGTGGTGGAACCCGCTGTCCTATGTCACGGACGAAGAGAAGGCGTACAAGCTCACGCAGCACTTTTCTGTTGGGTCACGGGTCCCGGGATCCAAACCGGATGCCTACTTCGACCCCAAAGCCGAAGACATCCTCTCCTCGTACTTCCTCGCGGCCGCGCTCGGCGAGCTTCCCATCACGCAGGTCTACCTGTGGGTGACGGAGCAGGTCAGCCAAGACCCTATCGAAATCCTGAAAGAGCATGACTACGAGCTGCAGTACAAAGGCCTGGAGTCCACGCTGAAGCTTGCCGACAAACAGCGCGACGGTATCTTCGGCACCGCCGAGAAGATGATCCAGTGCCTCAAAAGCAGGAACACGCTGCGCTGGGTTGCCCCGACAGGCGGCGCGACGGTAGCCACGGATGCGCGCCGGCAGTTCAACCCGCACGCGTTCGCCGCCTCTCAGGAGACGATCTACATCCTCTCCAAGGAAGGCGCCGGCTCCGCTGCCCCCCTCACCACAGCGTTGACCGTGGCCATCGCTGAGGCGATGGAGGAACGGGCCGAACGCAGCGGCGGCCGCCTGCCCACGCCTGCGCTGTTCGCCCTCGATGAGTTGGCCAACGTTGTCCGCTGGGCAGCCCTGCCGGATCAGTTCAGCCACTACGGGTCCAAGGGCCTGATCGTCATGGGCATCCTGCAGTCCTGGTCCCAGGGCGTCGAACTGTGGGGCGAGGCGAACATGCGGAAAATCTGGTCAGCCGCCAACGTCAAGGTCTACGGCGGCGGCGTCGCTGAAGAAGGCTTCCTCCGGGCACTCTCGGACCTGATCGGGGACTACAGCTACACCAACGTCTCCGTCTCCTCCGGCAAGTCCGGCTCCAGCCGCTCCCGGCAAGAGGGCAAGGAACGAATCTTCGACGTCTCCAACCTCGCAGAGCTGGACCGCGGCCGCGCCGTCGTCCTCGCCTCCGGCGCCCCCGCCACACTGGTCCGCACCATGCCCTGGTACACCGGCCCGCACAAGGACGCCGTGGCGGCCTCCATCAAGAAGTACAGCCCCCGCCCGGAAGAAGAGGCAGCCACGGTGCCTGCCGCTCCGGTCGCTAATCCCTGGGTCACGGGCTAGGAGGTCCTTTAGATGACTACCGACATCGGCCGCTTCAGCTCAGACGACACTGAGACACCAGCGGAGACCCCGGCAGAAGAACAGAAGCCGGCTGAACTGGTCTACGGCTCAGCCGAAGAGTTCCTGCACGAGCAGCTGCTGCCAACGTACGTCCGCGACGTCGACGGACGCGCCGCGAAATGGTGCCTCGAGTGGTACTACCACCCGGAAGCAGTCACCCGGGTAGAAGCGCTGTGGCGGGCCTGGGAGCACCTCAGGCTGGACGGAGCCACAGGAATTAGTGTTTGGTTCAAGGACCACGCGGACCACCACATGAGCGTGATGCTTGACCCACGCGGCCCGTTCTTCAAATGCGACATGCAAAAGCACCGGGATCCCGAACACCTCGAACCGAAAAAGGCACCGGAGGGCTGGTTCCCCGACGTGCGGACTCAAGGGACGTAAGAGAAGCATGGGCGAAGCGGGAGACCTACCAACAGGTGGTCTCCCGCTTCGCGTAGTCACGGGTTTCACCGGTGACCGCGCTGTTCCCAACCGCTGTAGCGTGGCTTCATGCAGATCAAGCTTGATAGAACAACATGGACCCGTGGGCAGGCCCTTCCAGACGGCGAAGGCGGATTCGGCAAGGTGTACTTCGCTTCGAACTCCGAGACGAAGGATGCGGTTGCGAAGTTTGTGAAGAAGTCTCCTGGGGCTACACGCGAGATGCTCATCGGAGAGTATTTGCGAGCCACGGAGTGCACCAATGTCGTCCCCGTTCTAGACTCGGGCGAGCACGAAGACGCTTGGGTTATCGTCATGCCTCGCGCGGAAATGTCTCTCGCCGAGCGGTTGGGTCAAGCCGAACCTGTTGAGCTCGCTGAGTGCCTAAAAATTCTTGATGATGTGGCACAAGCTCTGGCAAGCCTCGATGGTCGTATCGTGCATAGGGATCTAAAGCCCGGGAACGTCCTTCTTTTAGATGGCAAGTGGTGTCTTGCCGACTTCGGAATTGCCAGATATGCAGACGCAACCACAGCGGCGGATACAAGGAAAAACAGTTTGACATTGCCATATGCGGCTCCTGAACAGTGGTTGTCGGAGCGGGCTGTGGCGGCAACCGACGTGTACGCCTTTGGCGTTATGGCCTATCAGTTGGTGGCTGGTTGCCTTCCCTTCACTGGGCCCGCGGCAGAGGATTTCCGGGACCAGCACCTCAAGCAGCTTCCTCCCCAGCTCACCGGCGGAACCTCCCGCCTGCGCAACATCATCTCGGAATGCTTGACCAAGGCACCTGGGGCCCGTCCCACCGCAGCCAACATCGTTTCACGCCTCAAAAAGTCGACAATCGAACCGGCCCTCGCCGGCATCCAAAGACTGGCCGCCATGAGCACAGAAGCAGCGTCGCTCCAAGCGCAGGAACATGCCAACAAGCGGATGGTAGAGGTCGAGTCAGAAAGAAGAGCCCGTCTCTTCGAGTCAGCGGTGGAAAGACTTACGTCATTCGTGCAGCCCTTGATGGAGGAAATCGAAGACAATGCACCCACCGCGTCGATCAGAAGTGGCGACCGAAAGGGAGAGCATGTTTTCACGGCCGAACTCATGGGTGCCACGCTAAGACTGGGCGAACCGCAGCGAGAGTGGGTCTGGAATGGACCTTTCGACGTAATCGGTGCGGCGAAGATCAGCGTTTTCCGCGCAAAGCCCGATATGTACGGATGGAGGGGGCGAAGTCATTCGCTCTGGTTCTGCGACGCGCAAACCGCCGGACACTACGACTGGTACGAAATGGCCTTCATGGGGTCAGTTTTCAGCAGGTCGCACCCAGACGTTGAACCGTTCGCTAGCAATCCCGAAGAAACTAAGGACGAATTTTCCACGGTTGTCGGCGGTGGCCAACTTGCCTGGCCCGTGGCCGCGATCGACAGGGATGACCCCAGCGAATTCATAAGTAGATGGCTTGGCTGGTTTGCGGATGCCAGCGCAGGGACGTTGGGACGGCCAAGCACGATGCCTGAGCTTTCGCCGCAGGGAACATGGCGAAGGAGCTAACGTTACCCACGCATGAAAGAGGGCACACGGACTATCCCGTGTGCCCTCTTTCGCTGGCTACCGGCTTAGGCCGTTTTTGCCTCTCTCAGCACCCACTGTCGCCCCTGTGCGGGACTTTCGGGCCTTCGTGGCGCCCTTGCCCATGGTCACCGCTGCGCTGGGGTGTGTGCCCTCGCTGCGGGCAGCGACGAGCCGCCCACGGATCTGCGTTTCGTTCGCGCCGCTCTGTTCCAGGGATTCAGCGAACTTCTCGTGATGCTCGGCGGAACCGTAGCCGGCGGCCGCCGCTGTTTCTGTTTTGAGGCCCTGGTCTTGGAGCCGGCTGCTGTCATTGTCGGTGACACGGTTCTCGATTTCACGGCCGACACTCTCCATGCGGGCGAAGAGTTCCTTTTCGGCCCGTTCGTAGCGCTGCTCCACGGGCGTCCGTTCGGAGCCCGTGAAACCGCTCTCGGCCAGGAGCTTGGCTTCGTGCATCTCCTTGGCGGCTTGGACGAACTGGGGGTCCTCGAAGTGCGAGGCGTCGGCGCCGTTGATGTTCGCGGTCGTTTCGTTGCGCAGCTGGTCGAGGTCGGGTCCGTTGATGCCGTCCTTGCCGATGAGGAACATGCGTTCCTGCACGGTGGCGTCGGCGGCCGCCACTGCTGCGGGGGTCTTGGAGCTGTGCGCGGTCTGCAAGGCCTGGGCCAGTTCGGGGTTTGCCAGGTACTCCACGGGCACCTGATGGCGTTCCATTTCCGGGGCCAGCTCGGCGGCCTGGGCTCGGAGTTCTTCGGCACGTGCAGCGGCGAGCAGGCCCATTGCCTTCTCGTGTTCGGCGGCGGCCTTGCGTGTCTCTTCCTGGCTGCGGGCCAGCTCGTCCTGCCGGACCTTGTCCATAGCGGCGGTCTGAATCCCTGATTCCAGGTAGGCGGCGTCGGTGCCGACGTCGCGGGTGTCGATGCCGTAGCGGGTGAACACTTCCTGACGGATCTTTTCAGAGGCGGCGAGTGCCGCGGGGTCGTGGTCTTTCCATCCTTCAGCGACGGCGTGGGCCGTGGCAATGTCATGGGGTTGGGCTTTGTCCCACCACTGGTCCTTTTCCACCGGGGCCAGCGCTGCGTGGGCGGCGCTGCGTTCGGCGGCGAGACGTGCCTGGGCTTCGTGCGCCACCTGGGCATCTTGGTGTTCCTGCTGCCGCTGGGATTCCTGCCGGCTACGGGCCAGAGTCTCGGCAATACGTGAGGCGATCATCAGCGACTGCCGCAGCCCGCCGTCCACAACATCGTCCATTCCATCTGATTCACTCATGCTGTTCCCCTTGCAGTTGGTGGTGGTCGTTATCGGTCGAGGCCCGGCCCGGAATCGCGCCGGCTCGGCTGGTAGGTCTTGGCCGGCGTTGCCGGTGTTGGCGTTGCGGGCACCGCTGATCCCGGGCGGATGGGAACCATCCCGCGCCGGGCGATGTCGATGGACCTGGGAGGTACTGCTGCTTCGGTAGCCGACTGCTTCTCTGCACCCACCAAAACGGCCTTGGGCATGGTGCCGGTGAACGGGGCAAGCTGTTCTTCGACCACTGCCCGGATGCGCTGCGCCTCCCGGGTCCGTCCGGACTGCTGATGCATTTCATAGACGGCAAAGGCGGTGTTGATCAGCTGCACCATGAGCGCTGTTTGGGCGGCCGTTTTGTTTTTGCTGGACGCGGCCATGAACAACATGGCGGTCCCGGCAATTGACGGCAGGGCGACGGGCTTGCTGTGCTGCCGTGGTGCGCGCAGCTGGGCGGTGCGGGAGAGTTCGGCGGCGGTGGCCGCCAACGGCCCCGGTGTCGGTTCAAGGCGGTAGGACCATGCCGCGAACGCACCCGATACTTCCCGGGCCGCTTTCGCCCAGGTCGCATGATCATCCCGCGGGATGGTGCGCAGCTGATCCGCCAGCGCGGTCGCGCTACGGGTGTACTGGACCCACATGTCCGCCGGCGGTGTTGCGTGCTCGGGGCCCGTTTTGGAGACGGTGCGTTTGTTGCGGGCCGCAGCGTTCCACTCAGCCGCGGCTTCCGTTGCGAGTTGCGGTGAGTCCATCCACTCTTCACGCAAAGCACCAAGCTTCAAATCAGAGGCCAGGGTGCCACCGGCAAACCAGATAGGCCGCTCGCCCTGCTTCGGCCGTTCGGCTACCGAGTACCCGACGATGACGTCGGTGGTGTTCTTCGCGTAGCGCGGCCGGACCAGCATGCCGGTCTCCCGCGCACGGCGAACAAACTCACCCTCGGTTGCCGAGGCGCTGGCGCAGCCCCGGACTTTCCGTACCAGGGATGACCGGTGCATTTCCCGTTCGTCTCGGACAGCGGTGGCCTTCTCGGCCCGGTCGTAACCACGGGTGGCGTGCACGGTAGAGAGTTGTTCCAGCCCGTACTTAACTTCCAGCTCGCGGCAGGTTTGCTGTGACCGTTTGTAGTCGCCGTGGGTAGAGGCTTTCGTGCCATCCTCACGGACCAGAGACACGGCCAGGTGGATGTGGTGGTTGCCGTTCTCGGATGTGCCGTGGTTGACCGCAACCCAACGGCACTGCGCCTTTCCGCTGGCTTCGGTGAATCCCATGGAGTCCACGAAATCGTTCGCGATATCGCCCCACTGCTGGTCCGTCAGCGCACCCTCTTCGGCGCGCAGACTCAGCGAGCAGTGCCACACGCTCGCATCCTTGTAACCGACGTGGACGCGCTCCTTCTTGGCCGCGTCCCACTGCATGTCTTTGATCTGAACCGAAACACCGAACAACTTACGCGGACGGTCCAGATGCTTGGCAATAGCAAGCGCATCCTCCCGGTCCAGAACACCGTCGTCGTACCACGACATGATCGCCGCGTCCCCTGCCACCAGGTGCGGATCAGTGTGGACATTCTTCGTCTTGTCGGCATCTGTTGAGGCCAGGTAAACCATGAGCCCGCCCATACGCGAACCGCGGGTGATGTTCGGAATCATCCCTACATCAACCCGTCAATGGCGTCATCAATACGCATGGCCACGGAACGGATGTGCTTCAACGCTTCGCGGGCCTCGGCGGGAAACTCGCCCGTGGCATTGGCCTGGCGTGCGAGCTGGTTGATGTTGTTCGAGGAACGCGCCAAAAGATTGTGCAGTGACATCAGCTCCGCACCAATGGCCCGGCGTTCCGTCGTCGTCTCGTTACCCTCCGACAGCGCCGAAGAAATCAGCAGGTTCGGGACGGTCACTTTTTCCCGCTCGGCCCTCGCGACGAGGGCAGCCTCTTCCTCAACGGTGACCCACACGTCACGGCGCTTCTTCGATCCGGCCGGCGAATTCTCGCGACGGCGACGCGACAGATTGAAACGGCGGGGAGCTTGCTCATCCGACATCAATCCATCCCTTCAAAGGCCCAGCGCAGCGACCCCAAACCGGGGACCACACTGACCAGTGTGCCGCACCCGGCCGCCAGAGTCGAGTGCGACAAGCCACTTACACCCGTGTAAGTGTATAGCTTGCTCCGTCCGGTCGTTTTCGGTTGTTTTTTCGCCTTGGGTCTCCGGTTTTCGAAAACCAGAGATCGCGTGTCTGCGGTGGCCGGTAGGGTTTGGGTATGGATATCAACGACATTGCCGCAAAAGCCGCCGCCAAGATCGACGCCGCCAGGGACACCAAGGTCAACGCCGTAAAGACTGCCGCTGCCAGCAGCGTCGAGGTCCAGGAAGCAGCCCAACTGCTCGCCGCCGCCGAACAGAAATACGCCAAGGACTACCATGCCGCGCTACGCGCAGATTGGACCGAGTCCGACCTGCGCGGCTTCGGTCTGGACGCCCCGAACAAAAAGGCCGGCGGGCGTCCCCGCGGACGAAAAACCGCATCAGAGTCGGTGCCCGCCGCGGACGGTTCCGCACAGTAACCCCTCGCCCACCCGTGCACGGCAAAAGCAATTTCCTTCGGGCTTTTCCCGCACACACCTGGACGACGGGACCCAGCTGACCGGCTGCGCACAACCGCCAGGTCACGGTAGGCCCGACACGTCACCACCGGGACCGGCGCTCATGCACAGCCTGGGACTGGAGCCGGTCACCAGCGGCACCGTTTCCCATGGGCCAAGACTCACCACTCCCGACATCACTTAGTCCCGTGGCTGGCTCTTTTCAGCCGTAGACCACAGGCAGGACCGGTGGGCGGACACGAAGAAGGCCGGCACCCTTTTGAGGGCGCCGGCCTTCGTCATGTCTGTGTTGGTTTTAGTCGTCCGCTGCGACGTCGTCTTCGCGGACCTGGCCCGCTGCAATGCGTTCAGCGGTCTTCACGAACGCGGCCTCAATGTACGCCGCGAGGTCACTCTCCCGAACCCTCCACACGCCCCGTCCACCGAACTGACCGGCGGGCAGCTCACCGCTACGAACCAGTGAATAGACCAGAGAACTTTTGACGTTCAGGATCTCCTGAACCTGTTCCAAGGTCAGCATCCGGGGGAACACCGGTTCCATAACTTGTGCGGTGGTCTCGGTGGCGGTTTCTGTCCGTTTCGGCATTCTTAGTCCGTCTCGTTCCGGTGTTGCAGTTCGTCCCTGGTGCGCTGCCCGCGGCGGAGAGAACCGGCCGGTGCCGGCTCCCACTTCTTGCCCTGGTTGTGTTTGCGTTCCAGTCGTTTCACTTCGCGCATCGTCGCACGAACAATGAAGTCCGACACGCTCGCGTCCCCCTCCAACTGCCCAGCGGCCAGGAACGCAGCCCGGACCTCACCGGCCTCGTCTTCCGTGAAGTAAGGAGTGAACGCGGCGATCTTCTTAGACCGCACGCAGGCTCCGCGGCCACTGGTGGAGGCTGTCCTGGTATCCCGGGTGGAGCGTCATACTTCCGTCGGCGTTCGTCCGGATATCGGAGTGCTGGTGACTGCCGCCGGCGTGAGCAATGGCGGCGAGAACCAGATCAAGGACCTGTCGGTCCAAGCCCGGGATAACCTCACTCAGGACGACAGGCACGTCCTCCCCCAGGGACGCCGCCAGCAGCAGGAACCGCCGCTCACCGCCGGAGTAGGGTCCGTTGGTCGCGTGTTCTCCCAGGGCCTCGAAATCAATCCACGCGTTGACCTGGTGCGGACCTGCCGGGGTGTC
The DNA here is from genome assembly GCF_050156935.1 of Pseudarthrobacter sp. P1. NCBI lineage: Bacteria > Bacillati > Actinomycetota > Actinomycetes > Micrococcales > Micrococcaceae > Pseudarthrobacter > Pseudarthrobacter sp. P1. Next base: position 27,709 of record NZ_CP189588.1, on the reverse strand, counting down.
ACTGGTATGAATCCACGGGTTGCCGACGGTGGCGTAACGGCCTTCGAAGGCGCGCAGCAACAGCTCCGTTCCAGCCTCGGAAGTGTAGGAGCCCTTCGCCCAGCTCCGAAGATCATCTTCATGCGTCATAACGTTTTCCTTGGTGACTCGTAAAGCTCGGCGGATGGATTCTGGAGTTAGCGTAACCGTTGACTCTGACGGTGGGTCAGTATGCCGGTTCGGGGTCCTGGGAGCGGGTACTGATGCGCCCGGCAGGGTTGGCGTCCATGCCAAACCACAGGTCGTCACCGGTGTACCCGCGGGCGCTGATGCTGAAGTGATCAACGGGATGGATTTCCTCACTGTGGCGTTCTTCTTCCGCTGCGTCCGCGGCTGCGCGCGACGAGCTGTGCACAGCAGCTGCCGCGTACCGCAGGGACGGCCCGATCTCTTCGACTTCGAGTTCGAGCACAGTGCGCTTCTCCCCCGTCTTCGTCTCGTAGCTGCGGGACTTCAATTCACCCGTTGCGATCACGCGCATGCCCTTGGTCAGGGACCCGGCTGCGTTCTCGGCCGCTCCCCGCCAAAGATGCGCACGAAGAAACAAAGTCTCCCCGTCCACCCATGCGTTGCGCTCGTTATCGAACGCCTTGGGCGTGGAGGCGATGGTGAAGTTCACGACGGCCGTGCCGGCTGTGGTGAACCTCAGCTCGGGGTCGGCAGTCAGGTTACCGGTCACTGTGATGCTGGTGTCCATTGACATCGGGGGCTTCCCTTCCTGCTGGTCTCTAGACGTCGCGGTCGGTGGATTCGATGGTGATGATTTGCTCGATCCCGCCCGGGTTCAGACCGGACCAGTGGTTCTCGGTGCCGTCCTTGTCGTAGACGACGACCGGGACCTGGGAGTAGCCAAGCTCTTCGGTGATGTACTCGAAGGCTGCCGGGTTGGTGGTGACGTCGACCTCGTGGAAGTCGATCCCGGCCTCTGTGAACTTCTGCTTGGTCTTGGCGCAGCCAAAGCATCCTGCGGGCTTGGTGTAGATGGTGAGAGTCATTTTCAGTCCTCGGTTTCGTATCACGTTAGTTAGGTTCGACTGGCGGACTTGCTACCTCAATTCTACCAATCATTCAACTGAATGAATAGGCGCGTCACGTCGAATTCTAGGCATTTTTGTTGGGCTTTTCGGTGCGTACAGGAGTGGTGGGACCGTCATGTCCTGGCGTGTAGCCGGCTCCGCCTGGTCCGCGGAATAGAGCTGCGGTGAAAGGTGCGCTGAGCGTTGGTGGACCTGGCCGGGGGAAGGTGGGTGTTCGCCGCCTATGGGGTCACGGCTGAATGGGTTTTTCTTCATCACGGTGCGGATCGCTTAAAGGCGGAGGGGCCGGCGCACTGGGCGCCGGCCCCTCCTGGGTTTCCCTTGGGCAAAGGAAATATGTGGTTCAGCTTAGCTGAGGGGTTGGTGGTGCTGCCACGGCCTGAGACGTCGTTGTCCTGGTCCGCGGGGAGGAAGTCTGGAAGTCGCGTGGTCGCGGTTAATGGCGGTCCGTCGCTGGTGAGTGGCTGCTGTGGTTCGCCCTGGGCGGCGGACCGCCCGGCGTGCGGCAGGTTCCGTGCCCTGCGAATGGTAGGGCCGGGCGGCTGTATTGGGGGATCAGCCGCCCGGCCCGACTCAAATTATTCTGTATCGGCGGTGTGCTTGTCGAGGATGATTTTTTCTACGGTGCTGGCGGTATAGCCCCACTGGGTGAGCTGGTTCAGGTAGTGGAAGTGCCGTTTCTCGGCGGACCGCCATGAGTCTTTCTGGATGGTCTTTTCGTACCCGGCGCAGACCAGGGCGATGAGGGAGAACTCGGGCCGGGCGGTGGTTTTGGCGGTGTGGTCCCGCAACTGGTTCCAGCCCCACCGGTCGGTGTCCTCCCCGGTCTTGGCCCCGATCATCTCGGTGGCGACCTTGCCGTCGTAGCCGCTGGCGGTTTCGGGGTCGTGGGTGATGGCGTGGACGGTGAAGTACTGCCAGCCCTTCGGCGCGGTCTTCCGCGACAGCAGGGTCTTCACGAACTCCCGCCTGACCTTGGTGGCGCTTTCCATCTCGCGATTATTGGCGATCAGGGTCTTCCGATCGGCTTTCTGTTCCTCGGTCATCGGGCCTTTCCGGGCCTGCGTGCCGCCGTCGTAGCGTTCGTACTTCGGGGTGAAGCCCAGCTCCTTCCAGCCGGTGATCACGGGGTTGGCGTTGTGCTGGCCCCGGTAGTCGGTGCTGATCAGGTAGGCGTTGGCGTCCTCGTCGGTGGCCGGTTCCCCGTCGGCCCGCTTCGCGGCCGACACGTACAGGTTCTCGTCGTTGGCGTAGTGCCCGGCGTCCTCCACGATGGTCTTGCCCTGGGCCTCGAGCTCCGCGATGAGGGCGGCGAGGGCGGCGGCGCGGTCGCGGCGGTCCCGGAGCATCTGCGCGACGTGCAGGAGCTGATCGGGTTCGTCTGCGATCACGGATTCCAACTCCTCCGTGGCGTCCTGGTTCCCTTCAAACTCGGCCATGATGAGCGCTTCGTCTATGGTGTATCCCTTGCCCAGGGCGGCGGCCCCGGCGCTCGAGGACTTGGCTTTCAGCGCCCCTTCCACGGTGGTCTTGGTGCGCCCGGTCTTCTTGGCGATCGCGGCGGCTGAGACGCCGATCAGGGATAGCTGGTGGTAGGCGTCGGCCTCGTCCGCTTCGGTGAGTTCGGCGCGCTGGATGTTCTCCACGACCTGGGTCACGATGCGTTCGGCTTCCTCGGGGGACTCGATGATCATCACCGGGATGCTGGTGCGCCCGGCTTCGACGGCGGCGCGGGTGCGGCGCTGTCCCATCAGGACGTGCACCACGCCGTCGTCCTTGCGGTGAGCGATGACGGGTTCCATCACGCCGTGCTCTTTGATGCTGGCAATGAAATCGGGTGTCAGGGCGGCGTCTTTGCGGACGTTGATGTCCACGGTCAGGGTGACCGGGTCGAGCATTTCGAGGGTGGGTGTGGTGTTCATGGTGTTGCTCCTTTTTGCCCAAGGATTCGGTGGGTGGGGCGGCTCAGGTGACCGGCCAGCGTCCCCTCTCCCCCCGTTGTTTTTTGGTTGCTGGCAAGCTTGCTTGCTCGGCGGCCGACGGAGCCCTGTCTACCCGCAGGGCAAGGTGAAGGAAATTCCCGGAGGAAATCAGCGACGGAGGAGCGCCGGAGGGACATTTCCTGCGCCGCAGGCCCCGACGAAGGAGGGGCTAGACGGGGTGGAGCGGACGCCTAGAATCCGGAGGACAGCAGCCAAAAGACGTCGTAGACAAACAGGGTCAGGGAGTGACGGAGCTCTGCGACGGTGCACCCTGGACCCAACAGCCGGCCGCGCCAGCGGACGCCCCATTTGGGGTGAGCCCTGCGAACCATTGAGGAGCACCCCGGGGATCTGCGCCTATTGTCCTGCGGTCGGTTGGCCGCGCACCGTTCTGGCTCCCGCCGAAGAGACCTGGGCGGTTGGCGGTCCGCCGCTGGTAACCCGAAGCGGTAGCCGGCCACGACGGCGGACCGCCAGCGGTGACCGGCCATGAAGGGCCGGCCACCGCCTGGGTGTCAGCTCGCCGGTTGGTGCAGCCCGAAGAGTTGCTGTGCCAGGTCGATCAGTTCCTCGGGGACGTCGGCTTCGCCGCCGTCGTCCGTCTCGCCCAGGAACACGGCATTCCCGCAGTAGACATCGGTCAGGACGCCGGTTTCTTCCAGGACCAGCACAGCGGCGCGGCGGTTAGGGGCGAGGTTCAGGATCTTGCCTTCTTCGTTGACGTAGAAGTGCCAGTCGTAGCTGGTAACGGCTTCGATGTTTCCGGCCACGAGGGTTTGCAGGTTCTCCAGTGATGCGTCGATGGTTTCGACCCGTGCGGGTTCGCGTCCGTCGGCGGGGATGATCAGGGCGGTGCAGGTGCTCATCAGGTGTTGTCCTCTCGAGTGGTGCGGTGGGGTGCGGTGCCCCGCCGAAAGCGGCGGGGCACCTGCTCTGGCGCTGGTTAGGCGGCGTTGACCGTGTAGGGCATCCGGTAGCGGGACGGAAGTTCCGCGGCGGCTTCGGGCAGGTCGTCCGGGCCGTGGGCCTGTCCGTTCTTCCAGTGGAAGAACGCCTGTTCGGTGATCGCTTCGAACTGGGCCGCCTTGGTCCGGTAGAACGTGCAGCCCACGTCTCCCTCGCAGTACGTGGCGATTCCGAAGAGATTGCCGATGCTGTCAGCGGTCCGGGTGGCCGCGACCATGACATAGGGCCACTGGCCCAGGTCCCAGCCGTCACATCCCCAGCTGGGGATGACTGCCCAGCCTTCGGCTTCGATGAGTTCCATCCAGTCGTAGCCGTCGTTCATGTGGTAATCGACGAGGACGGTCAGGCCCTCGATGGTCTCCCCGGTGTCCTTGGTGGTTACCGTCTTGGTTGCTACTGCATTCATGGTGTTGCTCCTTTTTGCCCAAGGATTCGGTGGGTGGGGCGGCCTAGGTGACCGGCCAGCGTCCCCTCTCCCCCCGTTGTTTTTTGGTTGCTGGCAAGCTTGCTTGCTCGGCGGCCGACGGAGCCCTGTCTACCCGCAGGGCAAGGTGAAGGAAATTCCCGGAGGAAATCAGCGACGGAGGAGCGCCGGAGGGACATTTCCTGCGCCGCAGGCCCCGACGAAGGAGGGGCTAGACGGGGTGGAGCGGACGCCTAGAATCCGGAGGACAGCAGCCAAAAGACGTCGTAGACAAACAGGGTCAGGGAGTGACGGAGCTCTGCGACGGTGCACCCTGGACCCAACAGCCGGCCGCGCCAGCGGACGCCCCAGACCTGGTTGGAGCGCAGCGGAAATCAGGGCCTTGCTAGGGTGGACGGGTCCCGTCAGTCGCAGCTCACTCATCCCCCGAGTGAAATCTCCTGGCGGGGCGTTCCAGCCGAAAAGGGGCAGCGCATGGGATTACGAAGTCTTTTCCGGAAACGCCCGACAAGTTCCGGGCCGACTGAGGCGACGCTCTCAGCGGCCGGCCCGGAGCCGCTGACTGCCGAACAGCTCGTAGAACTCGAAGCCGCCTGGGCAGAGCTCACCGCTGCAGCGGAGGCATCGGAAGTCACGAATTTCAGTGCCTGCACGCGCGGTGGCCGGTCTTGGACTGAGAACGCGGCGGCGGTGCGGGCCGTCGCGGCGACGCTGCGGGAATTGCCCGCAATGGAAGACCAGACACCGAAGTAGTTTGCGGACGGGTTGTGCCCATTGGGGGCAGGTGGAGCCCTCCGCACAGCTCGGGCTGTCCCCACTGGCGTTCAACCCGTCCGCCGAAGGCCCGCGCCGGCCCCTTTGGTCGCTGGCTGTCGTAGCCGCCCTCCATAATGAGATCTGCGTGATCATGCATCAGATGCAATTCGGCATGATTGCGCCTTTCTTTTGCCGTGTCGATTCGAACATATATTCTAAAGTGGTGGTATGGGACCGGATCAGGCGGGCAGGCTGCAGGCGCAGTATGCGCGGCGAGCGTCCCCGATTGGGCTGACGGTGGAAGAGCTCGATTTCGAGCACTTCCCGTCCAAGAACGGCTTCCCCGGGATCCCGGTGAAGGCGTGGATCAGGTTTCCGAACTGCGCTGAGCTGGTGGACGGCGAGGTGTACGCGTGGACGGCGAAAGCAGTCGAAGTGACGTGGTGCGACGGGCCGCTGACTCGCCGGACGTGGGTATGGAGTTCGGCGGTTACCCGCCGGGAAGAAATGATGAACAGGAACTTGGGAGAGCGGACAAACCGTGACAGCAGTAGCGAATGAAACAACCCTGGACGCTGAGGTTGACGTCCGGTTCACCCCGGCCGGCACTCCTCTGGCCGTCCGGTTTGATGGCCGGATCTGGGCCGTGGCGGCCGATCCGGTGCACTGGTTCGCCCGGGACGCCTGGTGGAACACCCGGCGTACCGCAGCCGTCGGCAGCGGCGACCTAGTGAGCGTCGAGTTCTGGCAGTTGCAGGTCCGTCTCGGCTCGACTTCGGCCCTTCGAACGTTCACGCTGCGCCGGGACCCACTCTCCACCCGGTGGCTTCTGGAAAGCATCAGCGACTAGGCCACAGTGACGCCTCAAGCGATCAGCGATCAAACCTGGGCGGAGATCCGGATCGAGTTCACGCTGCCGTCCCTCGGGCAGGTGCACCGCCGGCTCTCCGAGCTGATGGAGGACCCGGAACCGGTCATGCGCGAGCTGGTTCGCGTCTTCATTGATGCCGGGACCTTCTGCCCGGGATTCCAATTCCTCCCCGGCGGACAGCTCCACCCAGCCGTCACAGCGCTGTTTCGGCGAGCCATGGAGCTGGATATCCCGCACAACTACTTCACCGTCTGGATGGTCACCCCGTCCGGGGCCCTGGCTGGAGGCCGCCCTGTCGATCATCTGAAGGACCCCACGCCCTTGCTGCTCGCGCTTGAAACCTTCAGGTGGCGGTAGTGCGGCCCCTTGTACGGACAGCAACTCAGCACATATAGAGCGAAATAGCGTTTGCCAGACCGGAGCGCACCGCAGGACCGTTTCCTGCGTGAAACGCAGCGGACCCCTAGTGCTGGTGAATCGGGTTGCACCCATTGGGGGCAGGTGGAGAGCCATCGACGCAGCTCAGGCTGGGCGCTGTCCCGCTGCGGCTCAACAGGGAGAAAAATCAGGTCCTCCAACCCATAGAATTCACGGGGGGTGTCGTGATTCCCCAGGAACAGGGGTCTGACCCCAATGAAGGAGAACCGCGCTTTGGTTGGACATGCCCCGATTACCCCGTCTGGTCGCCTTGAGCTGTCATGGACCAACAAGAATTTGAAGCTACTTTCAGGTCTTGAAGGGGGCTACGAATGGACTCAGCCAGGCGATTACCGTATTTCTGAGGTGCGGCTGCTCCACGATGTAACAACCGTTGGAGAAGTCCACAAACCCTCGGAACGCGCCAAAGACAACCTTCTGATCCGTGGTGATGCTCTCCATGCTCTGACTTCAATGGTGAGCCTGCCAGAGTTTTCGCGCGAATATCTGGGCAAAGTGAAGCTGGTATACATTGATCCGCCGTTTAACACGGATCAGGCCTTCACTCACTACGATGACGCTCTTGAACATTCAGTCTGGCTGACCATGATGCGTGACAGGCTCCTTCAGATCAAGGACCTATTGTCACCCGAAGGATCTGTCTGGTTGCACCTGGATGACGTGGAAGCGCACCGTGCACGGATCGTGATGGATGAAGTTTTCGGTCCGAGCAATTTTGTTTCGACTATCGTCTGGCGGAAGGTCTACTCGCCAGACAATCGAACCCTCATTTCGCCTTCCCAGGACTACGTCCTCGTCTACGCACGAGACAAGTCGAAGTGGAAAGACACCCGCAACCTGGTGGCCAGGAACGCCGCGCAACTGGCGAAGTACCAGAATCCTGACAATGATCCCCGCGGCCTTTGGAAGACCGTTGATTTCAGCGCGCAGGCCGGCCGGGCAACCAAAACGCAGTTCTATACCTTGGTCTCGCCCGCGGGTCTGTCCTTTGACCCTCCGTCGGGCAGAGCATGGGTCTACACCAAGGCCCGCTATGAGGAACTTCTCGCTGATAATCGCGTGTGGTTCGGTAAGACCGGACAATCAGGACCGGCGCTGAAGAGCTTTCTGACGGAAGTGCAAGACGGTGTCGTACCCCAGTCCTGGTGGGACTACGACAGCGTGGGTCATAACCAAGAGGCCAAGAAGGAAATCAAGGACCTATTCCCTGAGCTGGAACCGTTCGACACTCCAAAGCCTGAACGACTTATGCAGCGAGTCATCCATATTGCTACGGAACCCGGCGATATCGTGCTTGATTGCTTTGCCGGCTCCGGCACTACAGCAGCTGTGGCACACAAGATGGGCCGTCGATGGGTGACAGTCGAGTGGAAGGCCGCAAACATCGAGAACTTCACCATGCCCAGACTGGTCCGGGTCATCGACGGATCAGACCAGGGAGGCATCTCCGCAACGTCTGAACGCGTCCCGGCTACAAACCTGCCCGATGGGGTGTCGACCGCCAGAGCTCACGACGCGGTTTCCGTGATCAATGCAGCAGTCAAAGCCGGGGTTCTAAAGGGACACGACGCAGAACAGTCAAAGGCTGTGCTGAAGCTGCTGCGCGATTCTTTGAAAACCAAGGTGGAAAAGACAAAGAATTGGGGAGGTGGCGGAGGCTTCCGTGTGCTGGATATCGGGCCGAGCATGTTTGATTCCGAGGACGGCGACATCTTCATCTCAAAGTGGGCGGTTGGCGAACAGCTAGCCGAAGCAGTGGCTGCCCAGTTCGGCTTTCAGTACGCACCAGACCCGCCATTCACCGGAAGTCGAGGTACAGTCAGGCTCGCAGTCATTGACGGCTTCGCGAATACCGAATTCGTCCACTACCTGCTCGCTTCCCTCGGTCCGGACGAGATCATCGATGTCTACGCGACTGGCATCGACCCGGACGCTCAGGAGTACATCAAAAACCAACTCCCCGGTTCGCGCCTCATCAAGATCCCAGCGTCAATCATCTCGTCATATCGGCGCGCAAACCGTAAAGCCAAGGGACTGAATTGGTTCAGTAACTACACCAGCGAGGATGCACTTAAATGAACGAGCTCAACTTGTTGGACATCGACAACGACCTCCTCGCGCTGATCAGCCATCAAATGGAGTTGCGCAAACCCAATGCCGAGGCTGTTCAAGACGTCGCCATCGCAATTTCAGATCACATCGACCGGCACGGCAGGAATGACCCATTTGAAGGTGTTGTGGACTCCGCCACCGGAGTTGGCAAGACCTATGTCCTAGCCGCAACGATCGACTACTTGGCGCAGGCGCGCGGATGGAACAACTTCGTCATCGTCGTCCCAGGCCGCACGATCCGCGAAAAGACGATTTCAAACTTCACTCCGGGCTCCCCTCGCGATCTGACCAGTCTGCTTGGCGTCAAGACTGTCCTCATTACTGCGGACAACTTCAATTCGCCCGAAATGGCGAATGCCATGGACGATCCCGAACTGGTTAAGGTCTACGTGCTGACGGTGCAGATCTTGCTAAAGCCTCAAGCCGAAATGAACCGGAAGACCCGGGTCTTCACAGAGGGCCTGGGAGCAGAGTTCTACAACTGGCTCGCAGGCTCAGATGACCTGGTGGTTCTCGCCGACGAACACCACCTGTACTACGGCGAGAAGTTTTCCGACGCGGTTCGTGGGCTCAACCCCCGCGCCATTGTTGGGCTAACAGCCACGCCACACAAGAAGACACCAATAGACCAAATCATCTACCGATACCCTCTCGCGGCCGCCATCGAGGATAAATTCGTCAAGACACCCGTCATCGTCGGTCGGAAGGATGACCGTAACGACATCCTCACGCAGCTTAATGACGGCATCACACTGCTTGAAATCAAGCGAGATGCGCAAACGGCCTACCTAACCAGCCACCCTGACCTCAAGGCCGTAAATCCGTTCATGCTGGTCGTTGCTCAGAACACTACCGAAGCCGACGAAATCGCCGCCCACCTGCGCTCCGACGAGTTCCGCGGAGGATCCTATGCCGACGCCATCCTGCAGGTCGATTCATCTGTAAACGAAGATAAAGAACCGGATATGTGGGGCCGGCTGGCGAAAGTCGACTCACCGGAATCTGCGGTAAGAGTCGTCGTCAGCGTCGCAATGCTAAAAGAGGGATGGGACGTCAAGGGCGTGTACGTCCTGCTGTCTACACAACCATCACTTTCCAACATCTTGACAGAGCAAGTGCTCGGTCGTGGCCTGCGGCTTCCTTACGGTGAATACACCGGAATCGAAATGCTGGACACCCTCGAAGTCCTCGCCCACGAGAAGTTTTCGGCACTTCTGGACCGCGCGGGTGTGCTCAACGAAACTTTTATCTCATATCGCACCCGCACTGTCGCTACCCAAGACCAAAACGGAAACCAGGTGGTACAGACCTTCACTAGGCCCACAGGCGAATCTATCGTTGTTCCAGACAAGGCTGCAGATCCGCAGCCGAGCGAGCGCGACTGGGACGGCACTGAACCGGGCTCCCGTGGCAACGTTGTTATATCCGATGTCGATTCGCGTCAGACCAGCGGAGCCGTGGAGGTCACAGAGCTCGACCGACCGGCCATCAAGTTCCTCTCTGCCGAACCGGAAATAATCCTTCCGCGTCTCGCGCAACGACCGGTTACAAAGCGCTTTAGCTTGGCTGATATCACTCACGAAGCAGCATTCCTCAACCTCGGAAAAACACTGCGTTCTAACCCCGACGACGAGCTCCGGCGGATGCGGTTGACGGCCGTGAGAGTCACAGGAGCAGACGGCGTAATCCGCTCTGAGACCCGCCAAGTGACGGCCAGCGATGCAATCACCTCCAAGGCACCGCTCGACATTCCGCTTGCGTTCTCTCGGCAAGAACTCATTTCACAAGTCATGGCCCTGGACATGGTGGACAGCAGCGCAGATGCCAGATCGGTGGAAAAGTCGAACGCTGGTCGACTAGTGGATTGCCTAATCGAGGGAATGGGCGACGCGGCACAGTCGCTACTTGCGGCTTACAACGGCAGGGCTGCCGTCCGGCTCGGGCGTCTGATTCAGATCGAACAACGGAAGTTGACCCCGGGAGTCGGTTACGACTCCCAAGTCAGTTTCGTGAAATTCGCGCCGACCAGGAGCTTGGGTGTTCGCTCAGTAACCGACGACCTTCGTGGTGATTTCCAGCGTTCACGCGCATACAAGGGCTGGGCAAAGTCCCGCTTTGGAACAGACTGGTTCGATAGCTCGCCTGAACGCGCCGTTGCCCTCATCGTGGATGAGTCCAGCCAGGTGCAATGGTGGGTACGGCTCCTCGTTGGAGACCTCACAATCGCTTGGGGAGCAGGACAAAACTACAATCCCGACTTGTTGATCGCCGAACCTGGGGGAGTCAGAATCCTCGTCGAGGTGAAGGCCGACAATCAAATGCTCGCCGCCGACGTTCAGGCAAAGCGCGAGTCGGCAAAGACTTGGGTGAACTACGTGAACGGCTTGGAAGAGACGCAGGCACGAGGAGAACGTTGGTCTTACGTGTTGGTTTCGGAGAGCGACATTACCCAGACAAACGGCTCATGGGATGCCTTGAAGCGGATCGGCTAGCTAGCCGAGGGTCACTTAGCGTCCCAATTCCTTAGTCCGACGGGATTCCCCGAAGGAGCGGACCTCGTTTGTTGATTATGGCAGTTTGAATGGAGACCACTTCTACAGTTTGGTTGGAGCCGACGTGGGCCACAGGGGTCGCGTCGCCTAGCGATTCCTGCCGAAGATGCGTGCGATAGCTTCCCTCTGCCGTTGTTGCTCGCGTTCGCTGGGGCTCCACTCACTGGCGCTGCTCTTGTAGGGGTCGGACGAGGCACCCGACGGCTGCCGCGGTGGCTTTGGCGGCCTCGCTGCTGCTTCTCGCTGTTCCTTGAGCTGGGCAAGCCTGGCCGGCTCAGGCTTGTCCCCGATGTACCCGGCCATCTCAGGCGGCGGCACAAGAGCTCCCGAAGCCGAGATGCCCCATTCCGACAGCGGCGCGGACGCGTAGTGGGTGGCGACGCGCATAATTTTCTCAGCCGTAGGGTGGCGGTATTCTCCCGCGTAGTTCGCGACGAGGACTCCGATCGACTCATGCGCCATGTCCATGACTACGCTTGTCAGGGGCAAATCCAGGACCAGATGGGGAACGTCCGGCGACCACAGCCACACGTCGCGGACGCCTCCGTTTTGATACCCGCCGTGACGGCGGTCCCAGTCCTTCAATTCCACTGGCTTGCGCTGGACCTCGAACGCGAGCTGCCGGCCGCTGGCAAGCTCAGCCTTCACGTCGCTCCGCAGCCGTACACCGGGCACCCAGACCTCTTCTTCGACGGACCACGGGAGGATATGGTGCTGTTCTCTGGCCCAGTCCATGATGAGCTGCTTGCCGTGAAGGTGCTCAGCGGTTTCCCCGTGCCTGCCCAGACCGTCCGGGGCTTCCCCCTGCTTGTGGCGGAAGTGAATACATCTCGTCTCGGCCACGACGAGAATGACCGGAACATCGCGGCCGTCTTCCTTGCAGTCGATGCACACGATGTCCTGGGATCCCTGGTAACCGTAGCGGTCGTAGTACGAGCCGTCACCTCGGCGCATCGCCGCTGCGACGACAACCCGCTTGTCTGCGTTGTTGTACGCGACGAGAGGTTCCGAGGGTTCCCAGTCGCGCGGGAAGAGCGGACGTATTTCGATCATGCGGACAGTATGAGGCGACCGACTGACATTTCTGTTGCGACCGCTGGCGGAAAGGCTCAACGGATAATTGGACAAATGTGTGTCCCACTTCCTTAGAAGTGGAACACCAAGCCAGCTCGTGCGGCGGCGTCCGCTGCTACTGTCAGCCCGACCAGTAATCTGACCCTAGGCGGAATCAACCGCATTGGGGCGAGGCCGGGAGGCAAATTGGAACCGTATGTGTGGCGTGAAGCGGAAGTCAGCTACCCGGACTTCAAAGGAACCGCTCAGCTCGATAAAAAGATCACCGGCACGAACGGATTCACAGTAGCCGGCATCGACCCAGACAAGTGGCTAGTTGTGGGCTTGGACATCGGCGGCGGCGAAGGTGACCACGATCTGCACGTAGTGGCCATCGATAAGGAAACCATTCCCGAGGGGGAGGGCAACGTCTTCGATTACCTGCTCACCAAGCACGGGTATATCCCCGTGACGGACCTACTGCTGCACGACGCGGACCCCTACGAGGTACTGAAAAGCATCACCCACAATTTCGAGCTTCGGCTCAGGTCCAGAGGCACAGAGGGGAAACCCATCAAGGTCACTGCCCTTGGCGATATTCCTGAACAGCACTGACACCGAATACAGACGAGTAGGCCTGGCCTTAGTTGACTCACGGGTTCTACCGGCCTTGGCACCTTGCCGGTGGCTAGCGCTGGAGCCACTGCCGGCGATCACCACAGCCAGGGGCGGCGACCATCACCATCACAAAACCGGCGGCGGCCGCGTACTTATTTGCCTAGATGATGCTGGGTGGTCCCAAGCATTTTAAGGATGCGTCCGACCAATGACTCGACTGCATCCTCGGATGAGCTTTCCAGCGCATCGGCACCGATCGTGATCGTGCGTGAGTAAACATCGCTGTGCATGGTTCTAGGAGGTTCGAAACTGCTCCAGTCGTCCAGCGTCATGTGTGAACGTAGACCCTTGACGCCATTGATCCGCAGGCCAAGAGTCCACAGTGAACGGTATCCGTAACGTTCACTAAGAGTGCTTGTCCAGAAGATCAAACGCTGGGCATATGCCACCGCCAGCCCATCACAGATGATCGACTCTTCCGGCGTCCACCTGGTGGTACCGCGTCCTATCAGAATGCGGATCCCTCCCGACTCCAGCAGTTGGACGTCGAGAATTGATTTTTCGTCGAAACCGGCGGGCCTCGGCACCTGAGTGGCACCATCAGCGTCGCTATTCATCATCGAGACGCCGAGTTCCCGATGCTTGATTCTTGTGGCGTACCGAGGCGTAGGGTAAAAATCGACAAGGTTCGGCTTGCATTTGCTATGACCGGAAACTAGGAAGTTCAGGAGGGCTTCGTTGTCGTCCAGAAACTGCTCCACGAGCGTGCCATTGACTGGCATCAACGGTTCAGCGATGAGATATATATGCCCGTACTCACGTTCGCTGGGAGGAATCGAATCACTCGCCTCGGCAATGTCCAGAAGTTTTATGCCTATGTCGGCCTGCTCTTGGCGACGCTGATGATGCCTTAGAACCTCGGCGTCTGATAACGCGTGTTTCGATGCGTCCCCTCGCCCGTAGTATTTGCTTCCTGTCATGTGCGGGGCGAGCGGTGACGGCGGGACCGTGACCACTACGAAACCTGTGCCATCACCTACATGGATCACGTGGGTCGTTACCGGCAGTGGCGGCTCGATGGTATTCCGTGCGATGCCATCTATGCGTTCGATCATTCCCTCGACGGCGAGAGGCTTGGGAACGAGCCGCTTGGAGCCATTGCCCTCCTTCACCTCCGCGATGCCGATGATGAACATTCCCCCGTCGATGGCGAAACTCGCCAGTGTCTGGGCAATTTGTTCGTTTCGTGCCTGTTCCTTGACTTCAACGTAATGCGACTCAGACAACGCTCCGCTTCGGATGCCCTCCACGATGTCTGCCTCGCTGGCGGGTTGCCACATCTTTGCCACTCTGCCCCCATTTGATCGTCTCGGGTAAAGGTGCAGCGTAAGCCGCCACCGATCCAATTTACGCTGGGTCCCCCGACGGATGGCACATCCCGTAGAGCTAGACGGGGAGTCCCACTTCCTTGGAACTGGGACACTCCCGGTGGGACACTCCCCCGCCGGACAAAGCCGCGGAATCGTGCGTAACCTGCCTGTCCTGTAAGTTATCCCAAAACTCCTGCCACAATCCCCCGTCACGAGTACAACTTTCGGTACGGTGCACGAATGGATATTGGGTATGCGCGAGTCTCAACAGCGAAACAGGATCTTGCCCGTCAGCTGGACGCCCTAGCGGCCGCCGGCGTCGATCCCGCACACATCCACGTGGACAAGAAGTCCGGGGCCACCACGGATCGTCCGGGGCTCCAGGCGGCATTGATCGACGCCCGGGCCGGAGACGTGCTCGTGGTCCACACCCTGGACCGGCTGGGCCGGACCGTCAGAGACACCCTGAATCTGGTCCACGAACTTAAAGAACGCGGCGTCGGCATTCGCACCATGGCTGATCCCCTTGCGATAGACACCAGTGAGCCGGACGGGCCGATGAGTCAGCTGGCCTTCGTCATGCTGGCACTCTTCGGACAGATGGAACGCACATACGCGGCCGAGCGCGCCGCACACGCACGGGCGGTGGCGACGGCCAACGGACGGCGGACCGGGCGTCCGACAGTCGTCGATGCCGACAAGCTCGAACACGCTTCTATGCTCCGAGATAGAGGCTTTTCCATGCGGGAAATCATCGTCAAGACCGGTCTAAAACGCACTACGTTGTATCGGCACCTGCCACCGCGCTCCCCCAACAACGACCTGGGAAATAGGCAGACTGGCTGATCCACTGACGTTCAGTTAGCTGCCTCCTGGTCCTCGTCGGAACCGTCCGCAGTCCGCGGCGCGGGCGCCTGTAGGCTTCAAAATATCGGCACGCTCTTGTACATGGCAAAGGGGAACGAGATGGCAAAACTTTGGTCAGAGCCTTGGGCTCTGTTGGCTGAGCGACGGGGCAAAGTCATTCTGCAATACAAGGCACCCGTTGCCGCCCATTACTCCATTGAGGGTTACGTGACGACCGTTGGTGAGGATGAGAAGGGCGCTTGGGTCACCGTTCGAGGCGAGCAGTATCGCGAACACAGCTGGGACATCTTCATTCTTTAAGCGCCGGTTCTCTGCTCGGGCCTAACCCCGTGCCGTGGAGCTCATCCCATATCGTTCTGATACTGGGGTGATATCAAATTGATAGCAAGAGCCACGTGTTTGCGTACAAAAAGCGCTGCACAGCGGTGACGCTGCGCAGGGCTTTTTGTACGCCCAGAGACGGGGCTAGCGTCCGTAGTCGGGTTGTTGCTGGCGGCGCTGGTCCGGGGTCCGCGGTTGGGCGGTTGTGGCGGTGGCACCCGCGGTGCCTGGTTGTGGTGGGAATGAGGCATTCATTAGCCGTTGCATCTTTTCCATGCGGGGGTCGATGTCTGCCGGCGGTTCGGGCTGTGCCGGTTCTTCCGGTTTCGCGGCCTCGGCCAAAAGCCGGTTGATACGTGCCGAATCCGCCTGGGCGGCTTTGAGCGCGTCGGCATGTTTGAAAGGCTCCGCCAGGGCTTTGCCCGCTTGTTCGGCGTGGGCGAGTGCTTCCTGCCGTCGTACTTCGACGTCGGCTGCCAGCTTTGGGAGCGATGAGACGCGGTTTTCGAGTTGTCTGATGGTGCCTAGATCGGCGGAAAGGAGACTGCGGCGGGCTATTTGTGTGGTTGCCCTGGGCACTCCTTCAATGCGTACTTCGACGGTTGCCCGGTCAAAGTCCCGGGCCGGCATGAGGCGGGCACGGAGTTCATGGCCGCCGAGGGTGGCGATGGTTCCGAGCTCGTCGTGGCCGTAGAGGTTCATGAGCCGGTGGCTGTGCTTGCCGGCCCATGCCCGGAGCGCTTCGGCCGCGTCCCCGCGGTTGTCGAGGGACTTGCCGTCGATGGTGGCTTTGAAGGCATCCGCTGTGGTGTCGAGGGTCCGCGCTGCTGCTGCCTGGATCAGGGGCAGGTCGCCGGCGGCGGCGTCGGCCGCTGATTGTTCGCCGCGTTTGGTGTGGGCAACAGCAACCATGTTGCGGTTGTAGGCCCGGTCCAGGCGGCTCAGGCGGGCTAGTTCCTGGTCGGCGACGGCTTTTTCCAGCACCAGCGGGTTGCCGCTGGTGATGGCTTTGGCCTGGGCGAAGTTCAGGGTGTTGTCCCCGATGTCCTCGATTTCGCGCACGTCCAGGCGTCCGCGCATGATCTGGTTGATGAACCGGGACTTTCGTTCAAGTCCCTGCCACATGAAGGAATCGAAGGATTCTTTGGTGACAACCTGGGAGATGCGGACCTCGGGGTTCTGGTTGCCTTGGCGCAGTATGCGGCCGTGGCGTTGTTCGACGTCGGAGGGCCGCCAGGGGGCGTCCATGTCGACCAGGTGGACGGCGCGTTTTTGAATGTTGGTGCCAACACCCATTTTTGAGGTCGATCCCATCAGAACGGCGATCTGTCCGGAGCGGGCGGCGGCGAAGAGCCGGCCTTTCTCGGTGTCGTTCTTGGCGTCGTGGATGAATCGGACCAAGTGTTCGGGCACGCCGCGGCGGCGGAGCTGGTCTTTGAGTTCGCCGTAGACGTTCCACCGGTCAGAGGGGGTGCCGAAGTCGCAGAACACCAGTTGCAGGGCTCCGGGCACGGGGTCCGGTTCCCCGGTTTTGGGGTCGGTGTAGATGCGGTCCTTGTGTTCTTCGTACACGCTGGCCAGCAGGTCAGCTGTGGCGCTGATCTTGGTGGGCCCCTGCTGGGACAGTGCGGGGTCAACGAGTCGCATGTCCAGGGCGGCTTTGCGGCCGTCTGAGGAGACTTTGAGCATGTTGTCTTCCTCGGCGTCCACGAGCTTTTGCTGAATGCGGTCTACCCGCTGGCCGATGTCCTGGATGTACTCGCGCAGTTCGGGGCTGGGTTCCACGGTGAGCATGTTCGGCTGCCGCAGCCCGTCCCCTTCGCGTGCGGCGAGGTCCGGGACGGGGAGCTTCAGGTCCTCGGCGGTCTTCACGTCTGCGAAGGTGTGGAACATTTTCAGCAGCTCGGGGACGTTCTGGAATTTCGCGAACCGGCTCTTGAGTTTGAACCGGTCACCGCCGGCGACGGAGAGTTCCATTTCCTCGACAACCTGCCCAAAGGTTGCTGCCCAGGTGTTGAAGTCCTGGATTCCTGCGGCCTGGAGCAGGTCCGGGCGCAGGTAGCGCTGCATGACGTACATTTCCGTGACGGAGTTGGCGATGGGCGTCGCTGTGGCTCCGGTGATCACGCGCCGGCCCTCGCGCTGGCGCAGGAACTCTGTCTTCATGTGCAGGTCCGATGCACGGTTGGAGCCCTGGATTCCGGCGCCGGGGATGTTGCTGGGCGTCTCCAGGTTCTTGTAGTCGTGCAGCTCGTCCACCACGAGGTAGTCAATGCCTGTTTCCTCGAAGCTGATGCCCGGATCGGCGGGGGTATCGAGCTTGGCTTTGAGGCGTTCTTCCCGTCCCAGGACCACCTTTTCGAGCCGTTTGACGATACTCGCGCTGGGCTGTCTGTTGTCCTGGCCGCTGTCTCTGACTGCTTCCAGCTCGGCCCGCGCCTGGGCGACTTCTGCCCTCATGTACGAGGCTTCAGCTTCGGGGCTGAGGCTCACTCGCTGGAAAGCGGTGCGGGTCATCACGACGGCGTCCCACTCGTTGGCGGCCGCGCGGGCCACGAACTGCCGGCGCTTATCCCCGGCAAGATCGCTCGAGGATGCTGCGAGGATGCGGGCCTGCGGGTAGATCTGGAGCCATTCGCGGGCGAACTGTTCGAGCATGTGGTTGGGGATCACGACGGCGGGCTTGTTGACCATGCCCAGCCGGCGCAGTTCCATCACGCCCATGACCATCTCGGCGGTCTTTCCCGCGCCGACCTGGTGGAACAGGCCCACGGCAGGTTCGGAGAGCATCCGGGCCACGGCGGCGCGCTGGTGCGGGCGTGGGGAGAAGTCCTTGGCCATTCCCGGCAGGGTCAGCCGCTCCCCCTCGGTGCTGTAGTCGCGCAGCACGATGGAATTGAAGCGGCGGTTGTACTCGTCAATGAGACGGGTGGCCCGTTCGGGTTCTTCCCACACCCATTCGCTGAAACGTTCCTGCAACAGCTGGGCTTTTTCCTGGGCCGCTGCGGTTTCGGTGGGGTTCAGGATGCGGCGCTTGTCCTCGCCTTCGTCTGTGACCCGCACGGGGCGCTGTTCCAGGATCTGTTTGAGGACGTCGGAGGCCGGCATCCGCTGGGTGCCCCAGTTGCTGGTGGCGGCCAGGGTGTGGCGGTTGGCTTTGACGTCCCACATGGAGCCGGCGGCGTTGGAGACGGTGGCGTAGGGATCGTTCAGGATTTCCCGGACAAACTCCTGGTGCGTGCCGGCGTCGATCCAGACCGCACCGAGGCGCGCTTCCACCTCATCCATGCGCAGCGGTTCCGGCGTGGCCTCGGTGAGGTCCCGGACGTTTATGGCGAACCGGTCATCGGAGAGCGCGGCCGCCTGGGCCACTTCAAGCTTCTCCCGCACGTTCCCGGACAGATATTCGGCCCGGGTCTGGAAAGTCTCCTCGGCGCCGGGGATCCGGTAGATGCTCTCCCCCAGGGCGGCCCGGGCGTCATCAACGCTGATGCCCAACAGGGACGCTGCGTAGTCCAGGTCAACCTCGCCCACGGTGTCGAGGGTGACGGTGAGGGCTTCTTCTGCGGTGTCCACGCCAAGGACCGGTCGGCGTGGCTGGACCTGGCGGGTCGAAAGCAGGGCAGCCGGTGAAGCTGTCTGCGTGGCTTCATCGAAGTTTTCCAGCGCCATCACCAGTGGACCGAAGGGGTCACGGGAGGCGATAGTGACTGCCTTGGGCGTCATGCGGGCCTGGATGGGCTCCTGCGTCTCTTCATCCATGCGCCCGGTGTTCCGGAGCGTGTAGCGGTTGATCGGCCCGTAGGTTTCCGCGTACTGGTCGTAGGCGCTCTTCAGGTCCTCACGGAGCCCGTCAATGTCGGCGGTGTCCTCGCGGCTTTCGGCCTCTGCGGTGAGCAGCTGCCGGGCGCTGTCGCGCAGCCCCAGCAGGGCCCGGAGTTCAGCGGCCTGGGTCTTGGGCACGGCGAATTCGGTGTGTGAGCCTTTTTCGACAACGGTGAAGCCGTTGTCGGCGGCGCTGATGTGGCCGTCCCACTCGTGGGCGGCCGCCGGAACATAGGCGGCCCGCTGGCGCTCCTGGTCAGCGGTCCGCTCGGTCATCACCATTCTGGCGGTGCGGGCCTCGCGTACGACGTCGGCGAGGGCTGCGTTCAGCCGGTCCGGGACGGTCGAAAGATCATCGGTGGTCAGCTGCAGGGTTTCGGCCCCGTACATGCCGTGGCTGACGTGCAGCTCGCCAAGGAGGCGTTCGGGGTATTCGTCGAAGTAGGAGTTCAGGCGGGTGATGGTTCCGTCGATCTGCCGGGCGGTGACGGTTTCCCAGAGGATGGAGGCCGGTTCGTGCCCGGGTTCTCGGCGGCGGAAGATCAGTAGGTCCGTCATGGCGTCGGTGCCGGCTGCCTTGCGGTGTGAGCCGGTGGGCAGCCGTACGGCGCCCACGAGGTCGGCCAGCTGGTTTATTTCCCTGCGGGCTGAGGGATTGGTGCCGTCGAGGGTGAAGCTGGAGGTCAGCACGGCGACCATGCCGCCGGGGCGGGTCAGTTCCAGGGACTTGAGGATGAAGTGGTTGTGGATTGAGTGGCCGCCGGCGTTGTGGCGGGGATCGTGCAGGGTGACGTTCGCGAAGGGCACGTTACCGATAGCCAGGTCGAAGTGCCCGGTCGGGAGCTTGGTGTCGGCAAAGGACTCGGCCCGGACGGTGGCCGCGGGGTAAAGGGCCTGGGAGATGGCCGCGGTGGTGGGATCCAGCTCCACACCGGTCATCTCGGCGGCGTCCGGGGCGAACCCCATGAAGGTGCCCACACCGGATCCCGGTTCCAGGACAGTGCCCCCGGTGAATCCCAGCTCCTGGACGGTGGACCACATGGCCTGCACGTAGGCGGCGTCCGTGTAGTGGGCGTTGATCGTGGTCCTGCGGGCGGCGTCGTATTCGACCTCGCTCAGGAGGCTGCGAAGATGCTCACGGTCTCCGGCGTATTCCGCGCGGGACTCATCGAAGATTTGGAAGACGCCCTGGGCTCCCCAACTCCCCCACCGTGCCAGTGACGCTTTCTCGGCCTCTGTGGCCTGGCGGTTCTCGCTCTGCAGCGTCCGCAGTACTTCAAGGGCTGCAAGGTTCGCCCGGATGCGGCTGCGGGCACCCGATGGTGCCAGGTCGTCTTGGGATGAGGGGCGGAATCTGTCGGGATCGGTGTCTAGAGTTGTTCCCTGAGCTTCTGCACCTCGGCCATAAACTCCAGGTGTTCCTGGATACTCGGGTTCACGTACTCGTCCTCCTCGTCCTCCGTCTCCGGTGGCGAGAGCAGGTCGTAGCGGACGATCTCCTCGGCCTGGTTCCGTGCCGCGTTCAACCGGCCGACCTTCTCCAGATATACCTCGCCCTGCGGGTCCGGTCCTGCGATCTTCAGCAGCAGTCCGTCCACCTGTTCCTGGGCTTCCTCCCCCAGCTTGGTGAAGAAGTCCTCCGGGTCCTGGATCTGGCTGTAGCGCGTCGGGCTTGCTGCTTTCCAGGCTTCCTGAGCCTGCCTGCCGTACTTGTTCATCACGATCCTCCTCTGGTGCCGCCCACAGAGCCTCAAAGCTCAGCTGACCATCTACTTGCTTCTTACGCCCTGCCATCGGCTGTCCCCTTACCCAGAATGGTTCAGGTGACACGCTAGCGGGGATTGATCCCTCTTACCTGCCGGACGGGGACTGCTCCCCTTGCATTCCGGGGTTTTAACCCGCCTTGTCGAACTCGCACCCAGTGCATCATTTAGACACCGTCCGATACTGCGGTGATATCAGAGAGATACTGTGGTGCTACTGGTTTCTTTCCGCTTTGCGGCGTTCCAGTTCCGGCCAGATGATGGATTCAAGCAGCTTCTGCTGGCTGCGCCGGTCTGCTTCAGCCGATTCCTTGAGTAACTGCTTCTGATAGTCATTGAATCTGAAGAGGATGCCTTGTGGGCCAACGGGGGCGCTGGGATTCAGGGGAACCTCAACCACTTCGGGGGCATATCCGCCCTTTCCGAACTCCTCAGCCTTCCGGGCCACCGCGTCCTGGTCGTTGGTTGCCGGCGGGGGAGTGGCCGTGCGTGCTTCTCGCTTCTTTATAGCCATGACTGAATCTCTTTCACTAGTACCTGTACTTCGGCCTTGGCTGAAGAGTTGGGCATCTCAATAACGCCCTTGCCGGCCGGAATGCTGTCCCGGTAGACCTTCCTGATTTTCAACGCTGCGTCAATGAGGGGAATCTGCGGGTAGTCCCGCAAGAACTCCTTGGCCTCGTCTTCTTCCGTGGCTGACGAGTATGTGGGGACCTGCGTCAGGAGGGCGACGACCTTGAGTTTGGAGTTCAAGTCCTGGGCTGTCTCGATCAGCTCAACCATGCCCGGGATGGTGTCCAGGTCGAACTGGGAGGGCCGAACCGGGATGATCATCAGATCCGCGACGGTCATGGCTGTCCGCATTTCCTGGCTGTCATGGCCTGGCGCGTCCACCACTACCTGGTCGTAGCGGGTGGCGAGGTCCTTCAGCGCTTCTCTCACGTTGCCGGTCTTCTGGATGGCATGGACGCGGGGGAGGGAGTCGTCCTGGGCGCGGTCTGCCGCCCACAACGAGGCGGATTCGACGCTCTTGTCACAGTCAACGATCAGGACGTCACCGCCTAAGCGGGCAAGCTCGGCAGCGACGTTGATGGTTGTTGTCGTCTTCCCCGTCCCGCCTTTCTGGCTGGCGATAAGGATTATCGGCATGTCTTCCTCTTCTGCAGCAGTGGCACTGCCGCGATGTCGGCGTGGCCAGTGGGGGCTAGTTTCTGGGCGATATCTAAATAGTATAAGGCTGAAACTGTTTTGATACTAATATCATTTTGATATCACTACGATATCGGGGCGGAAGCTAAGGATTTCTCAGGCCGACTGAGTTTGCTGCAGCCTGGCTACCCGCTCCCTCCACGGCACACTCGGCGGCGTGTAGGCGGAGAACTCGGTGCGGGCGCGTTCACGACGTTCTGCGGCCGCTCGGGTTTCGGCGGCGCGTTGAATGTTTTCGGCGTCACGCTTTTGGCTGGGGGAGCGGTAGAAACCGCCGTCGTGGCGGATCCATTTGGCCAGCCGAAACTTGAGCCAGGCCCCGGTGTTATCGACGCCGTTGGCGCCGTCGTGGTGGTACTTGGCATCGGTGTTCGGGCGCCAGTCGATGGCGTGGAGGATGTCCTTGATGGTCCAGCCTGCCCGGAAGAATGGCCGGCAGATGGCCGCGACGTGGGAAGTGGAGATGCGCTGAAGCGGAAAAGACCTGAATTGAAGCTCCAGGGCGGCTAGACGCTCAGCAGCCCGGCGCCCACGCTTGGTCTGTGCGCCTGTCGTTGCGTTCGGATCCCACAAGGGTTCTGAACGATTGAGGAGCAGGTGGTTGACTTCGCGCCGCTGTGCGGCGCGTTTTGGAGAATGTTGCGGCGAAGCCGTTTCGATATGAAGTTCTGATTCCTCGCCCGCCCGTGCGTGCGGGGGGTTATTAACAGCCCTATTGGGCACCGGTACGCTACTTTTTTCCACACCCTGATCTTCGGTTTTTTCCAGCAGCACGTAGATGGCTGCCTCGTTCTCGTTCCGGCCAGTGGACTTGGGTGTGAATGCGGCAGTTCGGCCCGTGGCCACTACCGCTATAGCACCCCAATCGCGCAGCCTGCGGAAGTAGTTGGAGATGCTCTTGGGCGGGAAACCGAAACGCTCCTGGAGACGCTGCCAGAGAGGCATGATGGTCATGCTGGCGGGGTCAAAGCCAGGGCACTGCGCTACGGCGTTAACGAACTTCCAGATGTTGGCTTTCAAGTCTTTGCGGGCCAGCTGGAACTCTGGCAGCTCCTGGATGCTGCGGAGCCACCGAATGATGTGCCGGGCCGGCTTATGCCCGGCTGGCATAACCGACCACACAGCGCGGTTGCTGCGCTCCTTGGTCTTCCTTACGCGACGGGGCTTGTGCGTCCCTTTTCGTCCTGCCCGTCGGTTCCTGCGACCGGTGGGGGAGCCCGGATCGGCTGCGGGGTCATCCCGTCCGGGGAGGCCGGCGCCGAGCGCAGCCACGTTCTCGGGTGTCAGGTGCAGCCGCTCCGGCTCGCGTTCAGCTGACCTTTCTCTGCCGACACTCGCGCGGGCAGCCGTTGACGAGGAACCGGGTTCGGGTACCATAAAGGACAAGACCTTTCCTGATGAAGGGTGTTGAGAAGGGAGCGTCCTCGTAAGAGGAAGCTTGAAAGGTTCAGATCGCGTCCCGCCAAGAACAGGGATCTGAACGAATACTTAGATGAAGGCCCGCCAAGTGCGGGCCTTCAGCTTTTAACTGGCCTTAGCGATAGGCAGAGCCTCCTGCAGGCTTTCGCGGTCTACCCACGTAGGGAGGCCGTCTTGTTCAAGTTCGAGGTGGTTGAGGATTAGCTCCAGGCCTTGGGCATCACTAAGGCCCATGCGCTCGGATACTTCGTGCAGCTTGTCTTTGCAGTCCCTGGGGATTGCATAGTTGGTCTGCACGTTGCCGACACCTGTGCCGCGTTTGCGGCGAAGAGCAGTTCCCATGAAGCTCACACTAGTCATAGGCCTAGCGTGAACTTTCTCGACACGCCGTCGCTGCTCGGGTTCAGCGCGCTCGGCGGCGGGGGAGTTGGGAATCGAAAAGGCCATGACTCAAATATGTCATAAACTCGGAAAATTTTAGATATGGATTTTTCGGAGGCTTTAGCGCTTCCATGCCCGTCTAATGATCGCTTCGACGTCGGCAGCATCGGCAGATGAGCGGCTGCCGGCGTTCAGGGCGCCACGGAACAGGTCCCTGGTTGCCAGCAGTGATCGGAAATACTGTCCGTGCCGGTCGATTCGTCGTGCCTGCACGCCAAGGAATTTTGCGGCTTCCCGTCGATTCATCCCGGAGGCGATGCAGATTTTCACTGCTTCGAAGATGACCCGGTAGGCGGCTTCATTTTCCTTGTTGACCTCGGCGAGGACGCGCTTGACGGCTAGCTGGGCGTCTTGCGGTGTGGGGTTCATGAGGCAGCCTTTCTAGTCGATGGAGAGTGCTGAGCCAAGCTCAGTCTGCGCTGCGCGGTTCTTCCGGGCATAGGCAAAAAGCGCCAGGCCGATCACTACGAAGGCCGTGGAGATGTAGGAAACGATCATGAAGAGGTAGGTGGCGTCGCCGGTCGTACTCAGCTCGACCGGATAAGTGAAGGCGCGCATCAGTGACAGTGCAAAGCCGGCAGCGATCAGTCCGGACGCGATCCGGCCCACTTTCAGGGGATTCCTGCGGGAGTCCTTGTAGGCGGGCTTGATGAGGGGGAAGACGATATAGGCAACATAGGCCAGCACGAGCCATGTATTCAGGCGCACGCTCGGCTGCGTAGCGTAGTCCAACAGCTGCGGTGACGGGTTCGGGGCCTTGGTTGCCAGGAGGGTGCCCAGCAGGCCGGTAGCGACGATTCCCAGCATGGCCGCTCCCGGTGCCCCGACAGTCCACCGGCGTGCGGAGTGGGAGCCGTAGGCAGTGCTGAGGTGGCCGCCGAGGAAGGCCACGGCGACGAGAGCGAAGTACTTGGAAATCAGATCGGTGCCGTTAGTGAAAGGCAGGAGCGATTCCACGCCCATGTACACCGGGGGCAGGAGCAGCAGATAGGCGAGGGTCAGGAAGATTCCCGACAGGGCAATGCTGCTGGCTTTTCCCTGCAGCGCGTGTTGGTGTCCCAGCACGGGGGTATTAATGCGTTTGAATGTCAGGCTGCCCAGGAGGATGAGCATCAGACTCACCGGGACGACGGTCAACGGGTTCATCCCAGGAGTTCCGTCATTTTCTCCGCGTATTCGCGGGCTTCCTTCCGCTGCTTCACACGCCGCTGAAGAAGATGGATTCGGGCAGAAATGGCTTCGACCAGAACATCGTCGGAAACCTCCAGCAGCTCATCCTCGCGAGCCCTGATCTGCCACCCGCCTTCGGCCGGCGTGATCAATTCAGTCACCACGAGGCCGGACGCGAACGAACCTCCACCGGCTCGTGAGGCTGCAATCGCCAACGGCGGATTCAATTTGTTTTCAGTGAGCTGTGTGGCGATGTAGGTAAGCGCCATACCCGTTTCCTGGGACATTTTCTGACGGATGTCCCCCGGGTCGATGGAGTCGATCCAGGTTCGAACAGAGCCGTCATGCGGGAACGGTATGAGGTCGATTCCTTTGCGCAGGTCACGGGGATAGTGCTTCTTCGACGTGCGGAATTGAAGCTCTGCCATGAGGTCCGCGTGATGGACCTGACTCAAGATCTCCGCGGAAGAGGGTTCTATGGGCCGGGACTTGATGACCTGGTACGGACTGAAGACGCTCAACGCATCGATGACGTTCATTCCGGTGGCCCTGGCGATGGTGATAACCGTGGACTCGGCAACGTTCCCGCGCCTGAGCTGATTGTTCAGAGTGCCCCGATTTATACCGGTCAACGCACTCAGCGCAGTCGGGGAAGGGCTGAGGGATCGCCCTTCCAACCACTCCCGAAATTCGGCGGCTGAGACAGGCACGGACACTCCTTAGACAAAGGGCATATGACAAGCGCGGACGGTCAATACCTGCTAGGATTGAACCAATAATTAAACAAGTCGCGATATTTCAATACTTGTATTAATCCATCGTAGCTTCTGGGATCGAGTTTAGCCGGGGCCCACCTACGACACATGACCGCAAGGCAGTACAGCACACAAGCGCAGGGGGAAGCGTGAAGCCGTCCAAGATGCTCAGCACCGGAGCCGCCGTCGCGGTACCCGTAGTGCTGACCGGCATGGTCTTCTCCACACTGCTGTTGCTCGCCCCCGCCAAACCGGCGGCGGCTGACTGCGGACCGGCCGTTTCCGTCGTCGTCGACGGCAGCACCAAAGTTGACGGCTATACCCAGGAACAGCTCAAGAATGCCGCTGCGATTATGGGCGCCGGTAAGGCGCAGGACTTGTCCGTCAACGGGCAGATCATCAGCGTGATGGTGGCTCTGGGGGAGTCGGGGTTGCGGGTGCTGGATACCGGCGACGGCCCAGGCCCGGACTCCCGCGGGTTGTTCCAGCAGCGCGACAACGGCGCATGGGGCTCCTACGCGGACCGCATGGACCCCACCACGAGCGCGACGAACTTCATCAAGGCCCTGCAAGGCGTGGCCGGCTGGGAGCTGTTGGAACCGACCATTGCCGGTAACAGGGTCCAGCGCAACGCCGACCCGTACCACTACCAGAAGTACTGGCCCGACGCCGTCAAACTCGTTCAGGCGCTCTCGAACTCGAAGTTCTCCCTGCAGGGCAGCGACTGCGCCATCCCGGGACAGTCCGGCGCGGGGGATGACTACCCGTGGAAGAACTCCCCGACCTGGCTGCAGGTCGGCGCAAACGCGGCCAGCACCTCACCTCTCGGCATGTACTACCGCGAGTGCGTGGACTTCGCCCTGTGGCGGGTGAACCAGCAGATGGGGTCAACCGGAGCTCCGTTCAAGTTCCTCAACGGCTCCTTCCGCCCGGACGGGCAGGGCCTCGGCTCGGCCCTGACCTGGAAGGCCGGCTGGGATGCCAAGGGCTGGGCCTCCGGCAGCACACCCCGGGTTGGTGCCGTTGTTTGGTACGCACCCGGCGCTGGGGGAGCGGACCCGAATTTCGGCCACGTCGCGGTGGTCAAAGAGGTCAAGGACAACGGGACCTACGTCGAAGAGGGCTACAACGGCAACCCGGCCCCGGCGGATCACAGCTACTACACCCGGACGGTTACCAACTCTGTCCCCTCCGCTTTCCTGTATCTGCCCACCCAAGAGGAGAAAAAGTGAAAAAGCCCCTGGCCTTGATCGGTGTGGCGCTGCTCTGCGTTTCGTGCGCACCGGCAGGCAACACCACGGCAGCGTCGTCGGCATCAGCGGCCGCCAGCCCCACCTCATCCGCGCCGGTCTCCCTGAGCGCCAACAGTGGACCCCAGGCACCGGGCGGCACTATCCCCGCCACCATCGGCATCAGCTGGGATCAGGCCAGCAAGGACGAGGCCATGGATGTCGCAGAGAACGCTATGACGGATTTCGCCCGCCCCGCCGTGGAGGACAAGCAGTGGGCCAACGATCTGGCCCGCTGGCTGACCCCGCAGGCCACCGCTGACTACTCGGCAGTGGACCCCGCCAACATCCCCGCATCCCGCGTCACCGGCCCCGCCACCCTGGACGTCGATGAAACCAACGGCTTCGGCGTCATGGCAGCGGTCCCCACCAACGCCGGGACCTACACGGTGCAGCTGCTCCGCACCGGCAAGGACGCCCCCTGGAAGGTCA
>NZ_CP189587.1:0-95483 GCF_050156935.1 Pseudarthrobacter sp. P1 | reverse complement strand
TTTTCGAGACGCCACCCGTGACTCACAAAGAGCACTCTGCTGGCATTTTCATCGGAGGGGCTACACATGTTGAGCACTGCGGGTGATCTCTTTCGCCTCCCGTGACCTATGGAATGCAAAAGGTAGCCGGCCCCGGTGTCAGCTTAAGCCGGTCGCCGAGGCCGGTCCGGCTGGCATCCTGCTGCCGGTAGTTCGGACCTAACTTCGCTCCTATGCCTGGCGGAGGCCCAGGAGAGCCGTGCCGAAGAGCAGTGTGCTCAGATTGACCCTATCCGGGTGGGCAGCGAGCATCTTAGTGGTGAACTCTTCAGCGGTCGGGTTTGTGGCGAGCAGTTCGTTGGCGTCCCGGACGTAGGCGATGGTGGCGTCGAGGACTTCGCTGCCGATGCCGGATTCGGCGCTGCGGTGGGCGGGCACGACGGTTTCGGGCTTGAGGAGCTGGATGGCCTCGAGGGTCTTGATCCAGTTCCGGCGCGTTTCGGGGGTGCTGTCGACGAGGGTTGGGTGCACATCGCCATAGGCAATGTCGCCGACGATGACAGCCTTCAGCTCCGGGATGTGGACATAGGAGGAGTCGCTGACATCAGACTGTCCGGTGGGAACGGCAAGGATCTCGTGGCCCTCAAGCTCGATCCGGCCATTAACGACAGCTTCGGGAACAACAATCTCGGAGCCGATCTCGTGGACAAACATGGGAGCGTAGTTCGTGAGTTCCTTGCGGGTTTGGGCTTCCTCGGCAATTATGTCCACAGTGGGCTGGGTGGCGAGTACCCGGGCCTTGGGGAAGCGTTGTACCAGTGCTGCGGCTCCGAGGAAGTGGTCGAAGTGTCCGTGAGTGATGTAGATGGAGGTCAGTTCCTTGCCGGAGTCTTCGATCCAGTCGGCAAGCCGCTGGCTGTCTGCAACGCCAGGTACGGTGTCCACCAGGATCGCTTCGCGCTCACCCGATACGAGGGTCACTGAAGTGGGCGGCCAGGTCCACCCGCCCTCGGGTGCCGGTAGTGGGATGTTCACGGGCTGGGCCTGGGCAGTGAAGATAGAGAGGTTCAATGGTGTAGTCATTACGGTGTCTCCTAAATAGATATATTTGACTTACAGGTACAAAAAATGATGAAAAAAAATCCCGCGCGTCCCTGCCTCTTAAAGTAGGTCGATTGTCGCGCTAACAACTCGCTGCAGCCGCCCGTCACCACGATCTATGCGCGCTAGTGCGTGGAGGCCGGTGACAGTATTTAGCAGCATGCTGGCTACTTCATCGGCATTCAGTTCGGAGCGCAGTTCCCCGGTTGCCTTGCCATTGAGGATGACCGAGGCAAAAGCCTGCTCGGTGTAGTCGAAAAGTTTGGCTACCTGACGGGCAACTTCCTTGTCGGTGGCGCCGAATTCGACGGCACTGTTGGTAGCAAGGCAGCCCCGCAGATAGGGGTCGGCGAGGTCGGTTGCCACCAGGAACATCAAGGCCCTGCGGAGGCGTTCTTTGGCTGAGCCGGAGGATCCCAACCATGAGGCTAGCTCCGCTTTCTGGGTTTGGAGGTAATGCTCAAGCGCTAGATCGAAGAGTTGCCTCTTGCCGCCAAAGGTGTTGTAGAGGCTCCCCTTGCCAATGCCGAGTGCATCAGCGAGCCCCTGAGGTGTAGTCGATGCAAAGCCCTGACGCCAAAAGAGTTCCATCGCCTGAACGACGGCCACCTCCGGATCAAACTGCTTAACTCTGCCCATTGCTCAAACCTAGCTATTTTGTACCCTCAGGTCAAATTGATTTTGGTGGCCCCACGGTGACCGCTCAAATGATGTTTACGGTGTCCAAATATTGCGCCGCTAGGGCAGTGTCGCCCTCCACTGTCAGCTGCGCATCCCGCCATGATGAGCGCTGGGTTCCCCAGTCCGGGAAGGAAATTGCCGAACCCGTAATGCGTGCCGCGGGAGTCCTTGTTCCGGGTTCGGAGAGGCCGTGGGAATCGATCCACCAGCTGCCGCCGCCCGGTCCGGTCAGCGTCAGGGTGAGGCCTGAGTCGAGACCCGGCAAGGGGGTCATGGATGTCTGGTTGCTCAGGACCGATGTCATCCAGGTGAGCACAGCCTTCATCCGTTCGCTGTCAGAGGGTGGGGTGGGCAGCCCCAGTGCGGGAGTCATGTCGTGACGAAGGTGCGTGTGGAGATCGAACACGAGGGCCCCTCCCACCAGAAGTGCCATGGGATATTTGCCCAGCTCGTTGAGCTGCATGGGGACGTTCCGCAGCGGCGTGCGCCGAACCAGGCTGAGCATGCGGTCCGCCGTCCGGGTTGAGGTCCTGAATTCGGCCATGACCCGCTCTCTGCTCCAGCTCCGGCGAACCTCCACCGGGCCTTCGTTGGCTGCTTCGAGACTGGGCATGCGGGAGGAGAGGACGCCGGCGGGGGTATACATGTTGTGGGCGGTTGAGCCAATATGCGCCACAACGTCTGCGATGCTCCAGCCGACCGCTTTGCTGGGTGCGTTCCATTGGGCATCGGTCAGTCCGCCCACGAAATCGAGCATCACAGCCGTTTCTGCGCGGTATCCTTCCTGGAGATTTTTGAAGTCAGGGGCGGGGAGAGTGGGTGTCATGACGGATCTGCCTTCTTGTGGTGGGCCTAGATGGGTGTAGTTCGGATGGTCTTGCGACTGGGCGGTGCAAACTGAGCGGCTATAGGGTGCGGACCGCTGCTATGGCTGTGTCATACAGCTCGAACAGCGGCGTTGCGCCCTTGCGGCGAAGCCACTCCTCCGTGGCGGCTTGGAGGCAGGTGATGGCGGTGCCCACGACTACCCTCGCTTCGAAAGTCTTGTCGGCCGAGTCGGGGATCTTGGACTCAATCAGGGGGGCGAGTAGGTCGGTCCACCTCGCTTGCTTCTCGGCGTGACCGGCCCTGAGCGCTTCGTTGTCGAACAGCATTAAGGTGATTTCAAGCCGGTGCTGCGGGGTTGCTTCTATCTCGTCGAGAACCTGGAACGCGTAGCGCAGAGAAACCCACACGTCTTCGTTGGCCGGACGCTGGGCCAGCCGTATGGCGATGACCTCACCTTGTTCGGACAGGCCGCTGAGGGCCAGCTCTTCTTTGGTGCGGAAGTAGTTGAATAGGGTGCGCCGGGATACGCCAGCCGCCGCGGCGACCTCATCGACGGTGGTTTCGCTGTATCCCTTTTCGGCAAACAAGACCATCGCGGTCTGGGCAAGGAGCGATCGGACGACGGCCCGGGTCTGCAGGCGAAGGGGAGAAGGCGTTGTAGTCATGCACCAAGAGTACGTTGTTGCAGTTTGAGAAACAACTTGCACTTTGTGCAGAATCCTGCATAGAGTGTGGTTATGAAAACTATTGACTACAGCACACAGATCATCATCGTTACCGGAGCCAGCTCCGGCCTCGGGGCGGAATTCGCCCGCCAGCTCGCCGCCCGCGGCGCCAACCTCGTCCTGATCGCCCGCCGCGAGGACAGACTGGTTGCCCTCGCAAAGGAACTGACCGCCAAACACGGGGTCAAGGTCACCACCATTGCCCGCGAATTGGATAGGCCCGACGCCGGCCGCACACTCCGCGCAGAACTCGAGTCCCGGGGGATCTTCGCCACCGGTCTGGTCAACAATGCAGGCTTCGGTACTCACAATCCGTTCGGCCAGGAAGACCCGGAGCGCCTCCAGCAGCTCATCACCTTGAATATCGCAGCCTTGGTGGACCTCAGCCACGCGTATTTTGACGTCTTCGCAGCCCAGGAGACGAGCATCCTTATCAACGTCGCCAGCCTCCTGGGCTTTATGCCCACGCCCTACCTCAGCGTCTACGGCGCTTCCAAGGCCTTCGTTCTCAGCTTCACCGAATCCCTTTGGGAAGAGGCCAGGGGAACGGGCCTGCGCGTTTTGGCCATCTCTCCCGGTGCAATGAAGACGGAATTCTTCGACACCGCGGGCAGCCAGGCCGCCGACTACGGCGCCCGCCGCGCCCGCCCCGAAGACGTGGTGAAGGCGGCCATCGACACCGTGGACAAGCCCAGGCACCGTCCCTCGCTCATCACCAACGGCCGTCCACTGGCCGTCGCCGCCCGCTTCCTGCCGCGAAGCGCCATCGTGCACTTCATGGGCGCCACCCTCCGCCGCAGCAAACGCTGACCCAACACGCCCCGCCAATCCATTCAACACACCCATCAGGAGCCTCATCATGAACACTGCAAGCACCGTCATCCTGGAACGCCCTACCCCCAAGATCGCCACTATCACTTTTCACAATCCACCTGCCAACGTGGTGGCGGCAGAGACCGCCATCCGGCTCCACGAAATCCTCGAGGATCTCGAAAACGACGCGGATGTCCAGGTGGTCCTCTTCAAGAGTGATGTGCCTGACTTCTTCCTGAACCATTTCGACCTTGCCGCCGTCGACGAGCTGCCGGTGCCCAACCCCGGCGAACTCCCCATCTGGACGGACCTGGTGGTACGCCTGACGAATGCCAGCTTCATCACTGTTGGTTCCATCCGTGGCCGCACCCGCGGCGGCGGAAACGAGCTGGCTTTAGCCCTGGACCTGCGCTATGCCAGTCTGGAGAATGCCTTCTTCGGACAACCCGAGGTGGGTGCGGGCCTGCTGCCCGGCGGTGGCGGCACTGAGCGCCTGCCCCGCTTCCTGGGCCGCGACCGTGCCCTGGAAGCCATCCTCGGCAGCGGCGACTACGACGCCGCGCAGGCCGAGAGGTGGGGCTGGGTGACGCGCGCCCTCCCCGACGCCGAGCTCGACGCTTTCGTCGATGCCATGGTGGCCCGCCTGGCCAGCTTCGACAAGGCCTCACTCGCCGCTGCCAAGGCCGCCGTCAACCGCGCCACCCTGCCGCCGGTGGGCGACCTTGTCACGGCGTTCTCGGAGTTCGTACAGTCACTGGCGCTTCCGGGATTCCAGGTGCGGGCCGCAGCCACCCAGGCAATCGTTGCCGAGGTCGGCCTCGATTTCGAATACAACATGGGCGAATACGTCGCCAAGGCCAACGCCCAGGCATGACCACCCCACTCCCCAAGAAACAACACACACCAGAGCAGGAGAAAATCATGGGCAGCACCACTTACTCAGCAGCAACCGCAACCACGCAGTACATCGAGTCAGGCGGAACAAGCTTTGCGTACCGCCGATTGGGACCCACAGGCGGCGTACCCCTGCTTCTGCTGCACCGGTTCCGCGCCACCATTGACTGGTGGGACCCGCGATTCATCGAGTCGCTGGCTGCAGGGCGCGACGTCATCCTCTTCGACAACGTCGGAATCGGCTACACCGAAGGCTCCCCGCTGACCACCGTGAACGGCTTCGCGGAAGGTGCCATCGCCCTGGCCGAAGCCCTGGGACTGCATCAGGTGGATCTCTTGGGCTGGTCCTTCGGCGGCGTCGTCATCCAGAGAATGGCACTGAAGCGCCCGGATCTGGTCCGCAAGCTGGTCATCGCCGGCAGCGGTTCAGGCACGGCCCCCGGCATGGTGGCCATGCCGGACCGGGTGGCCACCATCATGACCAAGCAAGATTCAGACCTCGAGGACCTGCTGTACCTCTTCTACCCGGAGACCCCGGAGGCCCGCGCCAAGGGCCTGGACCACTTTGGTCGCGTCCAGGCGGAGATGCCCGCAGACGCACCGCAAGTCACGCAGGATGCAGCCATGGGCCAGCTCCAAGCCATCACCGCAACACTCTCCGCTCCCTGGGAGGACGTGGCGCGGGAACTGGCCACCATCGACGCCCCAGTGCTCTACGCTGGCGGTGCCCACGACGTCATGATTAACGCCTACAGCTCCTACGCGGCGGTGCAGGAACTACCCAACGCCAAGCTAGTTCTTTACAGCGACGCCGGGCACGCATTCCTGTTCCAGCACCTCGAAGAGTTCGTCCGTGAAGTCCAGATGTTCCTAGCGAACTAAACGGCACACAGGAGTCGGGGCAATGCAGGAAGGGTGCCATCGAGGCGAAGCCGCGTGCCCTGCACTTCGGCCAACATGCTCCGGATCCCAGCGCCCCGACCGAGGCCATAGTAGCTCTCGAACTATCTTCGGCTCTGGCCCACAGAGGGAGAGCTTCCTCGAATTAGTCCTTCCGACTGTCAGTTATATGAGTTAGCCCGGGGTTTTCATCAGGGTTGGGCTGAGGGGTGTGTTTAAGACACGAAAAGGTGCTCTGACAAGGGAAAATAGGGGTGTCTACGCCGTTATTTCCGTGTCTTGAAGGAGCACCTTTTCGATGCATCAGCCTACCAAGGTCTTCCCGTCCCTCCCGGTCACTTTCACCGGCCAGTCGCTGGTCTCCCATGCCGGGGGACGGATCCTGACCTCATTCATCGACGCCCTCGGGTTCCGGGACCTGTGCGAGGACCGGCTCGGGCAGTTCGTCCCCGCGATGGCCTCACACCGGCCCGGGAGGCTGCTCGGGTCGCTGGCGGTGATGCTCGCCGCCGGCGGCGAGCACGCCTCGGACCTGGACATCCTGCGCGCCCAGCCCGGCGTGTTCGGCAACGTGCCCTCGAACGCAACAGTCTCCCGGTTCTTCGAACGCACCGTGAAGAACCCGGACGTCTTCGATTACGGCTTTTCGACCCTGGCCAAGGAACTGCGGACCCGGGCATGGGAAGCCGCAGGAGACCGCAGCCCGGCGGTGAAGGCGACGGCCGCGGACCCGCTGCTCATCGACCTCGACGCCACCTTGGTGACCTCGCACTCGGACAAGGAACAGGCCACCGGAAACTACAAGGGCGGGTTCGGATTCGCCCCGTTCACCGCCAGCCTCGATTACGGTGCCGGCAGCGGCACCGGGGAGGAACTCGCGGTACTGTTGCGTCACGGCGGGGCCACGGCGAACAACGCCGAGGACCACATCCGCATCTTCGAGGCCGCCATCGCCGTCCTGCCCGACTCCCTCTACGGTGGGACCGGGGAACTGGACGGGGAGAAGATCCTGGTCCGCACCGACAGCGCCGGCGCGTCCCGGAAGTTCCTCTGGTACCGCATTCGCGGGGCGTGCAGTTCTCCGCCTCGTACCCGGTGCCGGTCGGCAAGGCCCACATGATCGACTGGATCAACGACAAGAAATACTGGCAACCGGCCCTGGACCAGGACGGGGTCGAACGCGATGACGCCTGGGTCATCAACGCCACGCAGGTGATCCCGCTCGATGACTACCCGCCGGGGACGAAGATCTTCCTGCGCGCCGAACCGCTGCACCCCGGCGCGACACCGACCCTGCTCGACATCGACGGTCACCGTGTGACTGAACCGCACTGGGTTTTGTAGAGACTCGGTTTATGCAGTCTGCGATGACAGAATACACGCTTTTTGATGGTTGGTTTCATATTCCATTGGCGGGATGTCGCCGATCCCGGTATGCAACCGTTCGGAGTTGTACCAGGTGACCCAGCGCGCCGTTTCGGTCTCGACCTGCTGGCATGATTTCCATGTCGTGCGCCTGTTCCGGTCGATCAGCTCGGTCTTGTACAGACCGATTGTTGACTCCATCAGGGCGTTGTCGTACGCGTCACCCACGGTGCCGATGGAGCCTGCCATCCCGGCGGCGGCGAGCTGGTCCGTGAGCATCACGGAGGTGTACTGGCTGCCGGCATCCGAGTGGTGGATGAGCCCCTCCGGGGTGAACCCCGTCAGCGTCCTCCTGCGCACCGAGAGCGCCTGCGCCAGGGCGTCGGTGACCAAGACCGTCTCCTTGGACGTGGAGACCTTCCAGCCCAGGATCCGCCGCGATGCGGCATCCGTGACGAACGACACATAACAGAACCCTGCGTAGGTCCATACGTACGTGAAATCGGCGACCCAGATCCGGTCCGGGACGCCTGTGTCCCAGCGGCGGTTGACCCGGTCCGGGAACCGGGCCGCCGTGTCGTCCCGGCGCGTGGTGAACGTCTTGCGCCCGCCGCGCAACACCCCGTACAACCCGGCACGGCGCATGAGCCGGGCGACCTGGTCGCGGCCGACACGGTGGCCGTCACGGAGGAGTTTCTTCCACATTTTATGCACTCCATACACTGAGAAATTGGCGGCATGAATGGTCTGGATGACGTCGGTCATCAACTGGTCCGAGACCGCCCGTTTGGACGGGCCGCGGCGGGTCGCCGCGTAGTAGGTCGAGGGGGCAATTTTGCAGCCGTGCTCGGTGAGCACGGTGCAGATTGGTTCGACGCCCCATCGCAGGCCTTTGGTGTCTTTACGCCCCTTGTGGGCCGCAATGAAGGCAACTATCTGGTGTGTGGCCGGTCGATCTCGGCCGCGAAGAAAGCCGAGGCCGCCTTCAAAATGGAATTGGCCCGGCGCAGTTCGGCGTTCTCCCGGCGCAGCTTCTTGACCTCTTCGCTTTCGGCGATTGTTGACCCGGCCCGGGTGCCGTTTTCGATCTCATGCTGGGCAATCCAGGGCCTCATGGACTGCTCGCTGATCCCCACCAACCCACTGACATGCCGCCTCGAAGCAGCCCCTGACTCGGCAGGCATTTCGCCCCGTCGCTCCAGGTACAGGCGCACCACACGGGCCTTGGTTTCCTCGTCAAACTTCTTGCCACTGGCCATGACTCTATTCTCCCTGTGAGGTTGGAGTCTCCACCAAACCCAGTGCGGTTCAGACAGCGTTTCTGACGAACTCCCCGCGCTGGCACGGACCTTTTCTGGATGCCCGGCACCGGGCCCGCGGCCGGGCCGAGAACCGCATCAAAACCCTAAAGAACACCGGGCTCGGAAAGCTCCCCTTCTTCGATTTCGCTGCCAACCAGGCCTGGGCCAACCTCGCGGTCCTGGCCGCGAACCTGGTCTCCTGGCTCCAGCTCACCGCCCTGCCCGACGGCCACAAAGCACGGGGCTGGGACATCAAACGCTGGCGCTACCGGCTCTTCGCCACCGCCGGGAAAATCATCACCCGCGCCCGCCGGAACCACCTGCTGCTGCCCGCCGCCGCGCCGGAGCAACCCCTGATCAGCGCCCTGCTCGAAGCCATTGAACGGATCGCCGCAGCCGCGAACCGCCCCGCGGTCCTCCTGCGGGCCTGACACCGCAACCCCCCGTCAACCAACGAGCAGGAAAGAAGAACACCAACGGGAACAGTGGAAGCCCGCGCACAGCCCGGCGCCCCCGGGTCCATCAGCCACACCCGAAATCCGATTCAGCCCGCCGGGACGGCAAAACCCGCACCCAACGCCCCGACCGCCGTCCGATGAAAAATCCGGGCTAGCCGGTCCCGTGCTAAAAGTTCGCGTGCAAAAACCCGCACTTTGCAAGGGACTTGCAATTGGTAGCACGAGCGATTGTGTCCACGCCCACCCCGTCATCAGCACCTAGCGCCAAACAGCGATCACAAAACACCGCCAGGAAGCGTTAACCACCACAGGCCGGGGCGGCGGCCTTTTGGAAAAGCGCACCAGGTGATGCTGCCGCGGCCGGTGGAGGACTGGCTTACGGGCGCTGGTGCGACACCGAGCGATCACAAAACGCCGCCACATAGCGATCAAATCCACACCCGAAAGTCACCCTAACCTGACGCTGCAGCAAAATTCCATCCTGACGTCAGGTTGGGGTATACCCCAAGATGACATCGGTACGATCGAGGGCCGAGAGTCGCGGTTCCTCAAACCTGACGATTCGATGGTCACCTCCGTATGAACCGCAGTCGAACGACGAGGCTGCATGACCAATGGCCGAAACGTTCGTGTTCAGTTGAAGGAACAACAGGACCTGCTGCAACAATGACACTCACTGGTTTGATTGCGATGCTGGCCGAGTGCTGCGCGTGGGGGTGCATGGTGGGTTTTTACGTTCGGAAGAGCCTGAAAGCTGGACCGTTTAGGTTCAATGTGAGCCAATCAGGGCTGGGCATCAGCGCCGGTGTCCCTGGCTTCAGGGTCGGTACCGGACCCCGAGGCAATTATGTGCGCATGGGGGCCGGCGGTGTCTACTACCAGGCAGCACCTGGCAAAGGACACCGTCCTAACCAATCGGGCCATAGTCCCGGCTGGTCAGAAACTTCGATCCCTGTTTCGGCAGACGTTGCTTTCGAAGACCAACGAGGCACAAGCGTCCAGTCGCTTGTGCCAACTTCCTCCGACGATCTTGTACGGCAACTTAACGAGGTTGCGAGCCGCAAACCGCTGACCCGGTGGATTGTAATCGCCTTGCTTCTGCTTGCAGCGACCACAATGCCCTTTGGATTCCTTGTCCTGCTTCTCGGAATTCCCTTGGTTTGGTGGATGGTTTTACGTGACCGAGCCAGACGTTCAGTCGTCGTTTTCTATGACGTCAACGACGAGCACGCGCGTCAGTTCCAGTCCCTCGTCGACGCGGGGCACTCTTTGGCTCAATCGCAAAGAATCTGGCGGATTAACGAATCGGGCTCCCTGCGCGGGGGCTACCAGCAAAAGGTCAACGCCGGCGCCGGCGCTCTAGTTCGTCGCTCCGCGTCTACGTTCACACACGACGGGCTCAAGGAACTCGTGACCAACATCGAGGTTCCGGGCGTATCTTCCGACGGAACGTCAATGTACTTCCTGCCGGACCGCATTCTTCTCTCACACAATGGTGAGTTCACCGACATCGGATATGACTCTCTGCGCATCCAGGAACGGCAAACCGACTTCATTGAGTCCCCCGGTGTCACGCCCTCGGACGCCGTCCAAATTGGGACGACCTGGCAATATGTGAATAAAAAGGGCGGTCCGGATCGCCGGTTCAAGAACAACCCGGTGCTGCCCATCATGAAGTACACCAACCTCGAACTGGACAGCACGGGCGGCTTCCGTTGGATTCTTCAGGTATCAAACGCACAAGCTGCCACACGGTTCGCCGGAGAGCTGCGGTCAGGCGCGTCACCCAGGCCGTAAAGCCTGGCTCCCCGGCCGACACCTACACCGTTCAATGGCGGATCGTATCCTCCGGCTCCCACCCCATGGGACTGCCCCGGCTTTGCTTAGCTCCTTGTCAAGCAATGCCGGGGCAGTCCCCATCGTCCACATGGTGAAGCTGCCTCCCATCTCCCAGCCGACCTCCCACACCCCGATTCCAGGTCAGTCTTCAACTCGAGGATCCATATGTTCACTTTTTATGAATATTCAATTAGAATGAATGTTCAACCTAGGTGAACAGAGGAGGGGTGATGCTGGAAGACCGCCTCCACATCGTTGTACAACATCTGGCCCAGTACGGCATCGACGCACGCGTGGGAGAGTCCGATTGGTCCCACCCCGCGTTCGAGCACCCGCTCCTCACCCTGCAGCGGGAGGCTGAACGCCAGACCTTCATGATCCTGGATCATGCCCTGACGCAACCAGTCCTTCCGTCCGGGGACCAGGCGAAGCCCCTGATCGTCCAGGACTACATCGACGAAAAGCAGGCTAGAGACTACCGGGCCCGGAATCTGAATTTCGTCGATGAGGCCGGCAACGCCTTCATCGCCTTCGGGAACGTCTATGTCGACGTCCGAGGCCGCCGCCTCAGCCGCCGGATACCCGGGCGGAAGGACGCCCGGACCGGCGCTTCCGCCCCAGGCGTGAACCTGTTCAGCGCAGGCCGGTCCCGGCTGCTGTTCGTCCTGCTGACCTGGCCCTACGTCCCGCGCCTGACAATCCGGGAGATCAGCACCTTGTCCGGGGTCTCGGTCGGTCTTGCCCAGGAGACCCTGAAAGTCCTCCAACGAGAGGAATACCTCTCCCTCGGACCCGGCCCGCAGCTGTTGAGGCAACGCGCGCTCTTCGAACAATGGGTCATGACCTACCCCCATCAGCTGGCCCCGCGACTGGCCCTGGAATCCTTCAGATCATCAACTCCGGGCCTTCACGGTCCCTTGGTACCGGGAATGGAAGTCAGCGGAGAAAGTGCCCTCCCCGATCTGCTCAAACCATCGACACTGACCGTCTATGTCGACGAGTTCACACCCCGCATGGCAGTGGAGAACAAGTGGCGCAGGGATGAGCACCCCAATGTCTTTCTCAGGCACAAGTTTTGGACGGACCCGGGCAGTCTCGACATCGAAGCCACGATACCGGCCGGGACCCTGCCCACTGTTCCCAGCACCCTCGTGTACGCCGATCTGCTCGCCAGCGGTGAACCCCGGCAGCGCGAAGCCGCCTCGATCCTGAAGGAGCACGATGATCGACTTCTCCGCATCTTCCGCTCATGAGTTCGGCCCCCTGTGCACCGTCCTGCGCAGCGTTGCGGACTTCACCCCCGGACCGGGTGAACGGATCATGCTCGTGGGCGCGTCGGCACGCGACTTGATCCACCAGGGCCTGGGGTTTGATGCGGAGCTGGCCAGCACCACCGACATAGACATTGCCATCGCCGTACCGGACCGATCCGCCTACCAATCCCTCGTCACCGATCTCGAACCCGAGGGAGACACCCGGATCCGCTTCCGCATCGACAACCGGTCCGTGGACCTCATACCCTTTGGCGGAATCGAGCACCCCACAGGAACAGCCATCCCCCACCCTGACGGACACACCGTGGACGTCTTCGCCTTCCAGGAAGTCTTCGACGGAGCCGACCTGTACCGATTGCCCGAGGGCATTGAGGTTCGGGTGCCGACAGCCGCCGGCTATGCCGCCTTGAAAATCAAGGCATGGGTGGACATGGGAGCCCTGGGCTGGACAAAGCATGCCCGGGACCTCAGCTACGTCTGCATGTGGTACCAAAACAGCCCGTCCCTCCACGACTCCCTCTACGACTATGAGAAGGACGCCGACCTGTTCGAGCGTGCCGACTTCGACCAGGACCTGGCCTCCACCTATCTGTTGGGCAGACACATCCGCACCGCCATCGGGGACGACCTTGCCAACCAGCTGGCCACCCTATGGGACCCCGATAGCCGGAAACTCATGGCATCAGCTGAACGAAGCGACAGGTTTCTCTCCACGCCAAAGGCCCGGGACTACGACACCAGGCTTCAGTACTTCAACGCGATCCACGCCGGACTCTCAACCGTCCCAGGCCGGGGCGATGGGGACTGACTTGGCAGTTTGGCTTCCTTCATCTGCCCAGGGTCAGCCCCTTGCCTCCACCACCGGCGAAAGTCGTGGATCCTCCAACAGCCCGCGAACACACCGAATGCCCGTAGCGTCGTTCCGGAACCCGACATTGCACGCGGTCTAGGACGGAGTCGCCGTACTCGGCCACGCCCGCGACGGAGACGGGTTCGTGGCTCGCGCCGAAATGGGCCCCTTTCAGGCAGCGACACCAACCGTCCTCGGAATAACCCCAGAATCGGAACAATCGATATAGAAATCGTCTCCGCCAACCTCAAGATGCACCTGGCGGCCGGCAAACGCGAACCCGGCGCCGAACTCCATCAGCGTCTGAGCCATGCGCACCGTCATGGCCTCCTCGATCGCAGCCTCATCAGCCTCGGCACCCAGCCCAAGGAAGTCCAGCACCAGCGGATCCTTGGCGACCTCATGCGCCAGGTCCGACCCCTCCCCCGGTAGCCGTGCCTCGAGATTGTTTGGAGCCGATCCTTCGCGTTCGTGAAGCTTCGAGGCAATCTGGTGTTCCAGGACAGCAAGGGACCAGCCGTGGCGCACGGCCCGGGCCGCGTACCATTCACGCAGCCCCTGGCCCTCCACCCGGTCAAGAAGGGCAACGTTGTGGCTCCAACTGATTTGTGCAGACACTCTCTGCACAAATTCCTCCCGGCCATCCCACGCCTCCGCGAAGGCGCGCATGTAGTAGAGGTTCCGGCGCGACAGGCCCCGCATATGTGGAAATTCCCGGCGCAGGTCATCGGCCAGGCGCCCCAGCACCTTACTCCCCCACGGCTCGGCGCGCTGCTGCCGCAGGATTGCCCGCCCGATGTCCCAATACAGCGCGATCATCGCCGCATTCACTACCCGCTGCGCGCCCACCTGGGCCGCGCGCACGGCCTCCTTGAGTTCGGCCAGCAGACCGGCGTAGTCGTCGGGACGCGGAGAGATCTGGCCGGAAGTCATCAGCCCATCCTGTCGAGCACCACCCTCGTCCCCGCCGGCAACGGTACCTGGCCGATGGGCGCCGCCATCACGGCCGCTCCCGCCCCGGTCCACCTTATAAAACGAGGAGGTGGATCTGTCCGCCGACCAGCGCATTTGGTCGGCAACCCGCATATCGGCCATCAGTCGGCGGTGGCACCGGCCGATCACACCGCCGCACCGCCCGCGGGCCCAGTCCGGGGCCTGCAGGGTCCGGGGTACCAATCCGCGCGACGCCCGTGTCCCGGCGTGGTGGGTGGATACAGGGAAATAGTAGGAGTAGTATGATTCTTACTACTCCTACTACTTTTCCAGAGGTTGAGATGTCCCAGAGCGTGAAAGAGCGTGTCTACGCCGCCGCCGAGCAGATCAGCGCCGACCGCCGCCCCACCGTCTCCACGGTGCGTGCCGCCGCGGGCGTCAGCAACGCCGACGCCACCCGGTACCTGAAGGAATGGTCGGAGGAAAAGATGGCTGCCGGCAGCCAGATCGCGGCCACCCCGTCGGCGCTGCTTGACCAGGCCACCCGGCTGGCGGGTGCCTGCTGGGCTCAAGCCACCACCCTGGCCGATGCCCGCCACGCGGCGGTTGAGGCGGCCTGGGCGCAGGAATCCAGGGACAAGACCCTCGAGCTGGCGGAGCTCGCCGCTGACCTGGACCGGACCGCCACCGAGCACGACGGGATCACGGCCGACCTCAACGCTAAAGTCACCAGCCTGGAGCAGATGCTAGCCGCCGCCCGGGAGCAGCTGGGCGCCGCACAACTCGCCCGGAAGGCTGCCGAAGACGCCGCGTCGAAGGCGCTGGTTGAACTGGCCAGGTCTAAGGCCCGTGCCGAGACGTTGCGTGAGGCCCACGAAGCACTTCTAGCCAGAGTGGTCCCCGAGGCTGGCCCCATCGCCTAACGCAGGGTTGTCCGCCAATGACGAGAGGCCCGGCAGATGCCGGGCATCTCGTCATTGGCGGACCTTATTAGATACTTCCCCGATTACGACCTTTGTAGTTAGGACGTCTTTCCCCATCGAGCAACGATGGCCTGTTCAAGGGCTTCGCGTTGGGTAATCCCATATTCGGCCATTGCCTGGTCCAATATTTCCACCACGCTGACCGAGAGCCGTGGGCCAATGGGAATCGTTGCTTCTCGCCGTTTAGCTGGTGCTTTGGGAGGAAGAATCTGCATCGGCGGCGGAGCACTGTATGACGAGATTGGTGTCGACGCGGTATTGGCCGGCCGAGCTGTCGGTGCCGGTGATACGTCTACTGGATCCACTTTCTCGTCTGGGGCGGGCGCGGGTCCACGCCGGGGCAGCAGGTCGGGGCGGTCCTTTTTGAATTCGGTCATCGGAGAATCCTTCCGGCTAGTTCGTTGTAGGCGTCCACTACGGGCTGGCCTTTTCTGTATTCTCCGTACCATTCCTGCGTAAGACGCATTTCCTGGACGATGGTCCTATGTGGCACCAGCGGAGTCAGGAGCATTCCCGTTTCGCGGAGGGAGTCGATACTGGCGGCGGCGATTCTACTCATGATCGTTTCTTGAACCGCTCCGACGACAATGCCAGCCTCGACAAGGTTGACCGGCGCCCCGATGAGCTCCCGTGAGCGTTTGAAGTGTGCAACGGATCGGCGGGCACCGGCTACACCATCCACACCATCGGTGGTGGCTGTGGCCGCGTAGACCACCGTATCTGCGGCGTTGAGCGCAGCGAGTGTTAGGGGACCACCTTGGCGGTTAGGGCAGTCGATTACCACCAGATCGGCATCGACACCAATGAGGGAAGTGCGCAGTCGCAATTCGGCGTGGTCTGCCCTGTCTGCCTCACGGTTGGAAACACTTCTCGCAGACGGGACGACTTTCAGAGTGGGCATCCAGGTGCTTTGCAGCGCCAGGTCG
Organism: Pseudarthrobacter sp. P1; assembly: GCF_050156935.1. Lineage (NCBI taxonomy): Bacteria > Bacillati > Actinomycetota > Actinomycetes > Micrococcales > Micrococcaceae > Pseudarthrobacter > Pseudarthrobacter sp. P1. The sequence goes on along the minus strand of NZ_CP189587.1, from coordinate 79,633 downwards.
TTTGCCCATCCTTCGGGATTCTCATCTCCCAGAATCGCACCGACGTGCCGCCATTCCTCCGTCGGGGCTACACCCAACCATTTGGTGGCTGCCGCTCTTGGATCTAGGTCGATGAGAAGGACTTTCCGACCTGCCGCAGCGGCCGTGGCGGCTAACGATACGGCGGTGGTCGTTTTACTTGCACCACCGGATTCGCTGTAGGCCATGACGATCTGAACACTATTCATCACTCGACCCTATCCATCCTCTTGCTCGCGTTCAAGCTTGCTTGATTTCTTTCCAGCAAGCTTTCTTGCTAGCAAGAAAGCTTGCTGTCACGCTAGCAAGCTCGAGTATTTGGCCGTCAGGAGGCTTTGGCGACGGGCAGTCCGTCCCAGCGTGTGGTGTACCTGGGGGAGAGCATCTCGCGTCTCATGGACCAGTCCGGCCCGCCCTTCACGCCGGAGGCGCCCAGGCCGATGCTGCCGCGCCCGTATTTCTTGCCCACCGCTTCCAGCAGGGTGCCGATGTGGGCGTCGCTTGTGAATTCGGACAATATTTAGCGGTACGTGGTGTTTGTACGACGGACGGGCCGGTACTTTCCGGATTTGGTGGTCCGCCAGGTGTAGTCGCCGGTGAGGTTGATGTGGTCCCAGCCCAACGGCGAGGGGTGTTTTAGGTGGGCGGGATCTGGCGGGTTTGCGGTGTTGTTCAGCGTGGTACCTTCGGTGCGCCATTCGGCGGCCGCCGGGATGTGGTGTTTTTCCAGCCACCGGGTGAGCTGGTTTGCACCGTCTTGGCTCCAGTCGTTTCCGCCGGTTACTACCAGGGGTTTGCGGGAGTCTACGAGGGCTGTGGCGAAGGCCTCGGAGTCCGCGGTTGTCATTCCTCCGGGGCGAGTGGGATGGGCGGGTGCAGTGCCGGGTTGATCTGCTCGCGGATGATGTCCTCCGGCAGGCCCACGACGACCGGTCCGGGACGGCCGCTCATCGCGGCGAAGAAGGCTTCCGCCACGATTTCGGAGGCGCGTTCGGCGTGGTCGAGGACCATGACGCGTTTGGCGCCAGTGTCGAACCAGGACTTGATGTCGAATTCTTGGAAGGCTTCGCGGTCTCGGTGGGCAAAGGGAATCAGGCCGACGAAGAGCACTAGGGGCGTGGAGTCCTGCCAGGCCGTGTGTAGCCCAACGTGGGCATTTGCTGCACCGGGACCCCTGGTGACCATAGCGACGCCGGGGAGCTGGTTCATTTTCCCATCGGCTTCTGCCATGTAGCTGGCGCCGCCCTCATGGCGGCAGATGATGGTCTCGATCGGGGAGGTGTGCAACCCGTCCAGGACCTCGAGGTAACTTTCGCCGGGGAACCACGTGGACACGACGGACGCCGTGGGCGAGAAGCGAATCGACAATGACGTGCCCGGCGGACTTCAGTGTGGTGGCGCCCCCGGAAATGGGGACGGGGTGTGATGAGAAGAGGGTCTGAGTCATCGTGGACCCTCTTGAGTGCCGGGTCGCCCAGCCGGCATGTCCTGGTACCCACCTGCCCGTTGGGTATAGCCGGTCTGGGGTAGTCAGCTGACCGGACTAAAATGAGGGTGTGGACGAGTTCCAGCCCCGGGCTGGGGTGGATTACCCGCGCTCTGCCGGGGAGTTCCGGGCATGGTTTGCGACCGATGCTGATTGTCTGGACTATCTGGATTGGCTGCGCTGGCCGGATGGCTTCGTTTGCCCGCACTGCTCGCATGCCGGCGGGTGGGTTATGGCCGACGGGCGGCACAAATGTGTTGCCTGCGGCGCCCGGACGGCCGTCACGGCAGGGACTCTCTCCGATCGCCGCCGGACACCGCTGACGGTGTGGTTCACGGCCTGCCGGCTGTTTTCCATGCAGAAGAACGGCATCTCCGCCCAGGGCCTGCAACGGTCGCTGGGGATCGGCTCATACCCGACGGCGTGGGCGATGCTGCACCGGTTGCGCTCGGTGCTGGTGCGTCCGGGCCGGGAACGGCTGGCCGGCGTGGTCGAGGTCGATGAAACATTCATCGGCGGCTACGAGCCAGAACTGGCCGGCGGACGTGCCCGCGGCAAGAAGGCCCCGGCCGGTGTCGCGGTCGAGGTCACCGAACCGGCGGGTTTCGGCCGGGCCCGCATGGCGTTGCTGACGGATGCCACGGGGCCGTCACTGCATCACTTCGTCGCGGAGAATGTTGCACCGGGCACCCTGGTCATCACCGATGGCTGGGCCGGCTACCAGGGCATCGGGGCGCTCGGCTATGGCCACGAGCCGCGCAGCCAACGCGCTGCCCGCGCCCGCGGCGAGGACCCGGGGCCATTGTTGCCGGCGGTCCACCGCGTCATTTCATTAGCCAAGCGCTGGCTGCTGGGCACCCACCAGGGCTCGGTCGGTGAGGCGCACCTGCAGGCCTACCTCAACGAGTTCGTGTTCCGCTTCAACCGCCGCCACTCCACCAGCCCGGGCCTGATCTTCTTCCGCGTGCTGCAACTCGCCGTCGCCCACGACCCGGTACGCTACCGCGGCATAGTCGCCGATCCCGGGCCCAAACCAGCCCACCCCACTCCGCCCCGGAAAAACGGCCACCCACAAACCCTGGAGAGCCCTGACTCCGACCGGCCATGGCGAGACCGAGACTAGGCCGGTCAGATGAATACCCCAGTAGCCGGTTATCGGATGATTGGCATTGCCGGACAACTTCATGGTGCCTCCTTGTCTGGGTATGTTTTATCCTTCGGGCGGCTGCGGGAAGGCCCTGCTGCCTGGTGGGGTCGGGCCAGACTTTGGAATTGGAACCGCGTCCCATGGGTGGGGAGGGCATGCCGGCTGGCTGGGGCGAGGACCACCGGGTTGACGAGCCAGGAACCACGCGGCATGCCCGGTCATCGTGCCCGGAGCCCGCGAGAGACCGCTGCGCCGGCACGGACCCAATGGATGTGCCGGCGTGAGCGTTTTTCGGACGCGGATGCGGTGGAATAATCGTGTGGCCGCGTCGGTGGTGGGCTCAGGCATGGAGCGAGGCGGCGTCTTCGAGGTTCTTGCCCTTGGTTTCCGGTGCCATGAAGTAGCTTGCACCCGCGCCAACCAGAGCGATCCCGGCGGCAATCCACATGGTCCCCGAGAGGCCCAGGTGCGTTAAGGCCAGGGGTGTGGCGAAGGTGCCGATGGCGGCGCCAATGCGGCTGGTTCCTGTGCACAGGCCCACGGCGGTGGCACGAACCTTGGTGGGGAACAGCTCATTGGGGTAGATCCATTCCAGGATCGAGGGGCCGCCGTTGAAAATGGCGTAGAACGCGAAGGCCAGGGCAATCAGGCCCAGGGGCGCGGTGGGGAAGATGGCCAGGAACAACAACCCAACACCCGAGAGGACGAATCCCCAGATCAGGACGGGCCGGCGGCCGAGCTTGTCGACCACGAGGAGGGCGACAATGTTGCCCACCAGGAAGAACAGGTTGATCAGCCCGTAGCCGATATTGGCTGCATCACCGGACTCGAGGTGGAACAGGGCCAGGATCTGGGGTCCGAACGCGTAGATCGAGAACAAGGTCACGATGGTGCAGGTCCAGAAAATGGAGATGAAGATGACCCGGTTCAGGTAGCCGCCGGTGAGAACCATCTTGAAGGCTTTTTTGGTGCTGAGCTTGACCGCATTGGGGTCGTGGGCGGTGATCCCCTCCAGCGTCGCACCCTCGCCGATGGCCTTCTTCAAGATGTCCAGGGCCTCCTGCTGGCGTCCCTTGCCAACAAGCCAGTGCGGGGATTCCGGGATGGTGGCCCGGGCAATGAGGATCACTACCGCAGGCACTGCCGAGGACAGGAGCATCCAGCGCCAGCCATCATCGAGTGACAGCAGCCAGTATCCGACGAACGCGGCGACGGTGGCCCCAACAAACCACATGGCATTCAAGCCTCCCAGCAGGCGGGCCCGCCAATTCGCGGGGACGAATTCGGCGACCAGTGCGGTGGCGATGGGATAGTCGGCGCCGACCGCGATGCCGATGAGCAGGCGCAGCGTGAACAACTGCCAGGGCTCGCTGACCCAGAACTGCGCGATCGAAAACACGATGATCGCAACCAGGTCAATCGTGTACATGAGTTTGCGGCCGATTTTGTCGGTGATGTTGCCAAAGACCAGCCCGCCAATGAAGACCCCGACCAGTGCCGAGGCGCCGATGAGCCCGTTCCACCACTCATTCATCTGCCATTGGGGAATGATCTGGACCAGGGCGATGCCGATAATGGCCAGAATGTAGCCATCCAGGAAGGGCCCGCCGGAACTGAAGAGGGTCAGGCGTTTGTGGAACGCGTTCAGCGGTGCTGAATCGATGGTGAGTTGCGATGCGGGTGCCGGAGTGGGAGATGGTGCGTGCGAGAGCATGATGGTTCCGATCTGGGCTATGGGAAAGCGACAGTGGTTACCCAACAGATCCATGGCCGTTGTTCGGTCAGGCTGTTACGGCTGCGACGGCATCAATTTCGATGCGCTTCTCACCACGGAACCGCGCAACCTGCACGGTGGTCCGGGGAGGCAGGGGATGGCCGCTGAGCCTGGTGAGGTAGGCGGCGTTGTAGTCCTCGAACTCGTCCAGATCCGCGAGGAAGACGGTGAGCTTGAGGAGGCTGGACAGGTCCGAATGTGCACCCGACAGGGCGTTTTCCAGGTTGTCGAAGGCTTGGACAACCTGGCCGGCAATGTCGGCAGGGGTCGAGCCGTCGGCACGGGTGGGGACCTGCCCGCAGAGAAAGACGATGCCGTTCACGGCGGCTGAGGCCGAGTAGGGCCGGGGCAAGCCGTCGGAGAACTGGGTGCGCTCGATGCTGCTCACCGGTCCGCCATCAGGTAGTTCCGGGAGAGCTGATACATGCGATGCCATTCTTCTTCACGTACTTTCAAGGGTTTTTGGGAGATGCTGACGTCCAGGTGGGCCAGATCGTTGGTGCCGGGAAGGACGACGACCGTGTTGCCGCCTTCCGACGGGGGCAGCAGCGACGCGGCAATGGCGGCGTTGGGCGGCTCCGTTGCCGAGGTGACTGCGCCGTTCTGGACGGTGAGGTATTCCGTGCTGCCGCCGACATCAGTGGTCGCGGTGGCGGACAGGGCGATAATGATGGTGCGCTGCAGGCTTGCGCTGCGCCGCAGGAGCAGGTCGTTCCACAGTTGGCGCGGGATTCCGGCAACCGTGGTTCGTGCCACGCGAACGTCCCCTGCGGCGCCGCCGGCCGCCAGGTCAATGAGTTGCATTGCAGAACGCAGTGCCGGCTGCCCCGGGCAGTCGAGTTCGTGGACGGTGACACCGGCCCACGACGTCGCCCTGGTGCCGGCGGCTCGCATGGGCTGTGCCCAGTCTGCGCAGAGCAGCTGTTCAAGGAGGGCAAGCCCGTGATGCGAGTCGACTTCGGCCCGCAGGACGGCCAGTCCGCCCTCCCGGGCTTCGGCAGGGTCCGCGCCCGCGGCGCACAAGGCACGGAAGGCTGATTCGGTGATCTCTCGGGGCTGGACGGAGGCGACGGCTGTCACCCGGTCACCATCAGTGGCACCAGTGAGAATGGTGGTGTTCTCAGACATGGGCCTTCTCCTTTGTGTTGTCCATGACCTCGGTGAACAGGCGGCTGAAGTTTCCGCCCAGGACCGCGCCGATGGTCTCATCTGTGAGTCCGGCGGTCACGAGTCCGTCGGTGAGCCGTGGAAAGTCTTCGGGCCCGGTGAACCAGTTGGGCCAGGCCGGCCAGGTGGGTGAGTCTTCCGGTGCCGTGGGCTGCCAGCGTCCGTTGCGGAGCCACCCGACGAATTCGTGGTCCCACCCGCGGGTGCAGTCGCTGCCCAGGCCGATGTGGGAAGGCCCGTACTGGTCCACCATGCGTGAGACCATGGCGGCGAAGCTCTCGATGCTCACGTGTTCGCCGCCGCTGACGGTGGGGTAGAGGCAGCAGCCGATGACCCCGCCACGGTCCACGAGCGGTTGGATTACGTCGTGGGGCTTGTTTCGGGGTGTATCGAAGAACCAGAGCGGGTTGGAATGGGTAATCGCCACGGGGACGGTCGAGGCCTCGATCGCCTCGCGGCTGGTCCGGTATCCGACGTGGGAGAGGTCAATGAGCATCCCGACACGGTTCATCTCCGCCACCACGACACGGCCGTAGCGGGTGAGCCCGGAGTCCTCGGCCTCGAAGCATCCGCCGCCGAGCAGGTTCTGGTTGTTGTACGTCAGCTGGGCAATGCGGACGCCCAAGCGGTGGAAGAGTTCCACATACCGGTAGTCGTCTTCAAACGGGCTGGTGTTCTGGAAACCGAGAAAAACGGCGATTCTGTTTTGCTGTTTGGCGGCTTCAATGTCGGCGCCGCTGGTGGCCAGGAAGAAGAGATCCGGGTTGCGGTTGGCCAGTTCAAGCCATTGGGCGATGGACCGGATGGTTTCAGCCGCGTTTTCCCAGACGGCGCAGGTGGCGTTGACGGCGCTGACGCCGCCCGTGCGCAGTTCCTCCAGGACCGGTCGGCTCCAGTTGCTGATCTGCAGGCCGTCCACGACGGTTGCCTGCTGGTGCACGCTCATGCGTTCCCTCCTTCGGGAGCCAGCGGAAAGAGCCAGTCGTCATCGTCGATTCCGTTCAGGACGTCCGCCACGCGCGGTGCTCCGCTGAACAGGGTGACGCGGACCCAGTCAGTTGACTGGGGGCTGAAGTTGTTCATCCCGTAGGTGGCCAACTGGAAGCGTTGGGTGCTCAACGGCAGGAAGTCGGCATCCAGAAGATTGTCGCGCAATTCGCCGTAGTGGTACTGCCGGGTTTGCTGGATCCGTTCGGCGGCGAACCGGTGGCACGGATGCGCCAGCAGGAGTTCGGCCACGCTGGCCTCGGCGGGAAACCCCTCCAGGTCGGCGGCCAGGGCATTGATGCGGCGGACGATATCGGTGCAGTGCTCCACCGCTCTGCCAGTCAGCTCCGCCCGCTGCGCCCGGCGTGGTTCTTCACTGTTGGCGGAGGAGTACCAGTAGTAGCTGGAGCGCTCCGGGGCGGCAAAGTCATAGCTGCGCGCCCAACCATAGTTCTGCTCCAAAAGCTGCCGCAGCTCACGGCAGCCCATGGCGGGGTTGAAGGGTGGCGCACCTGCCACTGTGAGCAGGGCTTCGGCTTCGTCATCAAAGCCGGTCTGGAGTTCAATGACGATCGAGGCGAAGATGCCGCGGACTTCCGGGCTGAGGCCGGCCGCCATGTCGTGCAGGCGGGCCAGTACCGGGGCGGACTCCTGGCTGGATGCCATGAACGTCTGAAGGTCCGAGCGAAGCTGGTGAAGTTGGGGCCTGATCAATTCCGTCGAGAGGAACGGGACCGTCTTGAGCTCCGACTTTTCCGCCAGGTGCCGGTCGGCCCTATCCAGAAGTCCAGCGATCCGCCCCAGATCCGGGTGGTCCGGTGCGTAGCTGGCGGCAAGCCCTGCCGCGAGGGGAACCTCCCGAAGCCGGCACCAGGCATCAAGGTAGTCGGGGTGGTTGACGAGGAAGGGAACCATGCCCAGGCCGGTCGCGTTGCCCAACCCGAAGTATTTGGCCCAAGCCGCGTCCAAGGAAACGGCTACGGTGCCGGCGGCCAGGGCCTTGGCCCTGGCGACGTGTTCCACCATATCCATGCTGAGCTCGCGCAGCAGCCAGGCCGCAAGCATCTGCGAACGATAGGGGACGGACAACGGATGGCCGGCCGGGATGTTGGCCAGTTCCTTGAGCCCGAATTTGCCATTGCCGTAAAACGCGGTGCTGCGGATCAGGTAGGGGCTGGGGCCGATCTTGTCGACGTCGGGCTGGTTCCCCGTGGAGAGGCAGTCGCTGACGTAGTCGAAGAAGCGGGCGCTGCGGTTGGCCCGCGTCATGATGATCGTTTCCGGGTCGGTGCGGCCTTTTTCCTGGAACGGGACATTGCGGCGAAGGTCGGCTTCGCGCTCCATCGTCAATTCGCCGTCGACGAGGGCGGCCGTGATGTCCCACGCGTTGGCGATGACCCGGTCGGTGCGATCACTTTCTTCCAAGACCTGGCAGAAGGCGATGAAGTTCAGCTCGAAGCCCTCGGCATTGACCGTGTACACGGCGGTCCCCCGTCCCAGGTTATCCAGGTCCAGGCGGGTCTTGGCCACCGTCCAACGGTGAGAGGCCGCGCGGCGGAGCATGGTGCGGGCAAAGCTGTGGCGGGTGGCCCAGGCGCCGTTCATGTCGGCGCTGGAGAGCACTTCCTCCGGGGACCGGAGCTCGTGCACGGTTCGTTCGTCCTGAAGCGTCATGATCATGCCTTCTTGGGTGCCAGGCGCAGGTAGGCGGTCTTTTCGTGGGTGAAGAAGGTGGCGGCGGCGGCGCTGTTCTGCTCCCGGGGTCCGGCGAAGGTGGAGTCCTTCATTCCACCGAAGGGTGCGTGGAGTTCGGAGCCCGTGGTGGGGGCGTTGACTTTCACCAGGCCAGCCTGAAGCTGGGAGACGCACTGGCGGATGGCGCGCTCATCGCTGCTGAAGACGGCGGCGGTGAGGCCGAAGGCCGTGCTGTTGGCCAGGTCGATGGCCTCCTCCAGGGTCTCTGCGTGCAGCACGGTGGTGACGGGGCCAAATACCTCCTCCTGGCAGATGGCCATGGAACGGGGGCCGGTCAGCACGGTGGGGGCGACGTAGCTGCCCTCGGCGTCCGGCACGGTTGCCTGGGCCAGGATTTCCCCGCCTTCCGCCAGCGCCTGGTCGATTGCGGCGTTGATTTCCTCGCGGGCGGACTCGGAGACGACCGGGCCGATCTGGACGGTCGGGTCCGTGCCCGGCCCCACGACCAGGGCCGACACCTTGTCCTTGAGCCGTGCCAGAAAGTCCTCATGGCCGCCGCCGACCAGGATCACGCGCCGCGTGGCCGTGCACTTCTGGCCGGTAGAGCCCATGGCGGCGTTCACGACGCTGGTGGCTGCAAGTTCAGCATCCGCGTCGGGAAGGACGAGTGTGGCGTTGTGGCCGCCGAGTTCCAGCTGCAGTTTCGCGCCGCGCCCACAGACAATCCCGCGGATGTGGTGGCCAACGGGGACTGATCCGGTGAATGTCACACCCCCCACAAGGGGGTTGGAGACCAGCTCCGAGCCGAGCTGGCCGGGGCCCAGGACCAGGTTGACGACGCCGGCGGGGAGGCCGGCGGCGGCTAGCGCCTCCATCAGCAGCGCGGAGACGCCCGGGGTGTTGCTCGCCGACTTCCAGACCACCGTGTTCCCGTGCAAGAGCGCCGGCGCGATCTTCCAGGCCGGAATCTGCAGGGGGAAGTTCCAGGGTGTGATCACACCGACCACGCCCAGCGGCCGCCGCACGGTTAGGATCCGTTCTTCTGGATGGCTGGAGGGGAATTCGGTGCCTACCGGATTGCGGGCGGAGGCGCCATGGTAGTCAAAGGTGTCCGCCGATGCGTCAACCTCCATCCGGGACTCCGCGATCGTTTTGCCGTGTTCGGCTGTCATGACGGCGGCGATTTCCTCAGCCCGCTCACGGATCGCTACCGCCGCTGCACTCAGCACCCGGCCACGCGCTAGTATCCCCAGCCCGTCCCAGGCCGTACCTGCGGCCAATGCGGCCTGAACGGCCTGTCCCAGCTCTGCCGAGCCGGCCTGGTGGTACCTCGTCACGGCCTGCCCCGGCACCGCCGGATTGTGGCGGGAGACAAAATCACCTGATCCCTCTACCCAGGATCCATTGATGTAACTGCTGGCGGATTTGGTCGTTACAGGCATTTTCAATCCTCTGCTACGTTCAGCTCTGTGACTTCTCTCACTGGCAACGCTAGACGCATTGCCGCGGCTAAAGAAATATCTATTTGACGCGTTTCAATATGCGTTTAGTCTTGATTGCATGAACCTCAGACGCCTTGAACTCTTTGTGGCCGTGGCCGAAGAACTCCACTTCAACCGGGCCGCCCAACGCCTTCACATGGCACAACCGCCGTTGAGCCAACAAATACGCAAGCTGGAGGAAGAGTGCAAGGTGGCCTTGTTCGTGCGAAATTCACGCAACGTTGAGCTCACCGCCGAGGGCGAAGTGTTGTTGGAGCACGCGCGCAGGGTCCTGTCACAGTACGCCGTCATGGAGACGGCCCTCAAGCATGCCAAAAACGGCGAACTGGGCCGGCTGCGGCTGGGCTTCGTCTCATCCGCAGCCATCACCATGGTGCCGGGTCTGGTCCGGCAGCTGCGCGCACAGTGGCCGGGAATCGATCTGCAACTACGCGAGGAGACCACAGACGTACAACTGGAGCTCATTGCAGCCGGTGTTCTTGACGCCGGGATCGCCCGCGAAGTTCGCACGGTGCCGGGTATAAGCGCCACGGTAATCAGGCACGAAACCCTGGTGGTCGCCGTGGCCGCAGACCACCGCCTCGCCAGCCGTGCCACCGTTTCGCTGAAGGATCTGCACGGTGAGGCCTTCATTGCCTTCCCGCGAAGCCGGATCTCCTCTCTTTTTGACCACATTTCCGCTCTCCTCCATGCCGTGGGCGTGGACTTTGACATCGTCCAGGAAGCCGTCCAGTTCCCCACCATCCTCGGCCTGGTCGCCGCCCACCTAGGCATCGCAGTGGTCCCGGAATCGATGCGTGCATTTATCATCCCCGGACTGGTCTATCTGGACCTCCAAGACACCACCGCCATCTCAACGGTCAGCTTGATCTACAGCACCGACATGTCCGACTCACCCCTCATCACCAAAGTCCAGGAAGCCTGCCAACAAACGATGAGAGAACCTGGGTCTACCTAACACAGGTGCCAGACGATGATTGGTGAAGTCGTCCAACATTCGACGCCAAGGCTACGCACCGTCCGGTAACGATCGTTACCGGACGGTGGGCAAAACGGTACTCATGTTCGTCTCAGCGATCCTGTTTGCAGCCAGCGCTCCGCCGGGCTGCTCGCGCTGGCTCCGGTCATGGTGATCCTGTTTGGCCCCGGTCCGATTAACCTCAGCTGGTGGTCCGCAGTTTTATGGATTCTTGCCGGCGGAGTGGCGGGTGCCCTGATCACCCGGCTGCTCAAATTCCAGGCCCCGACCCTTCCCGTGGAGAAACGCGCGGCGTGGGAGCACGGCATCGCGGTGGGTCTGTTGTGTGCTGCAATCATGTACTGGAGCCTGGTCAATCACATCCCTCATGGGTACTGGGTTGCCGTGACCGTCTTGATGGCTTTGCGGCCGCTGGCCAGTCAGCGCCGCGAGACTCTCAATGGTCGTCTTATCGGCACCTTCCTGGGCGCCATGATTGCTTTGCTGGCCGTATGGTTCCTGCCGCTGTGGGGAACTGTCATTGTCGCCGTGCTCTGTCTGTTCTTTCTGGTCTGGTATTCCATGGGTGGGGCGTACCTCATGCAGGCACTGGCGCTGACGCCCATGTTGTTGATTTTCGCCTCCCTCGGCAATGTGGAACTCGGATTCGAATTAACCATTGAGCGAGTCGTTTTTACGGTCATTGGAATCTCCCTGGCAGTGCTTCTCGCGTTGATGCTGCTGCGCCGGGGAACCGGGCGGGAAGCCGCATCCGGCTAACAGCCCGCGACCGCACGCTTCTTCCATCGTCTCGCTGCCACCTCCGAGACCGGGGCTCCCTGGGCCGCCCGGAAAGGCAGCCTCGAGTGCTGCCTTGGTGCGGGAAGGCATCCGAGCGAAGTGCGGGTGGTCATCTACCGCGGGAAAGCCGGGGGTATATACTGTCTAGACGACAGTAAATATGATCCGGGGAGAGCAGCCCATGCTTTTTGAAAACCACGTAGCACTTGTTACAGCCGCCGGCGCCGGCATCGGCCGCGCCATTGCTTTGCGCCTGGCCGCTGACGGTGCCGCTGTCATCGTCTCGGACGTCAACGACGAAGCGGGTGCCGAAACCGTGGCGCTCATCGAAGCGGCCGGAGGACAAGCGGCCTACAAGCATGCCAATGTCGCCGATGCCGACGAAGTCAACGCACTGGTTCCCTTCGCCATCGAGTCGTTTGGCCGACTGGATCTGGCAGTGAACAACGCCGGTGTCGGGGCAATGCCCAAGCCGGTCCAGGACATCACGCCCGCCGACTGGGACCGAACCATCAACGTAACCCTTCGCGGGACCTTCCTGGCCATGCAGAGCCAGGTCGCCCACTTCGTGAAGCAGGGCCGCGGTTCCATCGTGAACATCGCCTCGCTGGCCGGCATCAGCGCCACACCCCGGCTGACTCCCTACGGAGCGGCAAAGCACGGTGTCGTTTCCCTGACCCGCAGCGTTGCCAAAGAAAACGCCGAACTCGGCATCCGCGTGAACGCCGTAGCCCCCGGCGCCATTGAAACCGCTGCGCTGGCTTCCCTGCCGGCCGAGGCCAAGGCCGCCTACACAGCGGAGATCCCGATGAAGCACCTGGGACAACCCGTGGATATCGCCAACGCAACGGCCTTCCTGCTTTCGGATCAGGCTGCTTTCATCACCGGTGTTGTCCTGCGCGTAGACGGCGGAACAGAGGCCTGACCATGACAGAACCGGAACAGAATGCTGCGCTGATACAGACCCTCAATGGGATCCTGGCACAATGGACGGCACCGGATTTCACCACCGCTGTCGCTGCGCGCGAGGGCGTGGTGCTGGACCCCGGAGCCCTGACACTGCTCAGCATCCTGAACAACTCCGGCCCCCAACGCCCGTCGGCCCTGGCAGAGCGAATGGTCACAGGCGCGTCCAACATCTCCAAAATCACCGCACGCCTCCAAGAAGCGGGACTGGTCGAAAGGTCCGGCGACCCCAGGGATTCGCGCGCCTCGCTGATCAGGCTCACCCCGGACGGGAAGCGGGCCGGCGCCGCGCTACGGCATTCGGGCAACACCCTGATTGATGACATTCTCAGCGACTGGAACGAGGAAGACCGCCACGACCTGTTGCGGCTGCTCTCCCGCTTCGAAACCGAAAGCACCCGCGTAGCGGCCACCCTAAAAAGCACCCAAGCCCCATAGGCTACCCATAGTCGAACGCGGCCAAATTAAGCGCCCCCGTTCCTTCGCCATCCTGACCAGTTCGCGGGCAGCGTCGGCCTCGGTTGTTTCTGTTTTCTTGTCCACGGTTTCGTACTCGGCACAGCCTCAAGTGTTGCGGCCATATCGGGATCCTCCCCGCCAGGCTCACCGCCCGGCGTGTCGAGCCGGATACACCGTTAATTCCACAGTCCCCAAAACAGCGGAACAAATCCAAGAATCCATCGGCCGACTTCTGAACCGAATTTCAGGCGCGGGCCCTAGGGTGTGTCTCCTAATCAGTGGTTTTGCGGTTTGGCATGATTGATGGGTGCCTTCTCGCTATTCCGTGTTGTCCGATGCCCAGTGGGAGTCCATTGCCCCGTTGATGCCCGATTCGTCGGGGAAACCGGGCCGACCCTTCAACGACCACCGGCTGATGACCGAGGGCATCATCTACCGCTACCGGGCAGGGATCCCATGGCGTGATCTCCCTGCCTATTTCGGGTCGTGGAAGACCGTGTGGAAGCACCACCGCCGCAACGCCGCCAACGGGACCTGGGACAAGGTCCTGGCGGCGTTGCTGACCCGCGCGGACACGGCCGGGCTGATCAACTGGGAGGTCTCGATCGACTCCACGGTCAACCGTGCCCACCAGCACGGCACGAACCTGCCCCGCCACACAGGGGGACCTGTCGAATTACAGGAATCTGCTCGACGAGCCTGAGGACCATGCCATCGGCCGGTCCCGCGGCGGGCTGACCACCAAGATCCACGCCCTGGTGGATGGCAACATGCGTCCCCTGGTCCTGCTGCTGGGGCCGGGCCAGGGCGGGGACTCGCCGATGTTTGAGAACCTCATGGAGGCCCTGAAGGTAGAAAGGCCCGGTCCCGGCCGGGCCCGCACCCGCCCGGACCGGGCCATGGCCGACAAGGCCTATTCCTCCAAAGCAATCCGGGCGTACCTGCGCGGGCGGGGCATCGAGTGCGTTATCCCGGAAAAGGACGACCAGAAGGCCAACCGGAAACGCAAGGGCTCCGCCGGGGGACGCCCCGTCAGATACGACAGGGACGCCTACAAACGGCGCAATGTGGTCGAGCGCAGCTTCAACACCCTCAAGCAATGGCGGTCCCTGGCCACCCGCTACGACAAACTGGCCCTCACCTACCGCTCAGCGGCCGTCCTGCACGCCGTCGTCATCTGGAGCGCCGCATTGGGAGACACGCCCTAGAGGGCTATGTGCGGCGTAGCCGAATTTTTGGGTCGGGTTCGGCCGGTGGCCACCGGGCCGGGGCTGCGGAGTGCTTCATGCCACGAACAGCGCGGCAGTGGTGAGCGTATCGACTGCGGCGCGGTAGGCGGTCGCGGCAGAGCTGAGCCGGCCCGGTGCGGGTGCCGGGGAGTTGAGTTCGGCCAGGCCGGTGCGCAGGATCCGGTCCTGGACGCAGGTGAGGAATTTGGCGGTGTCGAGCCCGTGGTCGGTGACCCTGTAGCGGTGGGTTCCCTCGATCCGGGTGATCAGGTTGCGGGTTTTGAGGCGGCGCAGATCGTAGGTCATCTGCCCGGCGGAAACGCCGCCGGGGTCAAGTCCGCGTAGCTCGGCGGCGAGGGTACGCAGGTCCCCGTTGGTGAATCCGTAGGGTTGGAGCCGGAAGACCAGCAGCGCCGACAACAGGGCGTGGCTGCGCTGGTCGGCGAAGCGCAGTCCCGGCACACGCGTGCCGGCGGCGGTGGTGACAGGGCTGGTGATGGCAGCGAGGGCATCGGCGCCGGTGATCGGGTCGTGGCTGAGTCGTTGGACGCGGAGAAGGCGTCGGTTGGCGGTGTAGCCGATCTCCCGCAGGGCGGGCAGATTTGTCAGTCGTTTGCCGATCCGGAAAACATAGGTGTTGTTGATCGTGGTCTCGGTGCGCAGGGAACGTCCTTCCTTGTGGTACTGCTTGATCGTGGTGTTTTTGTAGTCGATGTGCAGGCTGGGGGTGACGCCCTCGGTGATCACCCGGGTGCGGAACTTCCCCGGCGTGGCGTGGGGTCCTTTGGATATCAGACGGCGGTGGAAGACCGCACCCGACCTGGTCGGGGCGGCCGATGTCGAGATTGTCGCGGATGACCTGTTCGAAGAAGATCCGCCCCGAGACCGGGGTGTCGAGCATCTGGGTCAGGGAGAACTCGGCCTGCAGCACCGGCAGGTCATACCGGTAGCCCGCGGCCCGGTCGGCATCGGTGAACGGATCGGGCAGAATGGCCAGCCACTTGCGCAGCAGCGCGTCGATTTCCTCGCCGGTCAGCCGGTCGCAGATCCTCTGCAACGCGGCCGGGTCCTGGACCGCGGCGAAGGCGTTGTCCAAGGCGGTGAACCCGAGTCCGGCCTTGCCCGCCTGGTGCTGGGCCCAGTGGTGGCCATTGATGCACAGCTTTGCGTTGTAGGGGAAGTATGAGCAGAACTTGAGGAAGAACGGGCCGAAGTCCGCGTCGACGCAGTAGAAGTAAAAGTGGTTGACCACCCCGGTGGACTTGATGATCCACGGGTAGCTCTTGCCCTCGGCGTCGTGGCGTTCCTCGGTCCGGAACAGCGCCGTCTTTTCCTGCGCCCGGCCGATGAACACCACGCCCTCCGCCGCAGTGAAGTCCTTCAGGTACCCGTGCATCACATCGTCCTTGCGCTGGCCCCTGGCGAAGTCACCCACGGATTTGGGCGGCAGCGGCGAAACGGTGCACCGCGGCCGAGAACCGGTCGGTGATTCTTGCCATCGGTGCGGTCGAAGCGACCGGCAACCCCAACTGCCGGTGCACGTAGGCAACCAGTCCCGGGGCATACTGCAGGCCAGGAACATACACGTTAAGATACATCCGGTCAATGCATTCGACCTCGAACAGGACATGTTCGGCAACAACATCGGCTACGCTGCGTGCAACGGTCATGACGGGCTCCCGGGGATCGGGCGGCCAACAGTCCAACCAGCCGCTACAACGGTTCTTACACCCAATCGATGCAGCCAGCCAGTGCCACAATCCCACCGGCCCGAACCCCCGATACCGCAGCGACCACCACACGACTCGTTGGGCTGGGGCGAAGCCCCGTTAGCCCGGATTTTTCATCGGACGGCGGTCGGGGCGTTGGGTGCGGGTTTTGCCGTCCCGGCGGGCTGAATCGGATTTCGGGTGTGGCTGATGGACCCGGGGGCGCCGGGCTGTGCGCGGGCTTCCACTGTTCCCGTTGGTGTTCTTCTTTCCTGCTCGTTGGTTGACGGGGGGTTGCGGTGTCAGGCCCGCAGGAGGACCGCGGGGCGGTTCGCGGCTGCGGCGATCCGTTCAATGGCTTCGAGCAGGGCGCTGATCAGGGGTTGCTCCGGCGCGGCGGCGGGCAGCAGCAGGTGGTTCCGGCGGGCGCGGGTGATGATTTTCCCGGCGGTGGCGAAGAGCCGGTAGCGCCAGCGTTTGATGTCCCAGCCCCGTGCTTTGTGGCCGTCGGGCAGGGCGGTGAGCTGGAGCCAGGAGACCAGGTTCGCGGCCAGGACCGCGAGGTTGGCCCAGGCCTGGTTGGCAGCGAAATCGAAGAAGGGGAGCTTTCCGAGCCCGGTGTTCTTTAGGGTTTTGATGCGGTTCTCGGCCCGGCCGCGGGCCCGGTGCCGGGCATCCAGAAAAGGTCCGTGCCAGCGCGGGGAGTTCGTCAGAAACGCTGTCACACGGTGACCGTCGATGTCGAGCAGGGTCGGTGTCGCGCCGGGGTGCAGCGGTTCGGCGCGCAGGAAGATCTTCGTCCCCGGCGGGTAGTCATCGAGCGGGATCACCTGCGTGGCGTTGATGACCCAGGCGTCATCGCGTTCGACCCCGTCCTGGTCCAGGGCCGGTTGCCAGTATTTCTTGTCGTTGATCCAGTCGATCATGTGGGCCTTGCCGACCGGCACCGGGTACGAGGCGGAGAACTGCACGCCCCGCGAATGCAGGTACCAGAGGAACTTCCGGGACGCGCCGGCGCTGTCGGTGCGGACCAGGATCTTCTCCCCGTCCAGTTCCCCGGTCCCACCGTAGAGGGAGTCGGGCAGGACGGCGATGGCGGCCTCGAAGATGCGGATGTGGTCCTCGGCGTTGTTCGCCGTGGCCCCGCCGTGACGCAACAGTACCGCGAGTTCCTCCCCGGTGCCGCTGCCGGCACCGTAATCGAGGCTGGCGGTGAACGGGGCGAATCCGAACCCGCCCTTGTAGTTTCCGGTGGCCTGTTCCTTGTCCGAGTGCGAGGTCACCAAGGTGGCGTCGAGGTCGATGAGCAGCGGGTCCGCGGCCGTCGCCTTCACCGCCGGGCTGCGGTCTCCTGCGGCTTCCCATGCCCGGGTCCGCAGTTCCTTGGCCAGGGTCGAAAAGCCGTAATCGAAGACGTCCGGGTTCTTCACGGTGCGTTCGAAGAACCGGGAGACTGTTGCGTTCGAGGGCACGTTGCCGAACACGCCGGGCTGGGCGCGCAGGATGTCCAGGTCCGAGGCGTGCTCGCCGCCGGCGGCGAGCATCACCGCCAGCGACCCGAGCAGCCTCCCGGGCCGGTGTGAGGCCATCGCGGGGACGAACTGCCCGAGCCGGTCCTCGCACAGGTCCCGGAACCCGAGGGCGTCGATGAATGAGGTCAGGATCCGTCCCCCGGCATGGGAGACCAGCGACTGGCCGGTGAAAGTGACCGGGAGGGACGGGAAGACCTTGGTAGGCTGATGCATCGAAAAGGTGCTCCTTCAAGACACGGAAATAACGGCGTAGACACCCCTATTTTCCCTTGTCAGAGCACCTTTTCGTGTCTTAAACACACCCCTCAGCCCAACCCTGATGAAAACCCCGGGTTAGTGCTGCATTCCTCAAGGGAGGTATGGACCGCCGGTGCGTGGCGGCGGATACTCGGTGGCGGAGGGCCGTGCCATGGTCACACCCCTGTATGCCCGTCCGCGGCGTGATCCGGGGCGAGGAACGCAGGATCCGTAGGCTGGCTGGTGCCCGCCCTGCCCCTGCCGGGTGGATTCTTCGGGCCCGCATGGTCACCGGTAGTTGGGCCGGTAAACCCGTCAGCACCATCGCCGCGGACCTGGGCTGCCACACCGAGACCGTGCGGGAGCGCCTGCACCGCTTCAATGCCGAGGGCCTGGACGGGCTCGGCGACAAGCCGATCTGCGGGCGTCCGCCCCGCCTGGGCGAGGACGCCCGCTCCCGCATCATCGCCCTGGCCGGCCAGCCACCGCCCGGCCGCCCCGTGCGCGGGGCCGCCGGGGAACTGGCCGCCGCCCAGGAAACCGGCCCAGGAAACCGGCCCGCCGGAGTGGACCCTGGACATCCCCACCGGGGCGGCCCGTGCCGGCGGTATCGGGGTGCACCGCAGCCAGGTCCGCTTCGATCCTGTCCGCCGAGGGCGTGCGCTGGCCCCGCACCCGCCCGCCCGACGATCCCCTGCCCCCGCGAACCCGGGCGGTGATCGAAGCGCACCGTCGCCCGCGCCGGGCTGGTCCGGTCCCGGGACAGGCCGGGGACGGGCACCGGATCACAAGCGAACCGGGCGTGCGTCCCGGCCCCGGGAAGACCTGGGTGCACGGGGCCCTGCGGCCCTCCGATGGCCGGGAGGCCACGATGGCCGCGACGCGCCGCGACAGCACCGCCTACCAGCGGTTCCTGCACGGCATGGAGGAAGACAACCCGGAGAAGGACATCGTGGTGGCCACCGACTTTCCTTTCCTCCCCTCACAGCCTGGCCACCCGGACGTGGCTGGCAGACCATCCCCGCATCAGCCACGCCTTCATCCCGGTCGGGGCGTGCTGGCTGGACCTGCGCCGAGGGCTGGTGGCGGATCTTCCGCAATACCGCCCTGGCCGGGCAGTCCTTCGCCGGCCCCGGCGAGACCGGGACGGCCACGGCCCTGGCCACCGCCTGGCTCAACACCCGCGCCAAGCCCTGGATCTGGGGACGGCCCCCGCCAACGCACCGCCGGCTGCGCCGAAAGTTCACCTACCTCCTTGGAGGAAAGCAGCACCAGCCGCTGGTCGTGTCCTCTCTGAAGGCGACACCAATCGATCACAGAACGCCGCCAAAGAGCATTGAACTCCGCAATGATGGGCTTCGATCAGCGGCCGTCGGGGACCGGCCATGGGGTGTCAGGCCGGCAGCGTTCGCCCACTTCTGACAGGTGCTCCTGTTGATGCCGAGCTCCTTGGCCGCCGCAGCCACGGCTCCCAGGCGTGCCACGGAGGAAAGAAATTCCTCCCGTTGGGCACGGCTGTGTGATTGCTGGTGACGTTTACTGGCGTGCTCGCCGGGGGGCCGATTCTTCCCTTAAAAGGTGATTTTTCCCTCGAGGAAGAGTAACCACTCAGGTGGTTTTGGCGATTGACGGCGCGCCTCGTTGACATGATCGAGGTTGGGTTCAGGCTGTTGTTGTGTCCGGGGATCCGTCGTATACAGAATTGCTCGATCAGCTTGCGTCGTTGCGGTTGGTGGTCGCGGAGCAGTCGCGCCTGATCGAGGCACTGCGGGTGGAGAACGCCGAGCTGCGGGCCCGGTTGGGCCAGTCGCCACGGAATTCCTCCAAGCCCCCGAGCAGTGAAGGTTATGAGAAGCCTGGCCCGCGTTCGCGCCGGCAACAAACCGATCGGTCTCCGGGCGGCCAGCCTGGCCACAAGGGCCACACCCTCAAACAGGTCACGGCCCCGGATGAGGTTTTGATCCATGTCCCGGCGGTGTGTGGCGTGTGCGGGGAGTCATTGGCGGGGGCACCGGTGGCCTCCAGTGAATCCCGGCAGGTCTTTGACCTGCCCCCGATCACGGTGTGGATCACCGAGCACCGGATCCGGCACCTGCGGTGTTCGTGTGGGCACGTGACGATGGCGGATGTTCCGGCTGGGGTCGGTGCGCCGGCGCAGTACGGGCCCCGGGTCCGGGCCCTGGGCGTCTACCTGCTCACCGTCCAGCACCTGCCGCTGAAGCGCACCGCCGAATTGATAAGTGATCTGGTCGGGGCACCGGTCAGCCAGGGATCCCTGGTCAGCTGGCAGGCGGAGGCGGCCGCTGGCCTGGACGGGTTCGATGAGGCCCTGGTCCGGGGATTGTCTGCGGCGGACGTGCTTGGTGCCGATGAGACGGGGATCCGGGTGGACGGGAAACTGGTCTGGGTGCATGCGGCCCGCACCGAGACACTGACCCGGTACACGGTTTCCCCCAAGCGCGGATACGCGGCGATGGAGGAAGCCGGCGTGCTGACGGCTCTGGCACCGGGTACGGTGCTGGTCACGGATTTCTTCGCACCCTACTGGCGCCTGGATGTCACCCATGCGGTGTGCGGGGCCCATTTGGGACGTGAGCTGGTGGCAGCGTCCGAAGTGCCCGGGCAGGAAGGCTGGGCCGTGCCCATTGAGCGGTTGCTGGAGGAGATCAATCGTGTCGCCCACCGTGCCCGGGAGGCTGGCGGGACCGGCTTCGCCGCGGCCCTGGTGGCAAAGTACCAGCGAAGATACGAAGCCCTCATCAAGGCCGGGTGGGCGGCAAACCCCGAGTTCTTCCCGGGCAAGCACGCCACGAAACGGCCCAAACACGTGAACCTGCTCGACCGCCTCGACGGCCATCGCGAGGAGGTGCTGCGCTTCGCCACCGACCTGCGGGTCCCCTTCACCAACAACGGCTCCGAGCGTGACATCCGGCCCCTGAAGATCAAGATGAAGGTCTCCGGCGGGCTGCGCACCATGGCCGGCGCCGAAGCGTTCTGCCGGCTGCGCTCCTACTTCTCCACCGCCGCCAAACAAGGCCAATCAGCGTTCGCCGCGATGACCACGCTCCACAACGGCAACCCCTGGCAACCCGCCATTAGCTAAACCGGCCCCTCGCTCACGAAACCAGCTGAGCAGTTACGAGGAAGAACTGTTTAGTGATGGTGAATCCATGGGTGTTGCAACTCCCGATTTGTCCGGGGTGTTGTAACTGCTAGAACTCACCCCAGCGGGAATTTCAGCTGGCCGCCCATGGGCACAAACTCATAGCCATTGACACGCACATTCGCGGCCCCTAATGTTTCGTTACACAACGCATTGTTATGTATTCCTCCCATGAATTGTTATGTATTCCTCCTATGATTGGTACCGGAGTATGTCACGTTGCGCAGCTGTGAGGCCGGCCCTGGTTTTGATGCACCTCAGGGGCTCCGGCTTTCCGTCCCCGCCCTTGCCGACGGGAGGGGAGGACGAACGAGTGACGTAGGACATCGTCGCCTACATCAACGGCATGCCCCGGGGGCATGCCGGCAGGATGAGCCGTACTCTGGACGGCTCCCGGACAGGTCTCTCTTTGCTTTGGCGCCCGCTTGGCTGGGATAACCGCCTGCCCGCGATGAGCGCCCCGCTCCAGTCCTGACCCCCGGCTGGAGTTATCTTTGATGACGACAGCCGGCCTCCACAGTTTTTGTCTCGGAAGGAATCGTTTTCATGGACCGTAGGACGGAAGACAGATCGACCAAGATTTTCACTGCAAGAAAATGGAAACCAGCAGTCGCTGCGCTTACCGCCGCAGGGGCCGCGGCACTTGTGACGGGCATTCTCACGGCGCCCATCATGGCCTCAGCAGCCGGAGGGCCGGCGACGGTCGGGCTTGGGACCGCAGACTCCTACGCAGTCCTCGGGGGCCAAGCAGTAACAAACACGGGACCCTCCGTGGTCAACGGTGACCTCGGGGTCAGTCCGGGGACAGCCATCACCGGCTTTCCGCCGGGGACAGTGATCGGAACGATGCACGCAGCCGATGCGGCCGCCGCCCAGGCCCAGGCGGACCTCGTGACGGCCTACAACGACGCCGCGGGCCGGCCCTCAACCGCAGCGATCTCCGGGGACCTCGGTGGCCAGACCCTCGTGGCTGGGGTCTACACCGCCACCAGTTCTGCTGGACTGACCGGCACATTGACCCTCGACGGGCAAGGTGACCCCAGCTCGGTCTTCATCTTCCAGATCGGATCCACCCTGACCGCCGCGTCCGCCAGTCAGGTCGTGCTCATCAACAGCGCCCAAGCCTGCCACGTGTTCTGGCAGATCGGCAGCTCGGCCACCCTCGGCACGGCCTCCACTTTCAAGGGGTCCATCCTGGCCCTGACATCAATCACGGTAACCACCGGCACCAATATTGAAGGCCGCACGCTGGCGCGCAACGGCGCAGTAACCCTGGACAGCAATGTCGTCACTACGCCAGCGTGTAGCTCCGGCACTCCGACACCCACACCGACACCCACACCGACCCCCACTCCAACGATTACACCCACCCCCACGATTACGCCCACCCCCACGATTACTCCCACTCCCACGATTACGCCCACCCCCACGATTACTCCCACTCCCACGATTACTCCCACCCCCACGATTACTCCCACCCCCACAATCACGCCCACACCCACCCCCACAATCACGCCCACACCCACCCCCACAATCACGCCCACCCCCACACCCACCGACAACGGCGGCGGTAACGGCGGCGGCGGCAACAATGGCGGCGGCGGCGGCGGCGGCAACAATGGCGGCGGCGGCGGCAACAATGGCGGCGGCGGCGGTAACGGCGGCGGCGGCAACAATGGCGGCGGCGGTAACGGCGGCGGCGGCAACAATGGCGGCGGCGGTAACGGCGGCGGCGGCAACAATGGCGGCGGCGGCGGTAACGGCGGCGGCGGCAACAATGGCGGCGGCGGCGGTAACGGCGGCGGCGGCAACAATGGCGGCGGCGGCGGTAACGGCGGCGGCGGCGGCGGAACGCCGACGGCCACGCATAGCGCTACGGCCACACCGACTGTCACTGAGACCCCGGGAGGCGGCGGCGAAGGCGGCGGAACGCCGACGGCCACGCCTAGCGCTACGGCCACACCGACTGTCACTGGGACCCCGGGAGGCGGCGGCGAAGGTGCAAGTGAGGGACCCGGGGGCATGAATCCAGGCTCGGGCGTCCAGACGGCAGCCGTGGCGTACGATCAAGGCCCTCGGCGCACCCTGGTGTCCGGGGCTCTCATCCTCATAGGGCTGACGCTTCTCTTCGCGGCCAGGACTGTCATGCGCCGTGAATACCGCAGGAAGCACTAAATAGTTCCTCGTTCCTACGAAGTGCCGGCTTTCAGCCAGGCCGGGCACTCGTCCCAGGGCAAATAGGGAGGTGCCGGCCCTTTCCGGGCTGGCACCTCCCATGGCTGACGATAAGGGGTACTCTGCCGTGAACCACCTGGATAATACTCGCCCCGGGTCCTCACCCCGGCCGGCCATACCAGCGCTGTTGACAGCGGTCTTTCTGGTGCTGGTCGCGACGGCGCTGATGGTCGTTGCAGCCTTCGCTCTGAACCCACAATGGACGGGCGGGAATACATGGCCAGGGCCAGGTAAAGCATCCGCGGCAAGTACCGAGCATACAGCGATACCAGTCCCGGTCCCATCGGTCCAGCCACCCTTTACTGCCGCGCAATCAATCTCCGGTTCCCCGCCGCTGACGGCCGGGGTCATCCCTGCGCCGGTGCCGGTGCCGGAAAGGAACAACACCCCCACCGCCTCTTCCGTTCCCGTTGCGTCCGCTCCCATTCGGTTCAGTATCGCGGCTGCCGGAGTCGACATCCCGGTACTGCCCCTCACCCCCACCGGCGCTGGCCAGCCGATTGAACCGCCCCTGACCCTGGACGGGTACTGGCTGACCTCCTTCGGGAAGCCGGGCAAAGGATCCGTGAACACCACCTACATCATCGGCCATAGCTGGGAGGGTCTGAACGCGCCCTTCAACCAATTAAGCACCCGTGTTCAAATCGGGGATCTGATCAAGGTCACAACGGGAACGGGAACGATGATGTACATCGTGGATTCAATCACCACCCATGACAAAACGACCCTGCAGGACGCTGACATCTGGCGCATCGTGCCCGACCGGCTCGTTATCATCAGCTGCTACACCCGGGACCTATGGGGCCAAAACCTCATCGTCACAGCCTCCCCGGAACCCCGGCCCTGATTATTCTCGGAACCGTGACAGCCCGGTCCTGCACGGCCGCTGCCATGCCTGCCTGCCTGCCTGCCTCCGGGGTGAACTACGCGGCCCGGCCCTTTTCCTTGTTGAACAGGCCGGTTACCTCACCGACGAGCTTGTCGTGTCGCACCTGGCGCGGGGACGGGCGCTTGGGCCTGCGCCACCGGTAGAACGAGGCCCGGGAGACCTTCAGGGTCCGGCACAGCCAGGCAATCGGATGGCTCGCCTTCTCCGCTTCGATGAACTCGTAGAAATCTTCTACCGTTGCTTCGCTGCAAAGAAGGCGCTGACCAAGAATTCGACGTCCTGCTTCAGCTTCGCGTTCTCGGCCAAGAGCTTCTGGTGCTCATCCCAGGGCACCGGCGCCTTCTCATCGGCGCCGAACCTCTCCGGATGATCGGCACGGTACAGCCGCACCCAGTTCCCCAACGTGCCCTCGTTGACGCCGATATCAGTGCAGACCTGGGCGATCGGCCGGCCCGAGGAAATCACCAGCTCCACGGCATCATCCTTGAACTGCTGCGTGTACTTCTTACGATCAGTAATGCGAAAAAGGGCTCCTAACAACCTGTCTCACAAAACCATACGGCCGCACCGGGACAGTCCTTCCAGGGAGGGGCGGAGCAGGGGCGAGTCATGCCGGTTCGCCGGTGCGACCTCGGTGTGGAGCGGGATGCCTTTGCCATCGACGAGCAGGGAGCGTTTGGTTGTCAGCGGCCAGAAGGAAGTGCCCGTAGATGGCCAACAGGAATGCCACAGTTCGATGGCCGTCAGTGGGCTCGGCTGTCGTCATGCCGGCCCCAAAAATTCGATCCTTCATTGCCGGAGGAGCTGTACCAATAACTGCCTTCAGGATACAGCCGTGGTACCTCGCCCCGGCACCGGCCAGGGAGGCGCCAGCGGCCCACCGATCCCTGCATTCACGTGCCAGCGGCCTCTGGGACGTTCAGGAGGCGTCGCCGGTTGTGGCGACGCAGGTCGTCAGTCGAGGCTGTTCCGACTCGAACCCTGGCCCGTCGAACAGCCTGAATTCGGGGATTCTGACAGCGGAAACAGGCGCGATTCGCGTGGCCGCCAGGGGGCACCCTTTGTGGCCATCCGATGCGTATTCGGCGAAATCCTCTTGACCGCCGGTGGGCATCTTCTCGTGGCCACTAACATTTGGTGCCCTGTTTGCCGCGGTCCACCGGGGATCGTCCGGCTGCCTCGCCCCTGCACGGGAGAGCGGGAAAAACCGTGGGAGGGCTATGCAGCGTCGGCTAGATCCTCGGCGGGGGGTGGGCAGTGCGCGAATCCGGGGTACCAGCGGTGGAAGTCGGCGTCGAGTCGGCCGTCGAGCACTCGGGTGCGGATCTGTAGTAGGGGTGGGACCCAAGTACGCCTGAAACCTGCCATGCCCCATGGCGGGGAATGCATGGTTCTAGATTCTGGTGGGTGGGAATAGTGCCCCTGGTTGCAGGTCTAGTTTCGTTTGCGGGTCTTGGTCCGGCGGGGCGAGGTTGAGGACGTAGTCTCCGAAGCGGCGGATGCTCCTGGTGATATAGGGAGAGATCGTGGCCAGGTCTTCGGTGTCGATAGTGTGGCCTTCGGCTGCGAGCTCGTTGGCGGCGGCGGTGATGTCGCAGGCGGTGGAGTAGATGACGATGTTGGCCAGCAGCTCGTTGAACTTGATGATCTTTTCCTGCTGTTCGGGGTCGTTGTGACCGATCATTTCGTTCCCGAAAGCCAGCCAGTCGCTGAATTTGTGGAACGATTCGACCCGGTTGGTGATCGCGGTGATCTGTTCGCGCAGTTCGGGGTCGGATAGATAGCGGAGCAGCGTGATGGTGCGCACGACGCGCCCGAGTTCGCGGAAGGCCCGGTAGAGGCGGTTCTTGCGGGAGTGGTTGCCCAGCCTGCGTAAAAGGGTGACTGATGACAGGCGGCCCTCGCGGATGGAAATGACGGTGCGCATCAGGTCGGGCCAGTGGGTCTCGATCAGTCCCCAGTCGATGGCTGTGTCACCGAACAGTGAGTCGATGTGCGTGTAGCGGGTGGTCGTGTCGGGGCGGTAGAGAATGAGGTCTTTCCAGTCCCGGATGCGTGGGAGCAGGTCAAAGCCCAGGAGCGCGGCGAGACCGAAGACGGGCAGGGACTGTCCTTGCGTGTCGGCGTGGATCGTGTCGGGTTGCAGCTCGGAGTCGTTTTGCAGCAGTCCTTCGATGATGTAGACCGCTTCCCACACTCCGCAGGGAATGAAGTGGCTGAACAGCGCGATGTAGGTGTCGGAAACGTGGCGGTAGGCGATGCCTCCGTATCCCCCGTAGCGGATATGGGACTCGGCCAGCAGGTTGTTCTCCCAGGTATCGACCTGGGTGCCGTCGGCTGCGACGGTGCGCCCATCGCCCCAGACGGAGGCGACGTCCAGATGCGCAAAGGCATTGATGACCTCGGCCGAGGCACGGGTGATCTTCTCGGCCGTGGCGTGCTTGTTCCCTGCGGTGTAGAGCTCGTGGGCGCTGACGGCGCCTTCCATGTGGCGGGCGACCTGTGCGGGGCCAAGGAGGGTGCCGTAGGTGAAGACAGTGAGGCAGTATCGGCCCA
Organism: Pseudarthrobacter sp. P1; assembly: GCF_050156935.1. Taxonomy (NCBI): domain Bacteria; kingdom Bacillati; phylum Actinomycetota; class Actinomycetes; order Micrococcales; family Micrococcaceae; genus Pseudarthrobacter; species Pseudarthrobacter sp. P1. Next base: position 53,123 of record NZ_CP189587.1, on the reverse strand, counting down.
AGGCGTCGCGCAGTTTCGGGTCGGAGCCCGAGGCCGGTCCGAAATGCTTGTGCCAGCCCAGCCGGTGGGCGCTGACGGTAATGATGTCCAGAAGTCCGCGTTCGCTCAGGCGCTCATGGACGGCTGCTTCCAGGGCGATGGCCGATGGCCTCCGGTCGGCCCCTTTCCGGCGTTTGAGCAAGGGCCGGTCGCCTTCCAGGACGAGGTCGGTGTTGGCCGGGTATCCGGCGTCGGCGGCCTGTGCGGTGTCGGCCAGCTGCGCCTTGAAGTGCTCGACCAGCCCGCTCCCGGTTGCGGGGATGCCGGTCTGGGAGCAAAGTCCTCGGCGAGGTCGCGGCACTGCTGCCAAGTCATCATCTGCCGGTGCAGCCCCGCGTAGGAATCGGCGCCGACCACTGCGATATCGCCCGAGCGCAGTTCCGCGGCGAGGAATGAGAACACGCAGACCTCCAGGTGGCGGCGCGCGAGTTTCCCGGGGTGCTTCTTGTCACGGATGACCTTCTTCCACGCCTCGGTAGCGAAGGAGTCCAGATCGAGTGCCAGCTTCCGCAAGGTGCCATCTTCGCCGGCAACCGTGAGGGTTTCGGGGACGTATTCACCGGTGCGTTTGCGGCAGGCACGAATGAAGTTCACGGCATTCACCACGCTGGCATCAGCGCTGGTCGCTTCCAGGACAAGGGCCTCCAACAGCTCGAACAGGGCGGCGCGGTGAGCCCGGCAGAACGATTCCAGCAGTGGCAAGTAGTTGCGTCCGTGGTGGGCCGAGACCGCTTCGTGTGCGGCTGTCAGCCGCTTCAGGCCACCGGCGGCCTGAAGCGTCTCCAAGAGTTTCTGCCCCGCCGCGGCTGCGTCGAACCCTCCCTCGGAGGTCTCTTCATTCCCGGACACCTCATGGGCCAGGGAGAGGACCTCTCCGAACACATCGAGCAGGTACTCCGACTCGGCGCGGTGGGCGAGTTTGAGTTCCTCGAGCCGCTCGCGTCCCTTTTTGTGGACGAGGGCCATGCGTTTGCAGAACATCTCGACGGTCTCGTCGCGCAGGCGGATACGGGTCTCATGCAGCAGGCACGCGATGAGGGTCAGCCGCTTGGGCTCCCCGGTCCTGGAGAGTTCATCGACGAGGGCGCGGGCCTGCCCGGCGAAATGGGAGATCCGCTGCGCCGAGACGCCGCCGAGCCAGGTGCCGGTCTCGCCGACCGCGTCGAGCCGGCGCAGGAGCTCGATGCGGTCCTTGAATTTCCCCAGCTTCATCGCCGAGCCCGCGGGCGCCTTGAGCGTCTCGAATTCGCTGCGCCGCGATACAGGGTCCACCAGCAGCAATCGTTCCAACCGCAGCCGGTCACCGGAAGCCATCCGCTCTTGAACCCCGGCGAACAGCGTGGTGTTGTACCGGGCACGGATCCTGGCGACCATGCTGTCGAGAGTCGAATACCCGGGCAGCTCGCAGCCGGCACGGAGCAGTTCCTCCAACGCCACGTTAATCAGGTCGGCAGGGTGGTCTTTGGTCACCACCGCGGCCTCCAACGCCCCGGCAGCCATCCGGCGAACCCGTTTGGCATCGTAGACGACGCCCATGCGGACGCGGACATAATCGCGATAGCGCCACCAGGTCCTCGCCGCCCGGGACGCGCCGGCAAGGTCGATCGTCACACCCAACAGCGCTCCAACATGGCCGGTAACGGCCGCGGGAACCTCCTCGGCCCGCGTGAAATACCCCAACCGCTGATAGCACTTCAACACCGTCAGCAGCACCGCACGACCGGCTTCGTCCCGTGTCTTTGCCCCGGCCCAGTCCTTCTCGTCCTCGGTCGGGGTGAACGACTCTGCCAACTGCCGCTCCGATACCGCAGCGGTGAATCTCGGATAGGCGGTCCTGTCCACGGACGTCACGAATCTTCCTCTCCTGCAGGGAACCGGAGGCACCAGCGAGGCGCACAAGTCGAAACAACTTCAGATAACAACGAATATCTGAAGTAGAATACTGCAATGACTTCAGATATCGCGAAATCTGCGGGACAGGAAGGCCCCGGGGCAGCTTCAGATATCACAACGGAAGCAGAAGAAAAGCCTCGACGGGGACGTGCCCCGGCCGTGTTGGCCCCGTATTTGGAACAACTCTGGGGCGAATACCTCCTGCTTCTGGGGTCTGCCCCGCTCGATGACGATTCCCGCCGCGCCTACGCCTCACGGGTGCGTACCTTCTTCGCCTGGCTCGATGGCGCCGACGTGGACAGCTCGGCCCTCTTTGACCCAGCGGCGCGAGACGGAGCCGTCCGGGACTGGCGCACCCACCTTCAGAAAGTCCTCAAGCGCAAACCCGCCACGATCAACGCGCATCTGGCGGCCCTGAGCGACTTCTACACCCGCACCGGCGTGGGCACCCCGAACGCCAAACGGCTCGAACTGCCCTCCACCGCACCCAGGGCCTTGGACGAACGCAACCAGAAACGCTGGCTACGCACCTGTGAACGCTGCACCCACCCCCGCAACCGGGCCATCGGCTACACCCCGTTCTATGCCGGGTTGCGGATCAGCGAGATCACCGCACTCGACCTCGGGGACGTGCGCCTCTCGGCCCGCAAGGGCCTGCTGATCGTTCGTTCCGGCAAGGGCGGCCGCTACCGGGAAGTCCCCGTCCACCCCGTGCTGCGGGAGAACCTGGCCTTGTGGATCAACGAGGAACGCCCCTCATGGCCGGGCGCGGCCAACAACCCCGCGGTCTTCTTGAACTACCGCGGCGAACGACTGAGCGTCAAGGGATGCGATGGCATCCTTGGGGATCTGGCCTGCGACGCCGGTTTCACCGATAGCCCCGACATCGATTTCACCACCCAGATCCTGCGCCACACGTTCGGAACCAACCTCGTGCGCGAGGGCCACGACGTCGTGCTCGTCGCCGAACTCATGGGCCACGCCCGGCTGGAGACCACCCGCCGCTACACGAAACCATCCGAAGCCGACCGCCAAAACGCCATCGACACCCTCCCCACCGACCGATAAACCACGGGCGTGGCAGGTTTCAGGCGTACTTGGGTCCCACCCCCTCGAGGTAGTCCCAGGGGCCGTCCCAGTCCTCGTCCGGGCCGGTGCGGCGCCCACCGGCACACCGCGGATACACGCGCCCAGGTGCGGCGTCGGCGATCTGCTCGACGCGCAGGTCCAGGCGCCACCCGGCGGTGAAGTTGTAGTCGTAGGCGAACCGCTCGCCCTCGCGCAGCCCCCACTCGCGCAGCCTCACCCGGCTGCCGCCGTAGCGGGGCTCGTGCTCCGCGCCGTGGACGGTGAACCGGCACAGGTGCTCCCCGGACCAGCCGAACGCGGTTTGCAACACCTCACCCAGCCCGGCGATCGTCATGTCATCGCGAACGATCAGGCGCCGCCAGATCAGCGGGCTGACGCCAGCCACCACGACGCGTAGCCGGTAGACCGCGGCGGGCGGGCCCGGTTCGAGCACCGGGTCACCCCTGCCCGTCGGACGCCGGGTGGGGGTCGACGCGGATGTGGCGGTAGACGGTCATCGGGGCGACCGAGCAGGACGCGGCGATCTCGGCCATCGTGAACGACCGCGAGTCATACATCCGCTGCGCCTTGTCGACCAAGGTCGGGGTCATCTTCGGTGTGCGGCCGCCGACCCGCCCGCGGGCGCGGGCCGCGGCCAGACCTGCGGCGGTGCGTTCGGCGATCAGGGCGGCCTCGTACTCGGCCATCAGCGCGAACATGCCGAACACCAGTTTGCCGTGCGCGGTCGTGGTGTCGATGATCCCGTCGGTCAGCGACCTGACCGAGACCCGGCGTTGGTCGAGGGTGGTGACGATGTCGATCAGGTCTTTAAGGTTGCGGCCGAGCCGGTCGATCTTCCACACCACCAGGGTGTCGGTGGGGCGCAGATCGGCCAGGCACGCCTGCCACTGCGGCCGGTCGGCCTTGGTGCCCGAGGCGTGGTCGGTGTAGACCTTCAGGCAGCCCTCGCCGGCCAGCGCATCCAACTGGGCCCGCGGGTTCTGATCAGCGGTACTGACCCTGGCATACCCGATCTTGTCTCCCACCAGGCGACCCTATCGCAACCCATCTGCGGACGGCAGTTTCGTGGGATTGATTCCGTGGCGAGCTCTGGTGCACCCCACCGCGGGGAAACACCCTCCACCACCAGTCCGTCCCGGGGTCTATCGCAAACGGTCGTCTCCGATAGACCCCCCACCTCCCACGGTTTTTCCCGCTCTCCCGGGCGTGGACGTCGACGGAGGGACCGGTGCGTTTGTTTGAACGGGCGGCGCTCTGGCTACGTGAGCGCAAGGTCCTGCTCCCCGGCGTCTCCACGTTGACACGACTGGTTTCAGAGGTCCGTGCCGGATCAAATGACCGCCTCCATTCAATGTTGGTTGACGCGGCCGGACCCGCCTTGATCCTGGAATTGGAAGGTCTGCTTCGCGTTGGGGAGGGGTCAAGGCTGACTGCGTGGGAAAGGCTGCGGACCGGGCCCTCGAGGGTATCGGTGCCGGAGTTGCTGCGGCAGCTGGACCGACTGGCATGCCTGCGGGCCCTGGGCGCTGGGACTGTCGATGTGGAGACGATCCCCGAGGGCCGGATGAATGCCCTGGCCCGCTACGGGCTGGCGGGCAAGGCCTCATCGCTTCGAGGACTTTCGGGCCCGCGCCGGGGTGCGACACTGCTCTGTGCCGTGCGCGCATTGACGTCGGAGGTTGCCGATGATTTGTGCGACGCCCTGGACGCCATTGTCACCGAACGCGTTCTTCGCAAGGCAGCCAGGGAATCCACCGCAGCCCGGTTGAAGTCCCTGCCGCGCCTGTCGAGGGCATCACTGCAGCTGGCAAAGGCCGCGAAAACGCTGGTCGAGGTCCTGGGCAATGCGGAATATTCCAGCGCAGAGGCCGCCTCGGTGCTTGCCGAACAGATTTCGTTGACCGAGTTGCGCGCTGCGGCCGATGTGGTGACTGAGCTGGTGAATCCAGACGGCAGCGAGGGTGACACCGCGGCCGAGATGATGCGCCGATTCACCACGGTACGATCCTTCCTGCCGGCGTTGGCCGCGGCGGCACCCTTTGGGGCCACCGCAGGCGGGGCCCCAACATTGGCCGCCCTGACAGCGTTGCCGGACGTTTTGGACGGCCGTAAAGCCGACCGGGGCCAGGTTGACCTGTCCGTACTGTCACCGGCCTGGCAACGCCTCGTCGCGGGAGCGGCAGGGATCGATCGCAGGGCGTACACGGTGGCGGTGATGGACGCCGTCCATAAGGCGCTGCGGCGCAGGGACATTTTCGTTGTCGGCGGGCGCCGCTGGGGAGACCCCAGGGCGCGGCTGCTGACCGACCCGGCGTGGCAGGCAACCAAGAACGAGACATTGAGGGCACTCCAACTGCCTGAAGAGCCCGCGGCCCACCTTGATGGTGTCCGCCACAGCCTGGATGCCCGCTACCGGGCAGCGGCCGATCAACTGGCCAATAATCCTGCGGTACGGATTGACGATGACGGCAAGGTCCATCTCTCGCCCCTGGAGGCCAAGACGATACCGGAGTCCTTGACGCAGTTGCGGGGGCTGGTGTCGGCAATGCTGCCGCGGGTAGATCTGCCCGATGTGCTGTTGGAAGTGCATTCGTGGATGGGGTTCCTCTCGGAATTCAGCCACGTCTCGGAGGCCTCCGCGAGGATGGGCCAGCTCGACGTCTCCGTCGCCGCCATCCTGGTGGCCGAGGCGTGCAACGTCGGGCTGACACCGGTAGTCAAGGACGGCCACCCCGCACTGACTCGTGGACGCCTGACACACGTCGATCAGAACTATGTGCGCGCCGATACGCTTCGCGCGGCCAACGCCCGGCTGATCCAGGCCCAGTCCGGTCTTGGACTCGCGCAGCGCTGGGGAACCGGACTGCTGGCGTCCGTCGACGGGATGCGCTTCGTGGTGCCGGTGTCCACCGTCAACGCCGGGGCGAATCCGCGCTACTTCGGCCAGGGCCGCGGCCTGACCTGGCTGAACTATCTCAACGACCAGGTCTCCGGCCTGGGTGCCGTCGTCGTCCCGGGGACGGTCCGCGATTCCCTGCACATTCTGGATGGGCTGCTCGACCTTGACGGCGGCCAACGCCCCGAGATGGTAGCCACCGACACGGCATCCTACTCGGACCAGATTTTCGGGCTCTTCACCCTGCTCGGATACCGGTTCTCGCCCCGGCTGGCAGGGTTGCCGGACCAGCGGTTCTGGTGCATCGACACCACAGCTGACTACGGGGAGCTGAACGCGGTGGCCGGCCGCAACCGCATCAACATGGAGCTCATCACGGCCAACTGGCCGGACATGCTCCGCCTTGCCGGATCCCTGACCGCCGGGACCGTGCGCGCCTCGGAAGTCCTGCGGGTCACCCAGGGCGGAGGGACACCAACCCTGCTCGGAAAAGCGTTGGCGGAGTACGGCAGAATAGCCAAGACCGAGCACCTGCTGGACTTCATCGATGCTGACGAGGGCTACCGCCGGCAAATCCATGCCCAGCTGACCCTGCAGGAATCCCGGCACGCCTTGGCCAGGCTCATCTTCCACGGCAGGAGGGGGCATATACGCCAGTCCTACAGGGAAGGCCAGGAAGACCAGCTCGGTGCTCTCGGTCTGGTCCTGAACGCGGTCATTTTGTGGAACACCCGCTACCTGGACGCCGCGCTCACCGAGCTCCGCGACCGGGGAACCGGTGTTGCCGATGAGGATGTACAACGGCTGTCGCCGCTGGGCTCGGAACACATCAACATGCTGGGCCGCTACTCTTTCGCCGCGGACTCCACCGGCACACAGCTTCGGCCCTTCCGGAACCCCGAGGAGGATCGAGAGGCCTGAACGAAGCAATACTGCGCTGACCGCTACCGGCCCGTATAGGAACGCTAGGCGGGCGGCCCGTGGAGGGAAATCCTCAGCGTAATGACGCGGACGTTGGCGCTGCCTTTTACGGAGTTCCGACGAATAGCTCGCAAGTTTCGTTGTAGTACTTCGTTGTTGGCCCCCGGTGGGTCAGGCCGATTCGAGTGCAAACTTTCTGAGATGCATGGTTCTCTGGGGAAGTGACAGCAACGACCTTGTTCAGCCCGCAACTGAAGGCATGATCGAGTACAACCGCGGCCGCCTCGGAGGCGTAGCCGTTGCCCCAAAAGTCCGGGTGAAAATGCCAGCCGATTTCGATATCGCCAGATGGTTGTAGAGGGCTCGTCTCTCCTGAAGCAGGGATCGGCTTCAGGAGGATGGTGCCTACCAGCCCATCCGTGTCTTTGCGACCGACTGCCCAGAATCCATGAACAGGATGCTCTTGGCTCCTCAACCGTTCGATTAGCGCAACCGCCTCGGATCTGCCTTCCATGACTCTCGGAACGCGTCCGATGAAACGCTGCACGTCCCAACGCGAGTACATGTCGAACACGAAGTCGGCATCCTCATCCTCCCAGCGTCGAAGGAAAAGTCGGTCGGTCTCGAAACTTAGCACCATGAATAGTAACCCGCGGTCCCGAATTTCAGTCTGGCGCATGACTCAGAGGACTGCCCGTAAGCTGGTCCCCCACCGCAACACCTTCCGGCCACTCCCCCGACCCGAAAAATCTGTCACTTTTCGAAGTCGCCTGCACGGAAGGTTCGAAGTCGTCTGCACCAGCTGCTTTGCCAAAGTGGAAGGCCCAGAATTTCCGAAGGCGACCTCGCGCGTCGTCGTTCCGCGTCTTAGCAGGGGTCGCTGAGCATACGAATTTCTCCGTATCTTGAAGCGACTGCTCCATGAGATCGCCTGCTGCCAAATGGTGCCGCCATCACAAGACGAGCGACGGCGGCACCATTTCATCCAACTGGAGTCGATCCCGCAGGACGAGAATTACCGCTCCTACGGGACATTGCTACTTATTGGGGTTGTCGATGACTTCGGGCAGCGGATAGTAGTCAAAGTCCAGCGTCGTAGTCCCCGCACTGAGTTCACTGAACAATTCCTTGGACTCCGGTTCTGCAACCTTCTGCCGCTCCAGAGCATCAGGACCGGCCGACGGGCTTGCACTGCTCTGCGCGGTCCCCGAAGCTTCCCCCTTGGCCGCTATGTTGTTGTATGGGTTCGTCACCCCAGGATTCGTGATGGAGAAGGTCACCCAGTTCGGACACGCCGCCGCACCATCAGGATTGTTGCAATAGGCCGTGAGCATGCCCATGAGTCCATTGACGGGCCAGGTGTAGTAGGTCGAATAGGTTCTTCCATCATGGACACCGGTCAGCTGGCGCTGGTCAGTGAGAGTGCACGTCGATCCGGAACAAGTGTATTTTCCGGCGTAAGCAGTCAACGCGTAGTTGCCATTGCCCTGCATGACGTAGTTCGTCGAGAGCATGATCCGCCGCATGGCTTCACTGCTCCACAGGTTGTGCTTATTCCAGGCCTTATCAAACCCGAAGCCCTGGTCCGGCACGGAATCCCAGAATCCACGATGAATGGGAATCGGCCCCAAAATCGGGTTCTGGGCGGTGACCATGATCTGATCGGTCGGATATCCCGGTGGCGGAGGGCTGGCAGAAGCTGGCCCGGCCATTCCGGCGATGACAGCGAGTGATGCCCCAAGCGTGATGATGAATCGGAATGGTTTCTTCATAGTTGACCTTCCACGTTGTCCTGGTGAATGGTGGCAACTGTGGATAAATCAAATGATGCCGAACGTGTCGTCTCAGCGTTCCAGAAAGCGATGAATCAAGATCCGGAATCTTCCGTCGTGATTCATGCCGTCTGGGCAGATACTCCCCACAGTGCCTGCGTACTCTATGAACGTAACCCATCGAAGCTGGGATTAATCGGACGTCGCATCGTGTTCCCGCCTCATGCCATCGCGGGCGATCCCGAGTCCACGGGTAATGATTGGGCACAGAATGTCCGTGAACCGCTCGGCCGTCTGGTGTCCTATCTTCGGAAGGACGAGCGGGGAATCTCGTGGATTGGAATCCGGGGAGATACCTTCCCGCTCCCTCCGATCGGGGGCCCAGAGCAGGTCAAGAGTTGAACGACGGCGCGTATCGATTGGCACGGACAAATCCGCGCCGAACGCACGATTTTCCGTGTTCTAAAGCGCCCCCAAGAAAGCATCCAGGTCCTGGATGTTCCGGAAGGCTTGATGGCTCCAACCGCCACACCCATTCTGGCGTGTCGGCCAGGGCTCCTGCAAAGTCGTTTAGCTGGTAGTGAGGCCGGCGAGTTTTAGGGCGCGGAGCGGGTAGTTGCGGGCGGCCCGTGTGGCTTTGGCGAGGTTGGTTTCTCCTTCCAGTCGCAGGATGCTGATGGCAGTGTTGCGCAGGGAGGCCATTACCCTGGGGGCGTTGCCTCTCCTGACCTGGCTGTGGTCCTCACGGTAGAGAACGTCCCTTCTCCAATGGAGGCCGTTTTCGATGGCCCAGTGGCCGCGGACCAGGGCGCCGATGTGGGCCGGTTTTCCGGCTGCCGGTTTGAGCGACGTGACTATGTAGACGGTCTCCGTGTTCCACTTCCGGGCCCCTATCGGCCGGGACTTTCTGGTGATTTGTCCGGCTTGGGCGGCGTGGGGGAAGTTGATCCCGCCGGCCAGACCGACGCACTTGATGGTGCGTTCGATCTCGCGGCCATTGGCGGTCTCCAGTGTCTTGCTCCCTGACCGGATCCGGTTCCAGGGCAGGGAGCGAAGCTGGTCGTGGAGCTTGGGTTGGTTGGCTTTGACGGTGAGTACAAAGTGGGCGCCACGCCCGTGCAGGTAGACGGCGTGCTCACGCTGGGTGTGGAGGGCGTCCGCTGTGACGATGACACCCGTCAGCTCTTTCACGCCCTCCAACAGTGGCTTGAAATAGGTGATCTCGTTGTGCTTCTCGGCTACGTTCTGCTGCATCAGGACGGCGCCGGTTCCCTGGTCGATGCCAGAGAGCAGATGGACCCGTGTGCCTCCGCCATTCTTGGCGCCGCGGACTTCCTTCCCGTCGATGGCCACAGCCGTCACGGTCGCGGCAGCTTGCACCCAGCTCCCCGCCAACCGGTCCAGCAAGTCCGCATCGAGGCGTTCAAGGACCCGGCCCAGCGTCGTCGCGTGCGGGGTACCAATCCCCAAGACGGCCAGCTGGTCCCGCGCTGTGTCGGCAGCCCATTCAGCCATCTCCACCAACGATGTTGCCCCAGCCAACACCGAACAGACCATGATGACCAGCAAGTGGGCGAAACGGTGCCGCACCCCGCGTTTCTTCCGCGGATCCGGCAACCCGCACAAGGCGGCCAGAACAGCTCCAGGATCGATTTCCACTGGTCCCATCCGGGCGAATTCGTCATGGAACAGGGCAAGGTGGGAAGATGGCACGAGAGAACTCCTGGCAACATGTGGGACTGAACAATCACATGCTTAACAGGGGTTCTCGCCTTTTAACAGTGTTATCTCGCAGGACATCGGTAACAGTTCTGCCTCACGACATCGGTGACACAACAGTGCTCCTTGGTGGTGACACTTCACCCCACCTTTTAACCTCGGCAAGCACACAGCCCGCCTCTGGCACGAAGGCCAACGGCGGGCTGCTGAACTGGATTGTGTGAAAAATGATCCAGTTGAACCGACGATACGCCTGGCCATCGCCCGATGGCCAGAAGACGCACCCAGAGGAGCTGTCACAGCGTTTTGCACCGAGAACCACATCAGCCGCAAAACGTTCTACCAAATCCTCAAACGAGCCCGCACCGAAGGACAAGCAGCCGCACTCGAACCCCGTTCCCGCCGCCCGAAGACCTCGCCCAACGCCACCACCGAAACCCTCAAAGACCAAGCCGTCGCCATGCGCAAGTCCATGGAAGACGCAGGCTGGGACCACGGTCCGATCAGCGTGCACGACCAAATGCGCAAGCTTGGCATGCAAACCCCCTCGATTGCGTCCCTGGCCAGGATCTTCAGCGAACGCGGCCTTGTCACCCCGGCCCCGCAGAAGCGTCCCCGCTCCTCCTACCGTTCCTTCCGCTATCCGATGCCCAACGCCTGCTGGCAGCTCGATGCTACCGAGTACGTGGTGGAAGGCGGTCGCAAATGCGTGATCTTCCAGCTGCTCGATGACCATTCCCGCCTGGCCGTGGCCTCGTTAGTGGCAAGGACGGAGAACGGTCCGGACGCGGTGAAGGTCTTCCGCATGGGTGTCGCCGCCCACGGAATACCACAGCGCCTGCTCAGTGACAATGGCGAGGCCCTGAACCCCATCCGTCGGGGCGTGATCAGCGAACTGGTCGCGTACGCCAACAGTCTCGGCGTTGCCACGATTACCGGCAAGCCGTATAAGCCCACGACTCAGGGGAAGAATGAGCGCTTTCATTCGACGCTGTTCAAGTGGTTGAAGAAGCAACCTTTCGCCAAGGACCTGGCCGAACTGCAGGCGCAGGTTGAGGTCTTTGACCAGGCCTACAATACGCAGCGCGGCCATCAGGCCTTGGAGGATCGGATGACACCGCAGGAGGCGTGGGATGCCACACCGGTCGCTGAGCCCCTCGCACCCGGGGAATGGATGAAGCACAGCACCACGCCTCCTCCGGGCGTCGGCGAAGCCGTCCTGGCCGTATGGCCCAGTGAAGAGCAATCGCCACCGCCGCAGGACGGTTCAACCCCGGAGCCGGCCAAATAGTGCCACGCTGCGCACCGAGCACATGGAGGCGACCGGCAGTCAGCTGATGCGGGTCAATAAGAACAGGTGCCTGCGGGTTGCGGGTGTGGAGCTCTATTTGGGCAAGCTACTACGCAGCGCCATGGTGAAAGTCGTCTGGGATCAGGCGGAGTTGATGGTGATCTCGATGGAGGGTGAATTGATCACGAAATATGACTATCCGTTCCCAGACGGCGTCACGTATCTGAGCTTGAAGCATGCCATTGCAATGTTCCAGAACCCGCCGGAAATGGGGTAAGTGTCACCGATGTCTTGAGACACCGAGTGCTACCGATGTACTGGTGCAGAACTGTCACCGGTGTCTTGAGACATCACACTCGCCTTTTAACAGTGTTATCTCGCAGGACATCGGTAACAGTTCTGCCTCACGACATCGGTGACACAACAGTGCTCCTTGGTGGTGACACTTCACCCCACCTTTTAACCTCGGCAAGCACACAGCCCGCCTCTGGCACGAAGGCCAACGGCGGGCTGCTGAACTGGATTGTGTGAAAAATGATCCAGTTGAACCGACGATACGCCTGGCCATCGCCCGATGGCCAGAAGACGCACCCAGAGGAGCTGTCACAGCGTTTTGCACCGAGAACCACATCAGCCGCAAAACGTTCTACCAAATCCTCAAACGAGCCCGCACCGAAGGACAAGCAGCCGCACTCGAACCCCGTTCCCGCCGCCCGAAGACCTCGCCCAACGCCACCACCGAAACCCTCAAAGACCAAGCCGTCGCCATGCGCAAGTCCATGGAAGACGCAGGCTGGGACCACGGTCCGATCAGCGTGCACGACCAAATGCGCAAGCTTGGCATGCAAACCCCCTCGATTGCGTCCCTGGCCAGGATCTTCAGCGAACGCGGCCTTGTCACCCCGGCCCCGCAGAAGCGTCCCCGCTCCTCCTACCGTTCCTTCCGCTATCCGATGCCCAACGCCTGCTGGCAGCTCGATGCTACCGAGTACGTGGTGGAAGGCGGTCGCAAATGCGTGATCTTCCAGCTGCTCGATGACCATTCCCGCCTGGCCGTGGCCTCGTTAGTGGCAAGGACGGAGAACGGTCCGGACGCGGTGAAGGTCTTCCGCATGGGTGTCGCCGCCCACGGAATACCACAGCGCCTGCTCAGTGACAATGGCGAGGCCCTGAACCCCATCCGTCGGGGCGTGATCAGCGAACTGGTCGCGTACGCCAACAGTCTCGGCGTTGCCACGATTACCGGCAAGCCGTATAAGCCCACGACTCAGGGGAAGAATGAGCGCTTTCATTCGACGCTGTTCAAGTGGTTGAAGAAGCAACCTTTCGCCAAGGACCTGGCCGAACTGCAGGCGCAGGTTGAGGTCTTTGACCAGGCCTACAATACGCAGCGCGGCCATCAGGCCTTGGAGGATCGGATGACACCGCAGGAGGCGTGGGATGCCACACCGGTCGCTGAGCCCCTCGCACCCGGGGAATGGATGAAGCACAGCACCGCGCCTCCTCCGGGCGTCGGCGAAGCCGTCCTGGCCGTATGGCCCAGTGAAGAGCAATCGCCACCGCCGCAGGACGGTTCAACCCCGGAGCCGGCCAAACTTAGTGCCACGCTGCGCACCGAGCACATGGAGGCGACCGGCAGTCAGCTGATGCGGGTCAATAAGAACAGGTGCCTGCGGGTTGCGGGTGTGGAGCTCTATTTGGGCAAGCTACTACGCAGCGCCATGGTGAAAGTCGTCTGGGATCAGGCGGAGTTGATGGTGATCTCGATGGAGGGTGAATTGATCACGAAATATGACTATCCGTTCCCAGACGGCGTCACGTATCTGAGCTTGAAGCATGCCATTGCAATGTTCCAGAACCCGCCGGAAATGGGGTAAGTGTCACCGATGTCTTGAGACACCGAGTGCTACCGATGTACTGGTGCAGAACTGTCACCGGTGTCTTGAGACATCACACTCGCCTTTTAACAGCCCCGCCCGCGTCGTCTCACATCTTAAGACCCAAGCCGCCCATCAAAGACTTTGCAGGAGCCCTGGCGTGTCGGCTGACCATCACCGCCTTCTAGCGGAGGGGCCGGTGGCTGCACCTACCGGGCAGGTCGCCCGATGGTCACGAACCTCGGTGGGCCAGAGGGGGTTCATCGGCCCGGCTCCGATGCTGCCGGAAATGAGTGGAGCGCCTGGTTGGTCGGGGATAAGGTTCGCGTTCGAGACAGCCTTGAAATTTAGACTGCTCATAGGGCCGATCTTCCAATACGCGTGCGGGTTCGGCCAATGTTCACTATGGCAGGGACGCTACTGTCGGGAGAGGAGCCTTGCTCCGTCCGGTCGCAGTTCCCCTGCCGGTGACACGTGCCGGTACAGCGTCTGGCGGGTGACGCCCAGTTCGGTGCACAGGTCGCCGATCTTGGTTTCGGGCTTGCCCATGGAGGCCATGGCGAGGCGGACCTTCGCCGCCGTCATCTTGTGCGGGCGCCCACCCTTCCGTCCCCGGGCCCGGGCCGAGGCAAGGCCGGCGATCGTGCGTTCGGAGATCAGCTCGCGCTCGAACTCGGCCAGGGCCGCGAAGATCCCGAAGACCAGCTTCCCCGAGGCGGTGGTCGTGTCGATGGCCGCGCCCTGCCCGGTGAGGACCTTCAGGCCGATGCCGCGTTCGGTCAGGTCATGGACGATGTTGACCAGGTGGCGCAGGTCCCGGCCGAGCCGGTCCAGCTTCCACACGAGGAGGGTGTCGCCGTGGCGCAGGGCCTTGAGGCAGGCGGCCAGCTGGGGCCGGTCCTCCTTCTTCCCCGAGGCCCGGTCCTCATAGAGGGCGTCCTTGTCGACGCCTCCGGCCAGGAGCGCATCGCGCTGCAGGTCCGTGGATTGGGACCCGTCGGCCTTGGAGACGCGCATGTAGCCGACGAGCATGGCCATTTCCCCTGTCATTTATACGTTCGTATAAATGACAGGGGAACGAAGCATGCTGATCGGATACATGCGGGTCTCAAAAGCGGACGGATCCCAAAGCACCGATCTGCAACGCGATGCACTCCTGTCCGCGGGAGTCGAGCCGGGGAACCTCTACGAAGATCATGCTTCGGGGAAAAAAGACGACCGGCCCGAATTGGCCGCGTGCCTGAAGGGAATGCGTGACGGGGACACCCTGCTGGTGTGGAAACTCGATCGACTCGGGCGAAATCTCCACCACCTCGTGAACACCGTCCATGACCTCACAGCCAGGGGGATCGGGCTAAGAGTCCTCACCGGGCAGGGGGCCGCAGTCGATACAACGACTGCGGCCGGGAAGCTTGTCTTCGGCATCTTTGCCGCCCTCGCCGAATTCGAACGCGAACTCATTTCCGAACGCACCAAAGCGGGCATGGCTTCAGCCCGGGCCCGGGGACACAAGGGTGGGCGACCCTTCACGATGACGCCGGCGAAGATCCGTCTCGCGATGTCTGCCATGGGCCAGTCCGAGACTCACATCGGGAAACTCGCCAAAGAACTCGGCGTCTCCCGGCAGACCCTCTACCGGTACGTCTCACCCACCGGCGAGCCCCGCCCTCAAGCACAACGAATACTCAAACCCACCAACGGTTAGCCCCGGCGCGGAAAACGGACTCCAACGTGCCGCAGAACCACCGAAATCCTCTTCCTTACGACACAATAAAATCCGTTTTCCGTAGCGACCCCAGCTGGCAGTACCTTGGCGGGGCCGAGGCGTTCAACAACATACTTGACGCGCGGTTGCTGGGGCTGATGGACGCCAATGCCGGAGGCCGGCACCAGCCCTCCGTGCCCGACGCGGCGGCCGGCCCGCTCACCAGCGGACTCTCCATCAGCCACCAGCTCGTGCTGGCCACCGGCAACCTCGTCGGATCCAGTCTGGTCCAGACCAGGCTCGTGAACGCAACCATCGCCCAGCGCACCGAAACCATCACCTTCGATGACCTGGCCACCGGCGCCTCCTACGCCGGACTCGACCTGGTCTCCCCGGACCGGGTCGGCACCTTGCGCACACTTATCGTTGACGCCTCGGCCGCCGCCACGACCCCGGGGTTCGGATCCATTGCACGCCTGCACGCCGCCGGACGCCTCCCGGACGCAGACCTCCTGTCCGCCCTTGCCTTCACACCCGCCGGGGACCTGGACGTTTCCCTCAACGAGGATCCCGGCACCGGAGCCCCGCTGGCCCACCCGGTGACCGTGACGCTGGCGCCCGAGGCCACGGTGCGGATGCTCTCCCCGGCCGGAGCCGCGGTGCGCCGGGCCGCCAGGGCCAACGCCCCGTTCAACGTGCCGGCCGCGGCGCCGGGCGCCCTGCGGCACATCAATTGCGACATCGTCCCGTGCGCCGCCCTGACCTACGACGACGGCCCCAACACCCAGACCAGCCGACTGCTGGGCATCCTCGCCCAGCACCAGGTCTTTGCCACCTTCTTCGAACAGGGCGCCTTCATCAATAGCTTTCCCCAGATCTCCCGGTCGGTGGCTGACGCCGGGCACGTGATCGGCAACCACACCATGAGCCACCCACACCTGACCAAACTCCCCGTGGCCGGCGTGGTCGGTGAAATACAAGGTGACACCGAAGCCATTCAAAAAGCCGCCGGCGTAACGCCGGCGTTCTTTCGGCCACCCTACGGAGACACGAACGCCATCGTCGCCCGCGCGGTTGGCCTGCCGCAGATCATGTGGAGTGTGGACTCGCTGGATTGGCAGTCTCGGAACAAGGAGGTGTTCCTGCCGCGCATTCTGGACCTCATCCGGCCCGGATCGATCGTCCTCCAGCACGACATCCATGCCAGCACCGTTGACGGGCAGGACCAGCTCATCTCTTCGCTGCAGGAGAAGGGATACCACCTTGTGACGGTCCCGCAGCTCTTCGCCGGCATCACACTGCAACCCGGCGGCACGTACAAGTGCCGGGGAACGCAACCGGGCTGCACCCCCGGACGATAACCGGCATTTCCTGTACAGGTGGTTTGACGTCGTGCCTTGGAGGGGACGAAGCGTCCATCAACCTGACGGCCGCCCGACACCGGCTGCGGGGTTCCGTGCCCGAGCGATCCCGCCCCGGACAGCATGGGGCCAGCTCACGCAACGGAAATACTGACCCCGACGGCACACCACCGACCGCCCATACCGGCGGATTGCACGCCAGTCAGAAAATCACCAGCCACAAACACTGATCCCAACCCCTACCTCAAACGGCAATCCTGCTAGCGCTAACGGCTGCACGGATCCTACTCAGCCCCAGCCCCTACCGGCTCAGGGTTGCGTCAATAAAGATGTCGCGGTTGCCGTTCCACGATGAGCCCAGCACCTGGATGTGTGCCGACTGATCGCCTATGTTTCCTGCCAGGGCCGTTCTGTACCCGTCGATGTTCAAGTCATCCGCCAACGGGTAGACCCCGGAGTTGCGGATGCAGGTGGGCAGGTCTTGGGAAAAGACAAGATTCAAGGCTGCCGCGTCGTACTTGTGGCTATTGGCCAAGGTTCCACTGATGGCCCCCGTCTGGGCGTCGTAGGTGAAGCTCCAGTAGACAAACAGGATGTCCCGCTGCGAGCCGCCGATGATCCGTCCGTAAAAGGACGAGGTCAAACCCCATGCTCCGTCAGCTGCCTGCACATCCGTCGCCAGTGAGAACGTGAACGGGTTGGGGTCGCGGACGCCGTTGCTGTCATGGAGGCTGGGACCGACCAGGAGCGTCACAGGCCGGGCGTAGGTCTGTTCTCCAATGAACCGCCGCTGCGTCGTGCAGTAGTCGTAGTGCCGCAGGACGACGTTTGCCGTCCCTCTAAACACGAGGGACGCCGAAGGCGCCACCGCCAGCGGGTGAAAGGTGGCCCGGCTCGAATGATTGATCGCGTTGACGCCCTGGCTCGGGACATCGCCGAGCGCGGCCGCGGGGCCCATCACAAACAGAAGAATTGTTGTCACCAAGAAAGCCAGCCATGACGCTGGCTTGTAGCGTTTCATTGCTATCACCACTCATGACCGAGGCATTCCCCCGACTGTAAAGCCTACCCCTGGGAGCTCCCACCTGGAATGGGATCGGCTGCCGCTGCCGGCATTCTCGACGTTTTCGACTCCATTCCCGCGTAGGACCCGCCTGACCACGGTGGAGCAGGGCCCATGACGGGCCGGCACGTCTGAATGGCTGGCCACACCATCGCCCACTTGCATGGCATCTCGAAATCGGAGATACCTTGCGTTTCCGCGACCGACCGGAAGAGGTGGTACAGGGAGCGATTAGCGGCCTGCCACACCAGAGACCAGAGGCTCGGGAACCATCTCGCGGAAAAGTAGCCCTAAGCCGTCCCCTGACCCCGACCCTGACCTAAAGCCAACCCCGGAGGCTTGGCGCCAACCACTGTTCCGCTCCAAGTCAGCCCCCGGGTCCCCGGGCGGCCCGGCACCGCTGATGGGGTGGCCGGACATCACTGGGCCTCCGGCGCATCGTCTACGGAATCGTTCCGTCCTCCGGCCGGCGGGGTGCCGGTCCGGCGCCGTTCCCGGCGTGCCTTCCGCACACGCCAGATAATGAGTGCGGCTAGGGCTACCAGAACGACGATGACGGTGACGTCCCGGCCGGCGATTTTGGCCACGCCTTCGTAGGAGTTGCCAGCCAGAAAGCCCAGCAGGACAAACCCCACACCCCAGACCAGTCCACCCGCGGCGTTGAAAGCCAGGAACCGGGGGTAGTGCATGCGAGAGGTGCCGGCAAGGGCAGGCATGACCGCCCGGAAGAACGCGACGAACCGGCCCAGAAATACGGCCGAGCCTCCGCGCCGGCGCAGGAAGTCCTGAGCCTTTTCCAGCTCCGCCCGCCGCCGATCCATCACCTTCAGGTTAAGCACCCGGGGCCCGAAGTGTTTGCCAATTTCATAACCGACCGTGTCCCCGATGATTGCGGCCAGCACAACCAAGGCCATCATCAGCCACAGCTGTACGTGACCGCGGCTGGCCACCACCCCACCCAGGACCGCGGCGGTCTCTCCCGGGATCACGAATCCGACGAACAGGGCGTCCTCGGCGAACACCAGCAGCCCCACAAGCGTCAACGCCAGGGCAGGGGTGACGTTCAGAATACTGTCCACGAACCCGCCCATCAACACCCTCCCGCCAGCCCGGACGGTGCGCGGCACCGCAACCTGACAGGTTCGGTGCGGGTGCTAAAGACCCTTCCCTTGGCCACTGCGGCTTGGCCTGACACCGGCAAGTGATTCCCGCACCTATCCTCTTCAGACCCCTAGCCGATGAGGCAAGCCAATCGGAACTTGAGTTTGTCCCGACGATTCGCATCATGGCTCATGTCGACGCTGGCGTCGATATACCGTCGGCCCCAGTTCATCAGGAGAAAATCGTCGAGGGCACGGATGTGCCCTGGCTTGCTCTGGTAGTTGAGCTTCCTTGAGATTTGGTCCCACTCTGCTGTCGCAAGGAGCTCAGCGGCTTGGGATGTGGTGAGGACCCTGTGGCGCCGAAGAAGCTTGGCCATCCATTTGTAGTCCTCCGCTCTGCTTCGGGGATGGCGAGGCAGAGCGCCCTCCAGCAGGACTCTCAGGTCTCTGCCGGTAATCTGGCGCTGTTTGTCTCCAGTGCTCTGCCGGCCATCCTCGGATTCCTTCTTGGCAACCACCTCATTGATGGTGCCAAACTCTTTGTCTGTCAGCTCAATCAGCGCCGACGCCAGAGTGAATGCCCTGTTCACAATGGGCGGGGCTGGAGTGCTTCCTTTGTAGCGGATGTCATGTTCAAACTCGGCCCAGTCGTGTTGAAGAATCGTTCGAAACTGAACTTCAAATCGTTGTCCTTCGTTCTCGACGCCGACTCTTTGAAGCGCATTTGAATCCACGCGAAGAATCAGATGCTGGCCACAGTAGCCAAACTCTCCCCGCTCCTTCTGCTCCGCCGTCTTGTTCACACGCTCAAGCACGGTGAAAGTCTTATCGAGGGATCCGATGGCACGATGGACATCCACGTCCAGATAGGCGAGGACCCGGATTCCGACGTCCTCGAGCCGTGCAACGACAGCGCTCTGAATCCTTCTGGTTGCAAGCTTCAACTGCGGTCGATTGGAGCCGAATTCGCGCACCCATTGGTCGATTTGGTCCTCGTCCTCAACTGACATCACGGCACCTCTTCATGGTCGGCGAGGGACAAACGCTTCGATAAGAATCCGCCCCGCTACCGCGAATTTCAAGTGCTGGCCATGACAACTTCCAGTCCCCGAACTGCTGAGAGAGGGATAAGAGTTCTGGGCCGTGGTTTCAACGGCTTGCATCGAAGATGGCCCGGATCTGTGCCAGGGCGGTGACCTTGGCTGGAGAGGCCCCTTCGCTGAGCCGGGCGGCGCGTTCTGCCTGGCGTTCGAGCACGCGGCGGCTCTCGGTTTCCTGCTGCCGGCGTTGCTCGGCCTGGCGGGCGGCGGCTTGCTGGTCGCGGGAACGCAGCGGCTCGGCGGCTTCGGTGCGCCAGGCTCCGAGGCGGTGGCGGAGCCAGCCGCGCATCCGCCAAGCGTCTTTGGTGTCGGGTGCGCCGCTGTGCGGCCAGGCGGTGCCGTCGGGCTTCCAGTCCAGGGCGTGCAGGAGGTCGGCGACGGTCCAGCCGGCCAGGAAGAAGTCCCGGCACGTGCTGGCCACGTCCTTGGTCGTCATGCACCGCAGGGGAAAACTCCGGTTGCGGATCTCCGCAGCAGCGGCGACACGCTGTATTCGGCGGCTTGTCGTCCGGTGGGAGGGCCACTGGATTTCTGGCCGCCATGGCACCTGGGCGGCAGGTGCGGCGCTTGCGCCGCCATCAACAATGAGTCGTGGCGAAGCCACGTCCTTAGTGAAGTTATTTTCTCGTGCGCGCGTATGGGTTAACTTTTTTTTCTTAAGGTGAGAACCGCCTAGGGCGGGAGGGGTGCCAACTTTGTGCACAAGGGCTAGGGGGGAGGGGGTGCAGAGGACGTAGACGGCGGCTTCGTTGATGCGGTCCCCGTCGGGGCCGGTCGCTGCGTATTTGGCCTGCCGGCCGGCGGCGACACGGCCGATGATGCCCCAGGCGAGCAGAAGGCGCAGGACGCGTGCCACGGTTGTTCTGGAGGTTCCGGTGGCGGTGATGAGGGCGTCCCAGCCGGGGCGGGTGGTCATGGTGTCGTAATCGGCGCGCTCGGTCAGGGCGGAAAGGACGGCCATGATGGTGGCCTGGCCGTTGCGGTTGCGGGCAGCGAACGCCTCGTGGTGGAGCAGCGCTTTCATGGATTGGCGGCCGTGGGCGGCACGGACGCTGCCTTTGGGCACGGCGGCCAGGACCACGGCAGAGTCGGTTTCGCGGGCGCGGTTGACACGCCGAAGCCGCGTGAGAGGCAGTGGTTCGCTGGGCTTTAAAGCGCGCGCATGTACACTAGAGGGCATGCAGTACCTTTCGCAATGAAGGTGTGACTGTGGGAGCCCTTCACCGGACCGCCTGCCAGCTAATGCGGTGGAGAGCTGAATAACTTGATACGAAGGCCCGCCTTTTAGGCGGGCCTTCCTCGTTTAACTGGCCTTACTGAATAAGGCCCCCTGATTTTTGAGCTTTCCCAGATCGACATCGGACAGGGACTGACTCACGATCATTTCGAGGAGATCCTGATAGGACTGCTTTTGCAGGTCCGCTAGTTCGCGGAGCCGTTCGCCGTCACTCAGGGTGAGCTTGACGGTGAAGACGTCACGCGGGCCACGGCTGGGCCTGCCCGTTCGCTTCTTCATCGGTGTCATAGCTCGATCCTTGCCTATGTTTCGTATGATCAAAGTTATTTTGGCCGCGTGTCGCTAGAATCCTTTGGCGACGGCGGCCGCTGCTGCCAGCCAGGCCCTCCGTGTGGCCGGTTGTAGGGCGTCGTACCTGATGGGTCCATTGACCAGGGCCGGATCGTAGGGGATCCGGACAATGGCGCGGACATGGGGGGCGAAGCCGTCGGCGATGCGCTGTGCTTCAGCTTTGGCGCGTTTGAGTGCGTCGCCGCTCATGGTGCGTTTGGCGTCGGTGGACTCGGAGACGATCACGACGGCGCCCCGTGCCAGTTCCGCGTCGTGGCCTCCGCGGGATTCCAGCGTCTGCAACGTCAGGCGGGCCGCTTCGGCCCGGTCTTCCACAGCCGTCACGGGCACCGCGCGGCCACATCCTCTCCGCCGTGCTAGCCCGACTGGTGGCCCGGCACGGGGACATCGACCGCAAACGGGTGACGCTGCTGTACCGGCCCATTGACTCGGGCCGGGCCGCCGCCATGGTCGAATCGGACCAGACGAACGCCCTGACCAGGGCCTCCTCGACGAACCGTCCCACGGCCCGTTCCCTCGTGGACGCCCGCGCAGCCCAAGCCACCGCCGCCGAAGAGGCGAAGGGGGCCGGGCTGGTCAACTTCGGCCTGGTGGTCACCGCCACCGTCCTCTCACCGGAGAACCTGGCCGATGCGGTGGCCACGGTGGAAGGCAACCTTGGCCCGTCGGCCCGGCTGCTGCTGCGCCGCGCCTACGGCTCCCAGGACTCGGCCTTTGCCGCCTCTCTGCCGCTGGGCCTGGTCCTGCCCAAGCACCTGAAGGTTCCCGAAGAGATCCGCGAGGCCCTGTGATGTTCCCCCGCTGGATCAAACACACCAGCACCACCGCCGGCACGCGCACGCTTCCGGCCGCCGGCCGGGCCTGCGGGGCTGGTGCGGCACATGGTGCTGGGCCTGGCCGGCCGGGGCATCAACCCCCTCATCCTGGGGGACTTGAAGCCGGACTATGTGGACCTGATCAAGGCCATGGACGGGCAGGTCATCAGCCTGGGGCCGGGCCGCGGCCACCTGAACGTCCTCGATCCCGGGGAGGCCACCGGCGCGGCCGCCCGGCTGCGCACCGCCGCCGACGACCACCGGGCAACCGCCGCCCGGGCCACAGATGAGGGCGGGGCGAAGCGCCTGCTGGGCAAGGCGGCGCAGGCCCAGAGGCTGGCCGAAGAACTCACCGCCGACGCCCACAACCGGCGGCTGAACATGGTCACGGCGCTGGTCACAATTGTGCGGACCCAGAAACCCAGCGCCCAGGAGGAATCCCTGCTCGACCGGGCACTGCACATCCTGGATGACCGTCTGGGCCGGGTGCCGTTGATCGGGGATCTGATCGACGTCATTAAGGACGCCCCGGACCAGCTGCGCACCTCCCTGTATTCCCTCAACGGGGCCGGCCGCTTCGGTGACATGTTCTCCCGGCCGACGGACCAGCCGATGAACCTCTCCCAGCCGGTCGTCTTTGACCTTTCGGGGATCTCCGACACCCAGCGCGACATTCAGGCCGCCTGCCTGTTGGCGTGTTGGTCCACCGGGTTTGCCACGGTGCAGGTCGCCCACGCCCTCGCCGATGCCGGGCTGGAGGCGCGGCGGAACTACTTTGTGGTCATGGATGAACTGGGGCGGGCGCTGCGCTCCGGGGAAGGCATGGTGGACCGGGTCGACTCCCTCACCCGCCTGAACAGGACTGAAGGGGTGGGCCAGGCGATGATCACCCACACGATGAGTGACTTGGAGGCGCTGCCGACCGAGTCCGAACGGATGAAGGCCCGCGGATTTGTCGAACGCTCCGGCATGGTGGTCTGCGGGGCGCTGCCAGGAGGTGAAATGGAGAAGCTGAACAAGGCCGTCACGCTCTCCCGGGCAGAGCAGGCCCGGCTCATCTCCTGGGCCGACCCCGGGTCCTGGACGGATGTGGGGGGCTCCCGCAAGCGGGTGCGGCCCGGGCTGGGGAAGTTCCTGTTCAAGGTCGGCGGCCGCCCCGGCAT
The DNA here is from genome assembly GCF_050156935.1 of Pseudarthrobacter sp. P1. Taxonomy (NCBI): domain Bacteria; kingdom Bacillati; phylum Actinomycetota; class Actinomycetes; order Micrococcales; family Micrococcaceae; genus Pseudarthrobacter; species Pseudarthrobacter sp. P1. Next base: position 29,728 of record NZ_CP189587.1, on the reverse strand, counting down.
TCCGGTGGCGTTGAAGCTAACCAGCGTTGAAAAATCGCTGCACGATACGAACAAGCGCTGGCACGATAACGTTGAGAAGTTCGCGTGAATTTTGACGCTTTCGGCGCGAACCTGAGCATGCCCGGGGGCTGCAGCGGGTGTTGGTGCTCAGGTTCGGGGAACCTGTTCGCCCTCAAGGGTGAGGTCCGGGTGCTCTACGGTGTTGAGGTAGCGGGTGGCGCCTTCGACGCTGAGCCCGAAGAGATCGCAAATGCGGCGGACGTCGCCGCCGGTCGCGTGGATCTCGTGCAGGATACGGTCCTCGCGCAGCGCCTGGGGCCGCAGCGTCAATCCGGTCCAGGGGAACTGCCGACTGACGGGCAGGAGCCTGGGCGCCGTACGCCGGTTGATGAGCAGGTGCGGGTTGGCACTGCCTGGCCAGGTCCGGTTGCGCTGGTCGAGCCAGGCTGCCAGGCGGGTGCGCACGGGCGCGGCCAGCGGAATGTCGCGGTTGCCCAGTACAAGATGTCCGTCGCTGATGTCGGTGAGCCGCAGCTCGCTGAGCTGTTTCTTGGTCAGCGCGTGGAAGGCAACCAAGGCAACCGCGAGGGCGACCACCGGGTTCGGGGAGTTCAACTCCTCGCGGATCACTGCGGCGTCCAGAGCGAGAGGGATAGTGCTCCCCTTCGGGGACGCCTTCATCCCGCGGGTCGGATTCGCGAAGATGAGCCGGCGGCCTTTGAGGGTCGTGAAGAGCGACTTGAGCCCGTTCCCGGCGACGTGGCGGCGGACCCTCGTTTCGTCCAGCGCGGCTGTGATGTCGGCGCGGGTGACCTCGGCGAAAGACTGGAAGCCTGCCTCGGCCCAGGCGTGGATGATGGGTTCGATGCCCAGGATGTGCGCCCTGATGGTCCCTGGGTCGCGCGGGATCTGCCGTGGCGCCTGGTGTGCGCCGTTGGTCAGGACTTGCAGCCACACCTCGAGCTGGTCCTTCATGACCGGCGGCAGGGTGCTGGTCTTGGCAGCGAAGTAGCGTTCGATCCGGGTCGGCCGGTCCTCGATGAGCAGGCCGGCCGCGGCCAGAACGTCGATCGTGGAGATGACGTTGCCGGAGTATTGGCGAAGTTGGAGGACGTCGGTAGCGCGGATCTTCGCGGTCGGGCTGAGCCGCAGACCCTGCAGCAGCCGCAGCGAGCGGGTTACGTCGTTGCGTTGCCGCTTGCTCCAGCCGGCCCTCGCGGCGTGTTCACGGACGATGGCGGCGCAATAGCGGGTCAGGTCGTTGTCTTCGAGGCGGGCACGCGCCGCGACAACCTTCAGGTCGGGCGCCAGGTCGAACAACGTCATCTGCTCGCCGTTGTCGGCGGCGGATCCGGTGCCAGGCAGGTAGTTCTTGTCCCGCCGCTTCCATGGGGCGCGTTGCTCCGGGCTCAACGGTGGTGCTCCACGGCGGTGGAAGCTCATGTTGGCGAAGAAGAGCTGGTGGCCGGCCTTATTCGCGCCGGCCAGGTCCAGGCCATGTCCGGGCTCTTGGATCATGCGGGCCTGTTCCAGACACAGCCGGCAGGCCCGCCGCTCCCCGATACGGGCGGTGCGCCCGCAAAAGTCGCAGATTCCTTCCGGGTTGTGGGAGCGCCACCAACGACAAGGCCAGCACGTCCAGTTGTAGCGGCGGTAGACGCCCCACGCCAGACAGTCCTTGCACGAGCCTGGGTATTGCGGACTGCCGGGATGGCAGCTGGCGCACAAGCCTTGGCTGAAGTAGCCCATGCTGGTGCCGCACTTGGAACACGGCGGTGCGCTGAACGGGCCGCCGGGAAGGCAGTCATAGCAATAGTCCACCCGGGGGAAGGTCCACGCGACCCGGTTGATCTGGCAGCGGGGGCACATCGATGGCGGCCGCAGCGGCGCCGTCGGGCCCGGGGCAGGACTCACAACAGCCCTGCCTATAGGGGCGGCTCGGACCGTGGCTTGCCGAATCTCGGCGTGACGATCGGCGATACCCCGCCATTGCCTGCGCCGTGGCCCGGGTCATCGCCGTTGACGGTCTCGGTCGCGCGTGGACGACGTGCAGCGACCTTGTCCGGCTCGGGACTCATCAGGTCCGTCGGCGTGCACTTCAACACTGAGCAGAGCACGTCGAGCTCCTCGAGTCTCATCGTCGCCGGTGTCCCGGCCCACCACGAGGACATCTTCCCGGCGCTGATCTCCAGCCCGGCATCGGCGAGCATCCGGCGCATCTGCGCCGACTTCCAGACCCCGCGTTCGGCGGCTCTGATCCGCAGATTCCACAGCACGGCATCATCCTTCCTTCTGTGTAGTCGCGAAGCGGGACTCGACCCGCTCATTGGCGTTCTTCCAGGCCAGCTCGACGTGCTCGCTGCGCACGTGGATGTAACCCGAGGTAGTCGCGAGCCACTGATGCCCCAGCAACTCCTGAAGCGCTTTGATGTCCATCCCGGCCCCGTACAGCGAGGAAGCGCAGTAATGCCGCAGAACGTGGGGAGTCATCCGACCCGACCATGCCGGCAACCACTGCTCGACCTGCAACCCCAGGCTGCGCCGCAACGCGTTGCCACCGACCCGGCCGCATCGCCCCAGCTCGCGGTCGAACCGCTCCGAGGGGAGCAACGGTGCGTCGGGATCAGCCCAGTCATCGCCGTACTGGTGTCGGACCTCGCCCAGCCACCAGTCGATCAGCTCGGCCGCGCCATTGATCGCGGGCACCAGACGCGGCTTCGGGCCACGGCCCTGTGCTCCCTTGCCAAACCGGACATGGAGCTTGCCGAACCCGCCCAGGTCCGGGCGCCAGTCACGGATGTCGAGCATCACCGTCTCGTTGATCCGCAAACCCAGCCGACGCCACAGCGAGGCAGCGAAGTAGTCCCGCGCGGCGGGCAGGTACTTGCGGGCCTGCGGGATCGAGTGCCGCCAACAGCTAAAGAACGTTTCGATCTCGTCATCGGACGGCGGCACCCGGACCTTGCCCAGCGACGCCCCGGACTGGCGGTTGAACTCATCGATGGGCTGCTCGACCAGCACTCCGGCCACCCGATGGATCCGGCCCTGGTAACGGCTGATCATGAACTCATAAAACAGCGCCAGAGTCCCTGCCTTGCCGGCCCTGGTGCTCACGCTGCGGCCCAGCCGCCTCTGTTCGGCCAGGAACCGGTCGGCGTCCTGGCAGGTCGCCGCCCACAGCGGGCCCGTCACCGACCGGGCGAACTCGATGATCGTGGCCCGGGTATTGCGGATATGCGAGTCGCTCAGACCAGCCGCGGCCATCGCCAGCGCGTACTGATCAACGATCTCCTGCTCAAAGTCCTCGGCCGCCTGCGCACTCCAGAACGCCGGATCCATGGCGCCGCCACCGGGCAACGCCACCAGCACCATCAGCTACCAACTTCACAAGGAGCGAGCATGCGTCGACATTACGCCCAAACCGTCACTCTCGTCGATGGTTTGTCGGTACAGGCCCCCAAGGGCTCCGAACCGACATCACCTGCTCAAACGCTAATCACGGCCGCAGAACAGGCCAACGAACCTAAGCGAATAGAGATACCTGCAGAGTCCCTGCTGGAAGCGGCTGTTCCGGTCCAGGAAGAGGGTGCGGCATGAGTGCTCCGAACCGTAAAGGGACAGGGATGGGCGACGGGCTGGGGATCTGGCTGGCCATCGGCGCAGCTGTCGTCATTGGGGGCGGCAGCTGGGTCTCAGCCCATCTTGGATCTTGGATGGCCGGCCTCTCGGCGCCGCCGGCCCACCCGATTGATCTGGTGGCAGGCCTGGTCAAGGGCCGGGTTCCCTGGCCGGTCCAGTCCACCATCGTCGCCTGCGTGCTCCTCGGTACATTGATTGCCCTGACGGTGACAGTGCTGGTGGTCCGCTCCAGGACAGCGCACAAGCGCACCCGGGTGGATAAGGCCGCCGTCCACATGGGCCGCGGCAAAGACCTCGATCACCTGGGCACCAAAGGAGCCACGGCCACGGCCGTGCGACTCGGCGTGGAGAACTCCACGGGTGTGCGGCTTGGCCGCAGCGTCGCCGGGAAACGCCCGCTGTGGGCGTCCTGGGAGGACATGCTGATCCTCATCGCCGGTCCCCGCACGATGAAGACCACCTCCTACGCCGTCCCGGCAATCCTGGACGCACCCGGCGCCGTGATCGCCACCTCGAACAAGCGCGACATCGTCGACGTCACCCGCCCGATCCGTTCAGAGGCCGGCGCCGTGTGGGTCTTTGACCCGCAGGCCGTCGCCGAAGAAGATCCCATCTGGTGGTGGAACCCGCTGTCCTACGTGAAGAACGAAGCCACAGCCGGGAACCTGGCACAGCACTTCGCCAACGGCTCCCGGGAACCCGGGACCAAACCCGATGCCTACTTCGACCCGGCAGGGCAGAACCTGCTCAAAGCCTTCCTGCTCGCCGCCTCACTCGACTCCGCCCCGGTCACACAGGTCTACACCTGGCTGACCCGCCCGCACGACGAGGCCCCCGCAGAACTGCTCAGGACCGCCGGCTATGACCTGCTCTCGGACATGGTGATGGGACACATCCGCGAACCGGAAAAGCAGCGGGCCGGCGTCTACGGCACCGCCAGGCAAATGGTTTCCTGCCTGACCGACCGCGAGGTCAGCCAGTGGGTCACGCCCCTGCGCGACACGACGGTGGACACCGACCCGCGGCCGCAGTTCGTCCCAGAGGACTTCGTGCGCGGCAAAGGCACGCTCTACAGCCTCTCCCGTGAAGGCGTCGGCACAGCTGGCCCCCTCGTCACGGCCCTGACCGTCGCCGTCGTGGAAGCGGCCGAAAAATACGCCACCTCCCAGCCCGGCGGCCGGCTCGCCACCCCGCTGCTGGGGATCCTCGATGAGGCAGCGAACGTCTGCCGCTGGAAGGCCCTGCCCGACCAGTACAGCCACTACGGCTCCCGCGGGATCATCCTCATGACCATCCTGCAGTCCTGGTCCCAAGGCGTGGAGGTCTGGTCCCTGGAAGGCATGCGGAAACTCTGGTCCGCGTCGAACGTGAAAATCTACGGTGGCGGCGTCTCCGAAGTCGGCTACCTCGATGAGCTCTCCCGCCTGATCGGCCAGTACAGCTACATCAACGTCTCCCGCAGCCACAGCAAAACCGGATCCTCGTCCTCCCGGCAGGAGAACAAAGACGAGATCCTGTCCGTCGCCGACCTGACCGCGCTCCCGAGGTTCCGGGCGATCCTACTCGCCTCCGGAGCCCCGGCAACCATGATCGAAACCATCCCCTGGATGAACGGACCGCACGCCCAGAAGGTTAAGGACTCCCTCGCCGCCAAGGAAACAATAGAGCGTCGTGCCCCTGTGGCTGTTGCCGCCCACAATCCATGGACGGACGGTGACCGGGGGTGAGCGGGGAGTTCGGGGACGCCTTCGACGACGAAGATGTTTCAGCCAGCAACAGCGGCTACGGCCATGCCGAACCTGAGCCGGAGCTGGTTTACCCCAATGTTCTGGAGTTTTTCGCCGAGCTGATGGCTCAGTCATATGTCAGGGAAGTTAATGAGGGCGCAGCGTTCGCGTGGTGCCCTGAGTGGTACAAACACCCCGAAGCCCTGATTCGGATGGAAGCGATTTGGCGGGCCTGGGAACACTTACGGCTGGAGCCTGCTCTCGGGCTCAGCACCTGGTGGCTGAATCACGCCGACCCACACATGCGCATCCTCATGGACAAAGAAGGCCCCTTCAAAAAATGCGCCTACGACGGACACAAAACCCCCGCCCGGGACAGAACTGCTCTTCCCCATAAGACCCCTGAAGCAGGAATCTTTGACTAGCACCGCCGGATGGTCACGAACGGATGAAAAGACCGAGGGATACGCTTAAGCCTTTGCCCTCGGGCCACACGGCCCGAGCTGAGCTGACTTCTAGCTGTCCATGCCTGGGGTCAATTGCGGGTTTATCCACGGCTGGAAGTTGGGAGCCGTTGGGGGGTGCTTCCCTCGGCAGCAGTAGCGGTGGATAACCCACGAGGATTGTCCCCGGCTGTGGGCAGCGGGGCCCGTCTTCACCCCACCCCGCAATTGTTCAACAGGCCGTTGCGCAATTGCCGAACCCGCCGGCGTAGCTCCACCGCCGTCCCGGCTGCACGCACCTCACTAGGGGCAATGCGTTGAACTTTAGGTGCAGGAGAATACTGGCAGTATTGATCGAGTGACAACTGACCATGAACCAAAAATCCAAGAGGACGCTGCCGACGCCGAGTGCCTTGAGGTCGCAAAATCAATCGGTGAGAAGGCAGATAAGAATAAGCGCAAAGCTCGCGCGCTAACTCTTGCCATGACTCTAAGCACCGCGCTCGTTCCCGTGCTCATCGTCGCCTCCGGAGATAACTTCTGGCTGGGAAAGGTGGCTCCGAGCGTCCTTGCGGCAGGTTCCGCGGTCCTTGCTGCACTAAACCAGTTCGAGCGTCCACACCAACGCTGGGTCCTGTATCGGAGGTATGAACGTCTCGTACAGGCGGAAGGCAAGCGATATCGCTTCAGAGTCGCCCCATACGACGGTGGCGACCGAGGCACCCAACTAGGGAAAGCCATCGCGCAACTCGAGATCGATCTCCAGTCGGAATGGGAAGGCCTTATCCCGACGCGAAATGAAATTGCCTCAACCGCTACGTCGATTGAACGCAAGTGATGGCGCAACAGTTTGAAAGTGCGTCATGTTCGTTCAAGAGTCACTACGGTCTTGCGACGCTCCACGTGTATGCATTCGGCCCACATGAAGAGGACAACATCCTCTGCATTGAAGTTCCCAAGTCCTCCGGCCGCGCACTGGGCGATGGGTCAACCATCGTTCGCGTTCAGAGCGCCTGCTACACCGCCGAAATCTTCCGAAGCACAGATTGCGACTGTCATGAACAACTTCACGGCAGTTTGGAAAAGGTCTTCCGCGATGGCGGTTTGGTTGTCTACATGATTTGTGATGGTCGAGGAGCAGGGCTACTCACGAAGATCCGCGGGCTCGCACTCGGAGACAGGCTAGGACTGGATACGCATGACGCCTATGTGCGGCTCGGAGTCCCGGTCGACCCGCGGGACTATCATCGCGTGGCTCAAGTGCTCAAGGATCTCGGAGTCCAACATGTTCGGCTCCTGACCAACAATCCGCGGAAGGTAGATGGGCTCGTCGCCGAGGGGTTAGCGGTCGCTCGTGTTCCATTGGAGATTCCTCCTACCGAGGACTCGAGGCCGTATCTGCATACCAAGCAGCAGAAGATGGGGCACCTGTTCCAATTCGGTGGCATGGGCGATGCTGACGCTGTGCCATAAAGTATCTCGGCTGGCCGGCGGGGTTTTCGGCCGCGCCGGTGCTGGTGTCGTTGGCGTCTGCGAATTGAACGCTCCACCGGGCTTTGTCCGTGGGCGTTCCCTGCGCCGGGTCAAACTGTGAAGGCTGGCTACTTGTGGCGCCTCTACAGCCCGGACTGACAGCAGGACGGAAAGAATCACTCCCCTGACAGCAGAGCGCATTCGTCCCCCAAATCACCGCGCGGTCCTCACGCCTTCTGGCGCATAACCCGCCGGGACCAGAGGAAGAATCCAGCAGGATGACCAAATGTCCTATTCATGCGCTAAAGTAAAGCTCAGATTGTTTCCTTGGTGCTTAAATGAATTGGGGCGTTGACGGGTATGGAAGATTTGAAAGTCAGCCAGTGGGCTCAGACAGCGTTTGGTGACGCAGCGGAAGAGTTGGCTACTCTCGTCCCTGGCGCCTTACGAGCCGCTCACGCTACAGCTCTGACTGCCCACGTATCGGCGGAGATGACCTCGAATGACACTTATGGCCACACCCTAAAAGTCAAGCAGTATGAGTTGCTCGTCGAGCACGTTCGCGACGTACCTGGCGTGACGACACGGCGGCCACAAGGAATGCGGTTTGAGCTGGCCGTGGTTCCGGAAACGAACGTCGCCATCCTCCCGCTTCGGTATACGACAGACCCCAAAGAAAGACGTGAGGACAGCCGGCTCCCGTCACCGGTTTCAGATCTGCGCAAATCCCTGCTGGGTCTTAATTCCTCGGCCGCGCCTCGCCAGCTCACCATCGAGCATGCCTTTGAAGACGATGCAACGCTGACCGGCAGCCTCGATGAGCTGGAAGAAATCGACAAGCAGCTCAGGAAGTTCGGCCGCATCGTCGTGGTGGGATATGCCAGCAACCCAACCGTTGGCGTGTGGGGAATCGGCTGGGGGGACCTTGAACTGGACGACGAAACCACAGGCAAAGTTCACTGGACGCACTGGGAATCCCTGGTCGAGAGCCCGGCTCTCTACCCCATGCGGGATATTCCGCTGCGCGCTGTGGCGGCCACTCGCAGCGCCGCTGATTCCAACCGGTTCGACAGCGGCGAGGACGAGGACGACTTCGGCCTGACGCCGCGGTCCCCCGGACTTGTAGCTCCTATCAGCGAATCAGAACGGAAACCGCAGTCAGCGGGAAATGAGGCAGAACAATAATGTCGCGTCTCAGCGTGATAGGCCACGGCGAGTCGGCCGGCACTCAAAGTGCTGTCGAAATCGCGGCGGCCTTTGATCCAGGACGACTGGTCCAGGCACGGCGCCTGGCCGGCTTGACCAAGAGTGCGGTTGCCAAGCAAATTGGTGTCTCCGCCGTGGCTCTGGGTCATTGGGAAGCAGGGACCAACCTGCCGCGTCCAGACCACGTACAGAAGCTGTGTGAAGCCCTAGACGTTCCGATTCCGTTTTTTGCTGCCGGACGTCCCTACGCACGCCTCAGCGAATCCGACGCCCATTTTCGCAGCCTCCGTCGAACCCCCGCTCATCAGCGAGCGAAAGCGATCGCATTCACTGAGCAAGTCTGGGAGTTGACCTACGCGCTGGAAAAGCGCGTGCAACTGCCACCAGTTCGTTTACCCGGATTTAGCGCTGGTGAAGTCACTCCCCTGGTTCAAGCCGCTGAACCTGCGCGTGCTGCACAAATGCTTCGGGCCGAGTGGGACCTGGGATTAGGCAAGATTCCGCGCATGGTGAGGGTCATGGAACAACACGGCGTGGTCGTGACCCTTTCGCCTTTCGCTGGCTCCGCAACACCAACGGTAGATGCCTTTTCCACGTCCCGCTTGCCACGGCCGGTCGTAGTGCTGACACCCGACAGAGCCCAGGACGTCAACAGGCACAGGTTCACTGCGGCTCACGAGTTGGGCCACCTAATCATGCACCCTGACGCGGCCCCAGGAGATCCGCAGATTGAGAAGGAGGCTGACCAGTTCGCGGCTGAACTCTTGACGCCCGCAGAATCAATTACTCCCCTGCTACCGAACCGATTAGACCTTCATGCCCTGGATCGGCTCAGCAAGGAGTGGGGAGTCTCGATTGAGTCTCTTATATATCGCTGCCATGAGCTAGGGACAGTCTCAGAGGCAGCCTATAGACGAGCTTTCCAAAGGTTGAATCAGCTGAGAAAAGTCAGTCTATTCAACCTCGAGTCAGTTGATGGCTACCCCGGTGAGATACCGGCACTGCTCCAAAAAGCATTCGAAGTTGCAGAGTCAAACGGACTATCGCTGACCGCTCTCGCCCAAGAGCTTTCGTGCAAGCCCGCCCGGGTGCGCATGTTGCTGGGTCAAAGCGACCGTCGGCCGCAACTGCGGTTGGTTTGACACGGTCTTCTTAGGTTTTCAAAGACGGCCACCTGAAGAAATGAGCGGGCGCCCACGACGCGCCCCCTGATTTTCCTGTCTTCGACCCTCAGCGCTCTAGTCCCCCGCGCTCCAGCGCTTGGCCCTTGCCGCTCTGCTTGGCCATCTTCGTTGTCTTGGACAGCGAGGGTCTTTGCACCACGGCCGCCGTCGCCGGCGCGCCTTGATGTTTGTCCGCCAGAAGACGGGAATTGACCGCCTCGCGGTCTCCGTTACCTTCGAGGCTTTCGGCAAGCTGCTCACGTCGCTCAGGGGAATCGTAGGCAGGTTCTGCCTGCGCTTTCCCAGCGGCCCTGTCCTTTCGGTTGGCGCCGCCAACGGCTGCGCCGGCCACTACCTCATCGGTGCGCGCGGCCGATGCTTTGGTCCGTTCACTTTCGGCTTCGGAGCGGGCCTGCTGTGCCCGGGTGAGGGCTTCGGAAACGGATGCTTCGTCGGCGCCGGTGTTGTTCACGTCGATGCCGTAACGGCTCTGGAGCTGTTCGCTGATATTCCCGGCTGCCTGGACGGCTTCGGGGTCGTAGGCCTTCCATGCCGTGGCTGTCTCGTGAACCCGTTCGATCATTTCGGGGGTGGCTTTGTCCCACCAGTCCTCGCGGCCGACCGGCGCCAGCTGGGCCCGGGCGGCAGCGCGCTGGGCGTCGAAGCGTTCCTGCAGCTCCCGCGCCCGTTGTTCCTCTGCTGCGACGATGGTGCGCTGTTCCTGTTCGCGCATTTTGGCAAGCTGCTCGCCGATGCGGCTGGCAACCATCAGCCCGGTACGCATCGCCCCGTCCACTGCATCTTCGATTCCGTCTGCTTCGCTCATGCTCTTCCCCTATCGCTCGATGCCTGGATTGTTCTGCCGGTGGGTCTCTTCGGTCCGTGACTGCGCTCCCTGCAGCTGCGCTGCATCCGGTCGGGTCAGAACGGGAGGCAGCGGTGATCCGCCTTGTGAACGTTCGACCAGGAGCCTTGATTTAAGGGCTTCCTCGGACGCTTCCGGGTGCTGTTGGCGCAGCGACTCCATCGACATCGGCTGTGCCTTGAGTGTCTGTGCGGTGGCGCTGGCTTCGACAACCTTGCTGGCCGCCCGGACAGCTGTCGCAAGTCCCCGGACGCGGCGCAGATCGTCGGTGGCCTTGTGCATGTCGTGGATGGCCCGGGCCGTCTGGGCGAGCTGCCGGAACATGAGGGCGTAGGCGGCGCGGTCACTCTTGGACGTCGCCGCCAGGAGGATCATGGTCGCCCCCCGTGCCGATGGCAAGGACACTGCCGGGCGTGCCGGGTATCGGCGCAGCTGAGCGGACTTGGCGAGTTCTCTGGCGGCGTCTGCCAGCGGTCCCGGCGTCGGTTCGATCCGCTTGGACCATGCACCGAACGCCGCCGATGTCTCGCGGGCTGCCTGCGCCCAGGCAGCATGATCATCGTGCGGGGTGGTGGCCAGTTTCTCCCGGAGGGAACTGACCTCATTGGCGTACTTGCTCCAGAGCTCAGCCGAGGGCTGCAGCGCCTCCCGGCCGGGGCTTACCGGCCGGCGGTTGCGCGCCGCAGCGTTCCATTCCGAGACAGCGGAAGCCGCTGACTCCGGGGTGCTCTCCCACTCAGCCCGAAGCTTGGGCAACGCCAGGTCACGTCCCAAAGAGTTGCCGCCGAACCACACGGCGCGCTCTCCCTTGCGGGGGCGTTCAGCCACGGAGTAGCCGGTCACGACGTCGGTACGGCCGGCCGCGTAGCGGGGGCGCACGAGCATGCCCTCCTGGCGTGCCCGGCGGACAAACTCTGCCTCATCTGTCGATGCTCCGGCGCAGACGCGCACCTTGCGGGCGAGGCTGTGGCGCTCGACTTCCGGCAGTCCCTGGCGGATGGCTTTGGACTGTTCAGCCGGGGTGAATCCGCGCTCGGCACGCAGGGTCCCGACAGCGTTCAGTCCGTACTTCTTCTCCAGTGTCCTGGCCGCCTGCTGGGACTTGTACTTGCTTTTCCAGCCGTTCCATTTGGTGCCGTCGTCCCGGACCATGCTGGCCACGATGTGGATGTGGTCGTTGCCGTTCTTGCTCAGTCCGTGACGGACGGCGACCCACCGGGCGGGGGCTTTTCCGCCGTCCTCGGTGAAGTCCATTTCCTTCATGAAGTCGTTTGCGATGGCGGCCCATCGCTCGTCGCTGAGCTGGCCTTCTTCTGCGGCCAAACTCAGCGAGCAGTGGAAGACGTGTCCGCCGTCTACTTCGGTTTCGAAAAACTGCTTGGCCCGGTCGAGTGCGTTGGCGATATCCAGGGCAGCATCGCGGTTCAGCTCGTTGTCGTCGTGCCAGGCCATGAGCGCCGAATCGCCCGCAACGAGGTGCGGTTCTTCGTGCTCGTTTGCCCGCCCCGGGCCCGCGAGGTAGATCATCAGACCCGCCATGCGGTCGCCCTGGGTAATGTTCGGAATCACGGAGAAACTACCGTCCGGCCATGTCGGCGAGCTGCCGGTCGATCCGGATGATGACCGCCCGTGCGTGGGCGATGGAGGCGGCAGCTTCTGCCGGCACTTCCCCGGTCGCATTCGCGTGGCGTGCGATCTGGTTGATGTTGTTTGCCACGGTCCCGACGAGGCGCTGCAGCGTAGAGAGCTGCATGAACTGATCCCGCCGCTCCGACGGATTCCCTGTGCCCTCGCTGAGAGCCGCCTCGATCAAAAGCCGCGGGATAGTCACGCGATGCTTCGCCGCCAGGGCGAGGAGCTGGGCTTCTTCTTCCGGGCTGACCTTGACCTCGTGACGGTGCATCCGGCCGCCGTCGACGTTGGCCCGGCGGCGGCGGGACTTCCAACCGGCGAAGCCGTTGCCTTCAGTCACTTGTCCCGCCCTTCGAATTTGCCAGCGCAGCGACCCCGGAAACCCAGGGACCACACTGACAAGTGTGCCGCATCCGAGACAACAAGTCGAGGATCGAGCCAGCTTAGCCGTGCTAAGTTACCAGCTTGCTCCGGACGGTCTTCTTTGAGGGTTTTTCGCCTTTCGCGCTTGATCACCGAAAACCTGCTTTGGGGGTGTCGGTCGTGCCCGATAGGGTTTGGGTATGGATATCAACGACATTGCCGCTAAAGCCGCCGCGAAGATCGACGCCGCCAGGGACACCAAAGTGAACGCCGTCAAGAGGGCCGCCGCCAGCGGAGTTGAGGTTCAGGAGGCCGCCCAGCTGCTTGCCGCAGCTGAGCAGAAGTATGCCAAGGACTATCAGGCAGCGTTGCGCGCAGACTGGACCGAATCGGACCTGCGGGGCTTCGGTCTGGACGCTCCGGCCAAGAAGGCCGGCGGGCGTCCGCGTGGCCGGAAAACCACGCAGGAGTCCGTTCCGGTTGCCGACGGACCTGAGTAGTAGCCCCTCGCCCCCATGGGCACGGCAAAAGCCCAATCGCTCCGCTGCTTTTCCCGCACACATGGGGACGACGGGACCCAGCTGATCGGCTGCACACAACCGCCAGGGAACCTCTGCCTCGCACCTCACCAGCGAGACCGGCGGCCATGCACAGCCTGGAAACTGGCCGGTCACCAACGGCAACGTTTCCCATGGTCCAAGACATGCCGCTTCCGACGTCGGCAGAGCGCTGTGGCTGGCTCTTTTCAGCCATAGACCAGATGCGGCTCCGGTGGGCAGATACGGTGAAGGCCGGCACCTTTTCGAGGTGCCGGCCTTCGTCGTAACCGTGTTCTTTTAGTCTTCCGCGGTGACGTCGTCATCCTTGATCTGACCGGCCGCGATGCGCTCTGCGGTCTTCGCGAACGCGGCCTCGATGTACGCCGCGAGGTCACTTTCCCGGACCCTCCACACACCCCGTCCACCGAACTGCCCGGCGGGGAGCTCACCGCTGCGAACGAGCGAATAGACCAGTGCACTTTTGACGTTCAGGACCTCCTGAACTTGTTCCAGGGTCAGCATCCTGGGGAACACCGGTACCGTCGTCGACGCAGGTTCCTCGGTCACGTCCTCTGTCCGTTTCGGCATTCTCAGTCCACCTCGTTCCGGTGTTGCAGTTCGTCCCTGGCGCGATGTCCGCGGCAGAGGGATCCGGCCGCCGTGGAGCTTCCGGAGTCATTCCAGCCCAGCTCTTGACGGACGGATGATCTATCGTTCCAACCCTCCGCTTCTCTCGTGGTGTGGATGTCTGGTTGAAGGCGCCTGGGTTGACGCCGGCGATGGCCGGCTGGGGCTGGGGCCTGTAGGGAAGCTGGCGTCGTGAAACTTTCTAAAGCTTGCCAGTGCAGGATCGACGACATCCGCAACGTCAGGCGCGTCGGCGGAGTTCTGCTTCGGTGGCTCAATGGAGGCCCTGAGCTTCCCGTCCAGTTCCGCGCACTTCGCGCGGGCGGTGACAAGTTTGGCCTCGTACTTGAAGGGTTTCCCGGCCTGGCTCTCGACGTCGGCAAGCACCGCCTGTTTGTCCGTGATGGTTTGGCGCAGCTGGGCTTCGTAATCGGGAAGCCCCGCTACTTTGTTTTCCAGCCGGGTGATGATCCCGGCACTTCCTTCCAACAGCTCCAGTCGGGTAAAGACAAGCGGTGGTGCCGGCACGTCTTTGAGGGTGACAGCGAGGTCCTGGTAAGAGCCGAGCCGGGAGTCGTCGGCCGCGTTTCGGACCTGCAGCTCGTGGCCGCCGAGGGTGGCCATCGTGCCGTGGTCCTGTTTTTGGCGGTAGTAATTTCCGTACTCCGGTGTGTGGGTACGGACCCATTCAGATATAGCCGTGACGGCCTCCGGACGTTTGGTGTAGCTCTTGCCGTCGATGGTCGCGGTGAAGGCATCCCCGGCCGTCGGGGTGATGCGCGGGAGAGCGGCCTGCAATGCGGGCAGCTTGCTTTCGGCTTTGGTGATGCTGGTTTCGGCGGCGGCCCGTGTCCAGGAGAGGGTGCTCTGTCCTTTCTCGTGGGCTCGTTTGAGCCGTTCGAGTTTGGTCCGGGCGGCGTCGGCCTCGATCTTCTCCATCACCAGCGGGTTGCCGCTGGTCGCTGCCTTGATCTGTGCGGCGTTGAGGGCAAGGTCTCCAACGTCCTCGATCTCGCGGATATCGAGTCGTCCGCGAAGGACCTGCTGGATCATGGTGGCCTTGCGCTGGATCCCATCCCAGGCGGCACTGTCGTAGCTGCCGACGGTGGCGTACTGGAAGTTGTGGACCTCCGCGTTGGCGTTCCGTTGACGGATGATGCGCCCGTCGCGCTGGGTCAGGTCAGCTGGCCGCCAGGGACACGTGACGTGGTGGATCGCTTTGGCGCGGAGCTGGACGTTGGCGCCGGTCCCCATCATGGCGGTGGAGCCGATCAGCACAGCTACTTCGCCGGTGCGGCATTGGGCGAAGAGCTGGGCTTTCTGCTCGGGCTTGGGCGCGTCCTGGATGAACCGGATCTGCTCTGCCTGGATGCCGCCGGCAACGAGCTGGTCCTTGATCTGCTGGTAGGCGGTCCAGACCGGTTTGCCGCCGGGACCGGTGTTCTTGGATGGTGTGCTGAGGTCGCAGAAGATGATCTGCAGCGCACCCTTGTTCGCCGAAGGGATCCCGGATTCGAAGCTGGTTTCGTACTCGTTCTCCCGGTTCTCCTCCCAGACTTTCAGGGTCTTGGCGACCACGTGGTCCAGCTTCGTCCCGGATTCGGGTTCGATGCCGACCATGCGCAGGTCCAGGGCGGCTTTGCGGCCGTCGTTGTAGACACTCAGGGCGTTGTCCGCGCCTTTCTCAGCCCAGCCGGAGAGGGAATCCAACCGGTCCGCGAGGCCCTTCATGTATTCGGCCAGTTCGGGCGGTTGCGGGATCAGCACCAGTTCCGGCTGCCGTTCCCCGTCTCCGGGCCGGCGGGCGAGGTCCGGCTTTTCGAGGTAGGTCAGGTCTTCGGAGAGCTTCACGTCGGCGAAGACGTGGAAGGACCGCAGCATCTCGGGGACGTTCTTGAATTTCGCGAAGCGCGGCTTGTTCTTCAGCCGGCCTCCGGCGTCCATCTCGATGGCGGTGACGGTTTCCCCGAATGTCGCTCCCCAGACGTCGAAGTTCTCCACGCCCGAAGCCTGGAGCAGGTCCGGGCGCAGGTAGCGCTGCATGACGTGGGCTTCGGTGATGGAGTTGGCAATCGGTGTGCCGGTCGCCATCGTAACGACGCGTTCCCCGTGGGTGCTGCGCAGGTATTCCAGCTTCAGGTGCATGTCGGTGGCCCGGATGGAGCCCGCGATTTCTGCGCCCTTGATGTTGGTGACCGTGCGCAGGTTTTTGTAGTCGTGGGCTTCGTCCACGAACAGGTAGTCCACCCCGGTGTCCTCGAATGTCAGTCCAAGGTCCGGCGCGGTGTCCATGAGCTTCTTCATGCGTTCTTCTTCGGCCTGGAGCTTTGTTTCAAGCTTCTTCACCGTGGTCCGATCTTCGCCTTCGGCCTGGGCGTTGACGATGGTCTGCCGGACGTCGGCGATGATCGACTCCTGGTAGGCCTCAATGGTTTCGGCTTTCACTCCGATGCTCTTGAAGGCCTGCTGGGTCATGATGATGCCGTCCCAGTCGTTCGCCGCGGCGCGGGCGACGAACTGCCGGCGCGCGGCCAGGTCTCCGCTGTTGGTCTTGATGTCATCGGACCCGGCTGAGAGCAGGCGGGCCTGCGGGTACAGTTCCAGCCACTCGCGGGTGAACTGCTCCAGCATGTGGTTCGGGACGACAACCATGGGCTTGGAGGCCATGCCCAGGCGTTTGAGTTCCATCGCTCCAATCACCATTTCGGCGGTCTTGCCGGCCCCGACTTCGTGGAAGAGGCCCACGGCCGGTTCGGAGATGATGCGCGCCACGGCGGTGCGCTGGTGCGGGTGCGGGGTGAAGGTTTTAGCCAGCCCCGGAAGGGTCAGGCGGCCGCCTTCCTTGGTGTAGTCGCGCAGGGCCAGGGAGTTGAAGCGGCGGTTATATTCGTCAATGAGCCGGCTGGCACGCTCGGGGTCTTCCCAGACCCACTCGGCGAAACGTTCCTGCAGGGCCTCGGCCTTTTCCTGGGCTGCTTCGGTTTCTTCGAGGTTGGCGACGGGTTTGCCGTCCTCGTTCTTGTCCTCGACCTGAATGCTCTTTTGTTCCAGGATGCTTTGCAGCAGGTCCGGGGCGGGCCTGCGGCCCGTTCCCCACTCGTTCGTGGAACGGACCGTTCCCCGGTTGGCTTTGACCCGCCAGATGCCGCTGCCGACGCTGGTCACGCTGGCGTTGGGATCGGCCAGGATGTCCTGGACGAAGCGTTGGTGTTCCTCGGGGGAGATCCAGACCGCACCGATGCGCGCCTCGACGTCTTCCATGCCGACCCGCGGCGGCTGGACTTCCTCCAGCGCGGTGACGTTCACGCTCAAGCGCTCGTCCCCGGCCGCCGCAGCGCGGGCAGCTTCGAGCTTGGTCCGGACGTTCCCGGACAGGTATTCCGGGGCGGTGACGAGCTTGCCGGTTTCCGGGTCATCGAACACGAGCGTGCCCAGCTGCTCGCGGGCTTCCTCTTCCGTGACGCCCAGCAGGTCCGCGATCTGTTCCAGCTCCGGGGCACCGTAGGTGTCCAGGGCGATGGCCAGGGCTTCGTCAACGGTGTCCGCGCCCATGAGCGGTTTGCGGGCCACCACCTGCCGGTGCTGAAGCAAAGCCGCCGGTGTCGCGGTATTCGTCTCCTCGTTGAACCTCTCCAGGGCCGGCGGCAGAGTACCGAAGGGGTCCGTCTGGCGCAGGATCCGCACGGCAGGTGCTACACGGCGGGTGATGATGTCCTCGCCCGTTTCCTTGTCCGTGCGGACAGATTCCGTGAAACGGTTCAGCGGCCCATATTTAGCGGCATATGACGTGTACTGCTCAGCCAGGGCCGTTCGGTGAGCCGACATCGCCGGGGTGTCTTCGCTGTCGGAAGCTTCCATTTCCAACAGGGCGCGTGCACCGTCGCGCAGCCCCAGCAGGTCACGAAGTTCGACTGCATGCGCTTTGGGTACCGGGAACGATATCTGTTCCCCTGCACGGGCAACGGTGAAGGTTCCGTCTTGTTGGGCGGTGATGGTGCCGTCCCATTCCTGTCCGGTGGACGGCAGCAGTGCCGCCGGGGTTTTGCCCGGGGCCGGTTCGGCCGGGGCGTGGTTCAGGCCGCGGTCCAGTGCTTCCTGCACCACGGCGTCGAGCCGCCGGGCGAGCAGCTGCGGGACGGCGGCGAGATCGTCGGCTTTGACGCTGACGGTGTCCTCGCCGTACATGCCGTTCCCGACGGTGATCTGCCCCAGGACATTCTGCGGGTTCAGGTCAAAGTAGCTGTTGATCTTCACATTGCGGCCGTCAATGATGACGGGGCCGACCTTTTCCCAGTCCGTGTTGGCGGGCTCCCGGCCCGGCTCGCGCTTGCGCAGCAGCAGCAGGTCAGTGAGTGCTTCGGTGCCCGCGGCACGGCGGTGGGCTCCGGTGGGCAGGCGCACGGCTCCCACCAGATCCGCCATGGCACTCATCTCCCGCCTCGAAGTGGGGTTGGTTGCGTCCAGGGTGAAGCTGGAGGTCAGCACGGCGACGTAGCCACCGGGTTTCACCGCGGCCAGGCTCTTGAGGATGAAGTGGTTGTGCATGGAATGCCGGGATTCGGCATTGTGGGTCTTGTCGTAGAGCGCGTTCTTGCTGAACGGGACGTTGCCGACGGCAAGGTCAAAGGAGTTGGTCCTGATCGGGGTGTCCGCGAAGGACTCGCCGCGGATCGTCGCGTCGGGGTACAGGCCCCGGGAAATTGAGGCGGTCAGCGGATCAAGCTCCACGCCGGTCATCCGGGCGCCTTCCGGGGCGAAACCAATAAACGTTCCCGCACCCGATCCGGGTTCCAGCACCTCTCCCCTGGTGAAGCCGAGCCGGTCAACGGCTGACCAGATTTCCTTCACCAGGGCAGCGTCGGTGTAATAGGCGTTCGTCGTGGTCCGCGACGCTGCAGCGAACTCGCGCTCGCTCAGGACGTCCTGCAGCTGGGCGCGCTCGGCCGCCCATTCGGCCTTGTCGAACAGCTGGGGCACCGCTCCCCAGCTGGACCACCGCGCCAGGGAACGCTGCTCTGCCTCGGTGGCCGGCCTCTGCTGGTCCTCCAGCTCCCGGACGATGCGGATAGCTTCGACGTTTGCTGCGAAGCGGGCTTTCTGACCCGATGGCGCAAGGTCAGCCTGGGATGCTGGGCGGAACCGTCCAACCGCGGCAACCGCTGCCGGCTCCGGCTGGGGTTCTGCCTCTAGCTCTCCTCGTCCTCCTGGGCCCCGTAGAGCGGCTCCATCTCCTCCGGCTCCGCGGGAAGGCTGTCGTAGATCATCTCCTGATACACCATCCCGCGTGCCCGGAGCTTGGCCATGTTCGCCAGCCCGATGTACTCCAGCGGCGGTTCCGAGCCCCTGGTTGGTGTCAGCTGTTCGCTGAGGTCCCAGATTGCCTGCTGGATTTCCTCCCCCAAGGTCGAAAAGTGTGTCTCGGGGTCCGCTATCTGCGCGAAGCTCTCCGGGTCGTGATTCTTCATGGTTTCCATGGCGTGTCTGCCGTGCTCGTTCGTTGATTACCTCTTTCCGGTTCGGCCCACAGGGACTCCAGACTCATCTGGCCCTCAATGTGGTTCTTAGATTTCCTCGGTGCCATGTGCGCCGCTCCCCCTCCGTTTGTCTCCACGCTAGCGAAGGCACCGGGAGGATTAACAGCCGCACCCTTACTCTTGCGGTACCTGCAGACTCTTCCGCTGCCGTGCAAGCTCGCGCACGACGGTGGCCTCACTGACCTCGATGGTCTTGGCAATGTCGCGGATCGTCCGCTTCTCACCACGCATCCGGTGCGCGGTAGCTGCCTTATCCGGCGTCATCTTGGTAGGCCGGCCACCGACGCGGCCGCGGGCCTTCGCCGCCGCAAGACCGGCCTTCGTCCGTTCACGCAGCCGGTTCCGCTCATACTCGGCGATAGCGGAGAAAAAGTGGAACATCAGCAACCCCTGGGAGTTGGTCGTGTCCAGCCAGGTCTCCGTCAGCGACCGGAGACCAACCTGCCTGTCAGCCAGCGTCTTCACGATGCCGGCAAGGTCGGCGGTGTTCCTCCCGAGCCGGGACAAATCGTTGACCACCAAAATGTTCCCCCGCTGGAGATGATCCAGACAGTCCTGCCACTGCGGCCGTTCCGCCGTCGCACCCGACGCAAAATCCGTCCAAATCCGGAAGCACCCGGCAGCGTTCAAAGCATCCAACTGCAGGTCCACCGACTGCTCAGTAGTGCTTACTCGGGCATAGCCAAGCAACGTAGCCACATCAGTCCCCCTCATTCATTCAAAAACCGTCGTCCGCGGAGTTTCGACCAACACCGTCCCCGTAGATTTCGCAGTCGAGTTCTGACACAGCCTAGCACCGTCGAAGCCGATTCTTAGAGGTGTCAGTTTCAGAACTCGTGTGCACCGTCAGAAGTCCTCTGCACCCGGGCCGTCCTTCCGCAAGACTCCTCACTTCCGTCACGACATCATCATTGACCCCAACAACGGGCTGCCCATCGGGGAACGTCAAGTTCTTACCGACCTCCGGGACCATGCCGCAGGAACAGCGAGGGACATGGACAACGGTAGAGACCTCTGCCTCATACACCGCCCCGTAGGCTGCGTGACGCTAGCGGCTGGCCTACCGAGGAACAGCGCGACTGAGGCCCACCTGCGAAGCGCTGAGAGCTAAGTCTCACGGATCCAATCCGGAGGCTCTTGGAGCGGCTGATTGGACGACGCCCGGATGTTGCGTGCGATCTCTTGCAGCTCGTTTATCAGGGCCATGGTCTGAAATTCCACCCACGGCCGCGGATCAGGACTGATGAGGCAGTCTATATAGAGCACCAGGCACGCGCAGGGGGAGGGTTCCTTGCATTCGACACAAGAGTCCATAAACCCTCCAAAGCTAGCGTTTCATCACTAACCAATATTACAGGCGACGTCTCAGTATTTCAATGTATTGCTCATGCAATATAAGGACTGTAGTATTGACTCATAGACATCACGACCGGTCTCACTCTTTGGTGCGCGTTGCGAGCGAAGGAGTGATGCCACAACAGGAGAAGCACATGCGCCGCAACACACCTCTCGGTTCCAGTACAGCGGCGGCATAGGGAAGGAGATGGACCCCATGGCTGAAGCAAATAATGCAGTGGCCGACCTTTCGCAGGATGGACCGCCGGGCGGTGCCCCTGAGAAAACGAAAGAGCGTCGGGAGCCACTTCCTGGGCGCGAAATGGATGACGCGCAAGAACTTGTCATGGCCTCCTTTCGCATAACCAAGGCTCAGGCGAGGGCCCTTGAGATCGTCTCCGATCTGACGCGGAAAACCAAAGCGGAGGTAGTGCGCGAAGCGCTTGATGACAAAATCACCCAACTGACATCCGTGGAATCCGTCCAGGCCATGGCCGACGCCTACAGGGAGCGTCTCTTCGAGCAGACAAGCCTCCTGCAACAGCGGCTGCACTGATTACCAGCGCAACACCAAACTAAATTACGCCAGCGATAGCGCTGGGCGCAGTTCAAGCCAAGGACTCGCGCTCAGCGCCATCACTTTTTAAAGCAATGGGACTCCGATGTCTTGCCTGTATTGCTCGTCATGACCTAAGCTAGTAGTGGATCCCTTGGGAACCAGGTCGCGACTCGAAAAAAGTAAGGCCTAGCCGCTAGAACGACTAGGCCTTGCTGTTCCCGATAAATACTCAAACACCCACAGAACCAGGAACTGCAATGATGCTACTCCGTACGCTCCGCAAACTGGAGCACAAAGGGCTCTATCAACTTTCGAAGATGATCGTTGCACTCCTAATGTGCACGATCCTGTTGGTCTCCAGCGTAACTCCCGCTTCCGCCACGCCCGCCCCAGCGGGCACCGCCGTAGCCTCCTCCGTAATCGCTACCGCTCAACCCAAAGCCATCGGCGGTGCTGTCCCCATGTTGAGCACACGTCCTGGAGGGGGATTCGGTCAGTACGATGTCTTGCTGGATCGCTACGATACTGAAAAGGCTGCTAAATCCCCGTGGGCTGGATCAGTACTCTGCTGGAACGCGGGGCTGGCCTGGAACCCCGCCATCTACAGCAGCTGCCTAGCGCTAATCACAGTTTGCGCGGCTCGCGCATACGTTACTGGCCAGCGCGCTGGTATGACCGTGACCATCTGGAACTACGGATGGTGCTGGAAGTACTGACCGTCGGCCGCGGTTTCAAAAGGTCCCGTCCCGAACCATCCGGACGGGACCTTTTTTGTGTCCGCTATTCCGAGACGGGAGCGTCTGGGAGGTCGCCCCGGCCCCACTGGAGCAGCACTAGTTCGTCACCCACCGAACCTGGGCCTAAGACACGCGTATCAGGATGCAGCCGGCTGCATCCCCGCGCGGGCGTGAGGCGGATCTCTAGAGCCCTCACAAACGAAGGATTTCGAGAGGGTGCCGAATCGAGAATCAGGCCCGGGTCGAATTCCCCGAAATCTGTGACTTTCAGCGATAAGTGGCGGTCTTTTCGCGGCGCTATTTGTCGCCTTGCAGTCCGCAAGCCCATCCCTTGCGGGCGTTTGCTGCTTAGGTCGTTAGGACCATCGTTCGGACCATCAGGAGCTCCCGCACGTCATCTTCAATCTTTACCGAACCGGCGGCGACAAAGCCTTTCTTCCGGTGTTTGGCAGCCTGGTTCGAGGGTGGTGTGGCTGGCGTTGCGGACTTTTCCTGCCGGTGGAGGAGTCGTCCGTCTGTGCTTCCCTTTACTGGCGGTTTATCGTCGCCGGTAGTAGTCCTTCCAGATCAGCCGGTGTATTGGTATGCGGCGGGGCAGTGACCTCAGTCCTGGGATGAAGGGGACGAGGGTCAGCAGGAGGGTGAGAAAGACCATGATGGAGACGACGAGTATGTCTGCGTTGGGTGAGGATTTGATCGGCTCCACCTGATACAGAAGGGAGAACAGCCAGAGCCAGGATTGGCCTGGATAGTTACCGGTTTCGTTCATCATGCCCCACTGGTCACCGGTGAGGTGAGCGGTGTCGGCTAGGCCGGGGAAATAGGTTCCGTCACCGAGGAACAAGATGGCGGGAGTGTAATCGGTGCTGTAGAAGGAGCCGTTTGCCTGGAGCACGCCGTCGAGGGCTCCTTGTTGGGCCATGGTGAGCAGGGCCCCCGTGAGCGCGGGGACGGGCCCGTAGTCGCCGCTGGCAATTTTGGCGGGGTCGTTATCCGGAGCTTTCGAAAGGGCATCGGTGTACGCCGCGGTCCAGTCCGTGTGTTGCTGGTCGGTTCCGGCCGCCCACTCGGGGACCGCTGTCGGGGGTGTGGGTAGTGACTTCAAAGGGGTGATGACGAAATCGTTTGCGGTATCGATAGGAATGCGGACCCCGGAGAAGGTTTGCAGATCTATCGGACCAAGTCTTTGGGATGAGTCCTGCGTGGGGTTATACGGGGGTCCGTAATTGGCAGTATCGCTGGTGCCGCCCAGTTCCGCCGTCGCGGTCGCGACGAAATCCGCCGGCGCCGCTGTCGCCCACGATTTGAGGGTGACACTGGGATCATCCGGGGAGCTAAGGACAGCCGAGAGCCCCAGCACGAGCAGCCCGACGACAACGAGGCCGACGGTAAGTTCCTTGAACAGGTCGTATTCGCGCGCCCTGCCCCGCCAGGGCCGGCCGGCAATATCGTCCCGCTTCCGCCAAGACATCGGGTCAGGTTTGTTGCTCATGGGTGTTTCCCCTCCACCGCGGAGGTTTCCGGAAGATCCTGCTGGAGTTGCGCGTCGGTTGCGGCTGCGCCCAGCGGCGGTACCACGCCGTGCATCCGAACCAGGACGACGTGCAGGGCGACGACGCCTGCCACCGCCAGGGGAAGAAGGGTGATGTGCCACATCAGGATCTGACCCAGGTTGGCGACATTGAACCAGGCCCCCACCCCCACTGCATTCAGGGCGTCCTTCGCCTGGAAGGCAATCCACTGCGAGTCGAAGTTGGTTTGGAGAAGGTAGCCGGTGAACGCCGTGACGATGGAAACAACGAACGCTATCATTCCGGTGATCCAGGTCAGTACGCGCCCGCCCCGCCAGGCCGCCATCCAGTACTTACCCCACAGGTGGATCACCATGAACATGAAGAACAGCTCAACGCTCCACAAATGGGTGCTGTTGATGAAGTGACCAAACCCTGAAACGTGATACCAGGCTGGGCCGTTCAGGGCCAGAACGCAACCGGAGACAATAATGTAGACCAAGGCTGCGATCGCGCCCATGCCGAAGACGTAGATCCAGGACGCGACGTAGCTGGGCTGATCCTCCGGTAGCAGTTTGTCCGGCGGAAGGCGGTGGAGTATCCAGCCGCGGGCTTTACCCGTCCAGGTCGAGAAGCGTGGCTCCGCTTCAACCCCCGTACCGGAATCGCCGTCGGCGGTCATTTCCGGTCTTTTCCGCGGGGAAAGGGAAGGAACAACGCTGCCGCGAACAGAACAATCATCAGGACGATGACGATCAGGTTACCGAATTGAATGAGGAAACTTCCCCACCCAACATAAATTCCCGGAACCGATATTCCGGCATCCGCCAAAAACAACCCACTCATCGTGGCCTCCTGCCCCAAAAGGGCATATCGGGATTCCTAAGGAACCGCCTTAGTAGCCCACAGTACAGCCGTGCACCAGCCTTGGGCCCCTTACGCTGTCCACCTTTTAGGAGAACCCGGCTGTTACGCCCACGGACGGGAGATCATGGCCTTGTTAGGGAACTCTGGCGGTAACCGGTTGTGGCTTCTTTTGTCAGGAGTTCGGCACCGAGACGGAGAACAGAGTGCTCATGCCCTTCCACTCCGCAGCACAACAGAGGCAGCTCGCTAGCCGCTCTTTCTCGGGATGCGAGGCAAAGGTGAGTGCTGCAGGTCCGACCGTTGGTGAAACATCGCCAACTACTGTCTTGGAATACAACAGTTTTTCGAGATACGGAGGTCGTGTCGTGGAGGATCGAAGGAATCGACGTCGTGCGGGGCCTCCCCGTGTCTTGGAAAGATGGCTCACCGTGGATCTGTCGTTTTCGAACTCGACCGCACTGAGAGTTCGAAGTCCTCTGCACCCCCACCCTGCCCGGAAGGGAACCCGCAGCGGGACGCGGCAGAAGATTTCACCCGCGAGTCGGCTCCTCGTCGTTGGCGACAGCCTCGATCCAATCCACAGCCTCGTCGGAAAGCTGGGGACCGTCTGCTGATTCGCCAGCCCACCACTCCGAATCGGTCGTGCCGCCCGTAACCGCCATGATGCCGGCGATTACATTCGGCGGCAGCGGCTCGCCGTTGTGCTCAATGAGCCAGTCGCGTGTTTCCGCATCGACCAGAGGCCACCACTCGAGGATGTTCATCAACGCAGTATTGCACCGACGAAATCGTGCGTACAGATTCCGCCGTAGGACGAACTCCGGCGGAGGCACCGGTTAACGAGCACAGCTTCCCCCGTTAGCGACGCCCCAGAGGTGTCCCGTTGGGGATCCTCTACCGGGCGCTAGGCGCGCCGAGTCTAGGCGGCCGTCTGCTGGAGTGCAGCTGGGATATACGACAGGGTGTTGAACAGTGCCCAAGTTGCAAGTCCATAGCCGAGAACGAGGGCAACTATCGCCAGAGTGCGACCCTTTTCATTTTTCAGCTTGATCTGATTCAACGAGACATGTCCGGCTCCCACAGCAAAAACGGCAAGAACCCCGACGCCGAAGAACCAAATACCCGAAGCGGCGATGGCTGCCAGCACCACGGCTGCAATAGCTAGCTTGTTAATTCGGCCGGTGGCCAGCGGTGCCTTAGCGGTTGACATACTCACAGTTTCCCCATTTCGTAAGCGTCAATTTAGTCTAACTGCAGTACTGGGAGGGCCAACCGCACGCCCGATTGAGAACCCTCTACCCGGCGCCGCACCGGTCAACGGCAGTATTCTGGTGGGCAAAAGGTTCGGGTTCACCGGTCTTGCTGTTCAGGCTCAAAGGAGATGCCGAGATGGTTGAACGTCAGATGCTGACTGTTCCCAATCTTGTTGGGCAGCCTGTGCATATTGCACAAGAGATGGCGGCGAACATTGGGTTTGGTCTCGCAGCCGGGGACCCTGACGGGCCGGGGCTCCGTTCGCGTACGTGGCCGGGGGTGTTCTGGGTGACCTCCCAAGATCCGTACGCAGGGTCGGTCCTTGAGTCGGGGAGCCAAATTAGGATTACTTTCGTTCAGGACGGTCAAGCCCGAAGCGACGTGCCGGAGCAGACGGGCGGGCCGACCCCCTCATTGCAGAGTCATGCGGAGGCTGAGAAGGACGAGTGAGAGATGTCCGGTGAGGGATCCATTTCCGGACGCCACCAAACTCGTCGCGACGGAACCCGCGTTGCAGTTTCGCCCCCACCGGTTCTACCTGCAGCTCGGGTTTGTCGGCTCCCATAGAGCCACTGCCGTTCATTAGCCGATCCGTGTCCCAATCAGTGACATCGCCGTGCGCCGGACGCGTTCCAAGCGCGCGCAGAAGCCTGCCGGCACTTGAGTTGGCAATTCGTTGATCGGGAACCAGCGGACGTCCTCGCTTTCATCACTCACGGAGATCTCGACATCTGGGGTGATGGCCGCAGCGAACCCCACATCCCAATGAGCGGTACATGAGAATCCCGCATGCAGATCGTGCCGGTCAAGATCCACGATCGCGGGAGAAAGTAGGACAAGGTCGCCAATTCCGGACTCCTCGCGGGCCTCCCTCTGTGCGGCTTCCGCCACCGATGCGTCCTTCGACTCGAAGTGACCGCCGAACTGCACCCAGAACTGCCCCTTGCGATGGAAACACAGGAGAACACGATCGAATGCAGGCGAAAACACGAAGCAGGACCCCGTGACATGCTCCGGGCCGCCATCTCGACGCAACGCGGCGTTCCCCGCTAAGTTCAGGAACCGCAGATACTCGTCTCGCGGTCCTGATTCAGGAAGTGCCCTGAGGCTAGTGAGCAGATTGGCAAGAGGCATCCTGCCATCTTGCCGCACGCGGCAACGAACAACTCAATGCCACGACGAAGGGACAGGTTTCGGCTGTCGAGCCGCGCCCGTTAGCCGGTCCTCCAACGGCGCAAGCGGCACTCAAAATTTCCAGATTGTGGATTTGATGGCTCCGTGGCGTTGTTCTGTGATCGCTCGGTGTCGCTAATTGCCGATGACCAGGATGCTTGCTGCAGCTTCAACGACGTCGTCGGTGATGGTGTCGAGCTGGTTGATCTTCAGTACCCGGTTGATCTGGGGGAAGAGCCGTTCGAGGAGTCGAAAGTTGCCGCGCGTGATTCTTTCGATGGCGGCGATGGCTTGGGCGTCGGTGAAGTCCTCTGGGTCGAGGGTTTTACCAAGGCGTTTCCAGTGGCGGTCTAGGACGAACAGGATCTCTTCTCGCCCGAGGGCGCGGTAACGGTGTGAGAACCCGAGTCGGCTGTAGAGCTGTGGGTAGTGGCGGAATCGTTCGTCTATGCCGGGCATGCCGATAAGGATCATTGCCAGATGAGTGCGGTCGTGCTGGTCTCGGAGGAGTTCGAGGGCGGTAGGAGTGAGGCGTTCGGCTTCATCGACGATGAGGAGCTCAACGAGCCGAGTGACATCCTTGCGCCTGACCGTCTTCGCCTCAGGCATGAGGGAGCTAAGGTGTTCGTCGGCGCAGATCCCGACTTTGTACTGCCAATGCTCGATGTCGTGCATGAGTTCTTTGGGTCGGCAGAGGACTTCGGGTGTGTAGAAGACGGTGCGGGATCGGTTCGCGAGGGCGTAGTGCTTCGCGTCGTGATCTCCCCTCGGCCCCCACTCGTTGATGTAGGGCTCAAGGGCATCCCAGTTGGCGTAGCGGCGGGCGGAATTCGTTTTCCCAACGCCAGCCGCGCCGTGGCAGATCCCGATGGTCTTTTCCTTCCGGACGGCATTCGCGAACTCGGTGAAGCGTCGGTGTTCCTTGGTGACGATGAATGCTTGATTCATCACTCGTCCTCTTCGTAGGTGCGAAGCTTTGGCCGCCGCTTTGTCGGTTCCGGGGTGCGAGCTTCATCGCGGGTGACGACCATCGGAATCCGATCGTTGATGACTCGGCGCAGTTGCTTGCGTCGGGCACGGCGTGCCGTTTCGATGTCCCGAAGACTGAGGCGAAGGTTCGGGTGGGCCTCGTCGATAGCGGTGCAGACAAAGGCATCCCGGTCGTAGACGCGGATCTCGGAGATATCGCGAGGGTCGTACCGGATGGTGATGGTGTGCCCGACGAACGAAGCGAGAGTTGGAGAGAGATAGCGCTGGCCTTGGAAGTGAATGCCGTCACGTTGCACGACCCGGTTCTTGGGAACAGTCAGGAGCAGCCCGTCGAGTTCCTCAAGACTCTCCGGCATCCGGGGCAGCCAACCGTCAGCGACCCACGCGTCCCGCGGCGACATCCCCAACTCGCTGTGGGGCCGGTCGTTGTAGGTGGCGATAAAGTCGCGGACCGCTCGATCAAGGCCTGGCAGATCAAGCACAGGGGCGGGTGAGCGCGCACCGGGTCCGAGGTGCCCGGGGAGGATGCTGAGGAGTTCGGTGTTTACTGTGCCGAAGAACCGCTCGACCTTCCCGCGGCCCTGGGGCCGGCCAACGGTGGAGTGGATGATCCTGATGTGCAGGGCGATTGCGGTGCGCTCGAGGTGGTGGCTGATGAAGTCGGAGCCGTGGTCCACGTGCAGGATGTCGGGGATCCCGCACATCGCCCAGGCAGGGTCGGTCTTGCGCCAGATCGCCTGTCGCAACGCGAGGGCCGTGTTCAGGGCTGACGGGGCGCCGGTGAAGACCATGTACCCGCAGATGGAGCGGGAGTAGTCGTCCATGACGGTGGTCAGCCAGGGTCGGTCAGGTTTCCCGTTGGCACCGACGATGAGGATGTCGAGTTCGGTGTGGTCGGACTGCCACGTCTGGTTGGGTCGTTCGGCGCGGCGACGGAACACGAGCTCGTGTTTGTCCCGATACGACACCGGCCCTTCGAGGGCGAGAGTGACCAGGGCCGGATCGAGGGCGCGAACGATCTGCCGAATGGCCGCGTAGCTTGGCGTCGGGAGCTCGCGTTGCTGCGCGTCGGCGACGGCGAGGCGGTGCAATGTTGCAAGAGCTGGGCGCGGCCGGGTCAGTGCCAACCGCTCGATGAACGCCACCGTCCCGGGGCTGTTCGCCGGACACCTTTGTCGGCGCGGGGACGAGGATCAAGGGCGGCGTCGCCGCCCTTGCGGTAGAGCTGGTGCCACCGGTGCAACGTTCGGGCCGAAATACCGGTCTCCCTCGCCAGGACAGCGATCGGGATCTGGTCTTCGACATGCAGCCGAAGAACACGCCATCGCTCGATCGCGTCCACTGGACACCTACACTGTCGTGCTCTCGCGCGCCGCGAGGGCCTGCTGGTGGCGATACAACGTCGCGCGACTCCACCCTACGAGCTTCGCCGCGTCCTCCGCGGTCCGACCCTTGGCCCTGGCTTCGGAGACAAGCTTAAGCTTGTCGGCGACGACGACGGGATCTGACAAGGGACGGCCGAACCGGGTGCCGCCTTTTCGGGCGGCCGTAATTCCAGCGTTCACTCTTTCAGTGATCAGCTCGCGTTCGTATTCGGCAAGCGTGGCGAGCATGTTCAGCATCAGACGGCCCGACGTCGTCGATGGGTCGATGCCGTCCGAGATGCTCTTCACCTGCACTTCCCGCTCCCGAAGCAGCTTCACCGTGTTCAACACGTCGATAAGGGACCGCCCGAGCCGATCGACCCTCCACACGACGACGGTATCGCCAGGCTTGGCGTACTCGAGGAGCTTCTTCATCCCCGGGCGCGAAATCGCGGTCCGGCTGCCAGAAGTGACATCGGCGAAAATGTCGCGCTCTTGGACGCCTGCTTTGACGAGCGCATCGACCTGAAGCTGCGCGTCTTGGCTCTTGGTGCTGACCCGTGTGTACCCGAGATGTCTCACAAGCCTATTCTGCCTCAAAAACCGCTAGAAGAGACCGAGGAGAGACGAATTTCGGCAAGACATGTTTACGAGACAAAGTGAGTGCCGGAAAGTCGCCACTTTTGTTCGGCCGTTTTCGCGCCGTCCGAGTGCCTTGGAAAGCTTT
>NZ_CP189586.1:0-131541 GCF_050156935.1 Pseudarthrobacter sp. P1 | reverse complement strand
CAGGTGGAAGGTCGTTCCGTCGCGGACTTCGATCAATTCGGTCAAGGTGTGTCCTTTGCAGTGATTCGGGCCAGGAACCGTTCGGCGAGGTTCTCGGGGAGACGTTAGGCTCGGGCGTGTCCCGTGTCCCGGACGCCGGCGGCGATGACCTTGGCGGGGAACTGGTCCTCGCGGAGCTGATCCGTGGTGAAGGGCTCGCACAGGAAGCTGGTCCAGACGGTGGCGCCGTTGCGGATCTCCTTGCGCCAGGCCCGGCCGGATGTGAAACAGGCTCCGCCATCCTCCGGGAGCGTGGCGGCGGTGAGGATGACGTCCCCGGCGGAGAGGGTGTCCGCCTCCTCCCGGGTGTGGACGACGCGGGTGTCGACGGGGTCGCCGACGGACAGTTCAAGGGCAGTTTCGATTTCGTCTCGGCTGACGAACAGGTTGTGCCCGCCACGGCGGTAGACGGCGCCGCCGTCGATGACCACAACGGTCCAGCCGCCGCCCTTTTCCATCCGGTAGGGGACGGCCACCAGACCGGTGGCGGGGAGGAGCAGGAGCAGACCCCGGGCCTCGTGGCTGAGGCGCTGCAGGGGGAGCATCATGCAGTAGTCGCGGGTGGAGATGCCGTTGGCGCGGGAATCGGGGGTGGGCGTCATGGGGCCCATGTGTGCGGGGCACGACAATGCCCTCACCGGATGATGAGGGCGTTGTGGAACCGTGGAACGGAGCTGGCTTAGCCGGCGTCAGTGTCGGTTGCTAGCCAACCCAGAAGGCCTGCCCGGTCCTTGTCGGGGTGAACTTCCCGACGACCGTGGTGAACCCGACTGGCATCCACACAGCCCCTGACCACTTGTAGCACCGGACCTGCAGGGAGAGGCTGTTCGAGGTCCCCAGCCGAACCCGCGGGTAGATGATATTGTCTCCCATGTCCCAGCGAGTCAGGGTCCACCCGGACGTGGTGTCGCTGCCCAAGATTCCGCGAACCTGAGCGCTGTTGGTCTTTCCGCACGCCGAATTGTTCACAACAACGTAGACCCAGCCGTCGACGTTGGCGGTGGCGGCGTTGGCGGGTGCCACGCCTCCCAACAGGATGGCCGCAACAGCCGCGAGAGCGGCGACGGATTTTCGTAGCTTTTCCATATGATCCGTTCATCAGAAGTGGAATATATTTCAGCCCCACCCGGTAACCGCTGGGACGGTGCTGGCGGATCCGGCAGGACCGCTGGCCGCATTCTATGGCCCGGTCTTGCGCGCGGATAGAGAGTCCGATACTGGCTTTTGCTTCTCCGGGATCTGGCCTCGTCGCGGATGTTCAGCCGCAACACAAGGTCGGTGCGCACCCAACGGGCGTCTTCGCCGGGCTGAGGATGTAACCCTTGGCGCAGAATTCGCGTGGCGCAGCGTCGTCCAGGATCGCGAGGAAGATCAGGCCGAACCAGCCCCGGGTCACGAGGAGGGCAACGGCGGTGAAGACCCAGGAGACGGCGACCATTCGGCGGGCCGTCCGGATTTTCCGGGGCCGGTCAACACGCGCCGTCGATCAGGGCGAAGGCCGGTCTGATGCCGGGTTCGTGCCAGTCGTTGACCGCGTTCGAGCGGGAGACCGCGACACGGAGTGGGCCGCCGTAGGGCATGATGCAGAGTGCCTCGAACGCCTCCTCAGAGTTGAGCTCCTCCCAAGTCGTCAGCACGCGGGGTCCAGGCCAGGCCAGGATGTCCTGGAGCTTATCCACGGCGACGTCCAGTGGGGCGCCGCGGTAGGCGAAGTGGTCGAACTCGAAGAGCCGGGTTGCGATCTCAGTACGGAGGGTCCTTACGCCGCCTCGGCCAGCTGGAGGGACAGGACGTGGTCGCGGTAACGGCGGATGCCGTCGACGATGGCGTGCAGCGAATACAGGTAGTGGAAGTTGTACGCCTTTAGGCGCCAGTCGGTGACATCGTAGAACTCGAACCCGCCGACGTTGAATTCCATGGCGGCGGTGATCGCTATCGTCTCATCTCCTGCCGGCCCGTAAACGTCATCGAGGAGCTGGTCGCGGATTTCGGCCCAAACAGCCGGGGCGTCCTCCAGGTTCTCCCGGCTGTCCCAGAATTCTTCCAGCACGTGCTCGATGAAGAGCTCCCTGGAATACTCGAGGACCGGGCTGTGGATGTCCTGGGCCTGGACCTTCTCGGCCCAGTACGAGGGCTTGGTGCGGCCTCCGCTGCCTTCGAAGAACGCGAACATGTCCTCGGTGCGCGCGAACACGTAGGTGCCCATGTCGCCGCGGATGGTCAGCTGTCCCGGGGTGGTGATGATCTCGAACCAGCAGAAGCCGGTGCCGGGGTTGCGGAAGCGCAGGTGGCGGTAGAGGCCCTGGTCGAGGGCGACCTCCATGACGTGGTCGGCGGTTTCGGTGCGGAATCTCTTCGCGGCGTTTTCAGCGGCGTTGTGCTTGGCGTTCATGCCGCTCATGTGTGCGGAGGGCAGCGAATAGCTCCCCAGCCCGATGAGCCAGGGAGCTACGACGCGAAGCTTGTGCTAGATGGAGGGGTGGCACGGGCCGATCCTTCTTGCCGGCCCGTGCCACCGTGATGTCCGCCGGGAAGGCAGACCCCTCCCGGCGGCCGCTGGTCTAGGCGACGAGGTTGGCGGCCCGGGCAGCCTTGAGCCAGTCCGGGTATTCCTCCAGCAGGATGCGGAACAGCTTGTCATCGTTGAGGGTGTCAACGTTGGCGACGTCCTGGTAGTTGGCGTTGTCGATGACCCGTCCGGGCATCTCATCGAGCTTTTCCAGGAACGGGATGGGTTCGGTGCTGATGGAGATGAACTTCCAAAAGACGGGGTGTTCGGAGGCTTTGATGAGCCCCTGTGTTGCTTCGGTCCTGGAATTTGGGGCCCCGTCGGTGAGGAAGATGACGTAGACGGGCTCCTGCACCGGCACAGCGGTCAGCGGGGCCTGGGTGTTGCCCTTGAGGCGCCCGAACAGTGAACGCTTCGGTGCCTGGGCGGAGGGCGTAAAGCCGTAGTGCTGGAGGACGGCGTCGAAGGCGGCCGCGTAGTTGGTGGTGCCCATCCTCCGGCCCTTGCGAAGCCGGTCAACGGAGCCCTTGTAGTTGTCCAAGGAAATTTCCCCGAGGTAGTCGGCGTTCGTGTCGAAGACGAAGAAGTCGATTTGGCCGTCATCGTCGAACTGGGTGCCAAGCACGAGCGCCTTTTCGGCAAACCGCTGCATCGCCCCCGAGGCGTAATGGGGTGCCATGGAGCCGGAGTGGTCCAGGACGAAGGCCACCTTGGCCGTGTGCCCGGTCAGTCCGGCCTGGGCCAGGGCGCCTGTCGCCTCCTTGGCCAGGGAGAGAAGGGCGGGTGCGGTGGCTTCAATTTTGGTCAGGCTCAAGGCCATGGTGGGGTTCCGTTTCTGTCGGTGTTCGGTGGGTGGTGCATGATGGTCTGTCCGGCAGCCTAATGCATGCTCCGGGTGGAGGTTGGCAGCCTAGCCGAACGCAGCCTGGTCGTAATCGACGGAGCCGTCCGGGTTCCAACTATTCACTTAGCCCGTGGCCGGGCAGGTGATGCCATCGACGACGTCGGTGCCGTAATAGCTGGAGGATTCGAAGCGGGTGCCGATGGACAAGGGTTCACCGTGGCACGGGGTCGTCAGCGCCGGCAGTGGTGACGGAGCAGCGGACTGGACGGGCGCCGTGCCAGGCATGGGGTCTCCTTGGTGAGGGGGAAGGTGTTGCGCCCCTCATGTGTGCGGAAGTGCCAGGCACCCTCCCCGGCTGCCCTGATGGCGGTGGTGGCCGCGACAGCGGTGGAGCCATTGCCATGTTGGCCTGGGCTGTGGGAGGAGATCGGAGACAGTTCAGAACGGTTACACCCGCAGGGTAAAGGGCCGTTGGGGTAGCTGCAGCACCCATCCGAGCTCCTTGGGCATGAAGTCGGCCTTGATGAAGTTGCAAGGCTGGCAGGAACCCACCAGGTTCAGCCAGGGCCCGTGAGGTAGGGGGTGGTTTTAGCCTCAGCCATGGTGGCGGGATTCCTTTCCTGCTCGGTGGGGGTGTGTCTGGGGTGCCGCCAGTTCGCGGTCGATGTCCGGAGCGCCCACCAAGGAGACATCAGCCGATACCCACGTGCTCGGGCAGCGGAGGGACCGGCTCGAACGTGAACGGGTTCTGGCCGGCTTCAGCAAGGATCGTCAGCTCCTGAAGATGCTTGGACGCACGTTCGCCGGTATTGATAAGCCAGCCACCAACGATGAGCTGGTTGCGGTCTTGGCCGGCACCGCCCTGGAGGACGGTGCCTTCGATCGTGAAGGACCCGTAGCGGGGCGTGCTGAAGGCGGCCAGCACCCGGTCGTCCTTTCTGAGCTCAGCGATCGTCGCGGTCAACGCTTTGGTGTTCCGGCGCGTGGCCTTTGCGGGTGGCGCATCCGCTACCGGGCCTGCGGCTTCTTCGGCAATAGTGGGTACCACGGGCTCTCCTACGGGTTCGATGACGAGTTCCGGAGCAGTCTCCGGTTCAGGTGTTTCAGGTCCGGCCGGCGGCTTCGTCGCCACAGGCTCGCTCGCCTCCGCAGAAGGCGCAGGCACGGGAAGCTGTTGGGCCTGGTGGCGGGCAAAGACCAGGACTGCCTCGTCGGTGCTGGCGGCCTCCAGGACGGTGCCGCAGCCCGGTGCGTTGCAGCGTACGCGCGTCACCGCCTTGTTCCAGGCATAGGAGCTGTGCTCGGCCAGGACCGAGGCGTTCACTTCGAGAACCGTCACGGCAACGGACTCGGCCGCACCCAAATCCGCACCGGCCATCACCTGGCCTCCGATGCGGCATCCTGCAGGGTCTTGGTGACGAGCTTGGCATCGTTGCGGGTGGATCCCACCGGGTGTGCCCAGTCAGGGTCGTCCTTCACGGCGGCCCAGTTGGGGCGGACACCGTACCTGACGGGCGGGGCCTGGTCCCACAATGCGGCGGCGGCGAGCTCAATGGTGGCCGGGGAGAAGGTGATCAGGTCCGCGGCCTGGAGCGCGTCCTCCATCGCATATTCCTGGGCGAACCTGGTGTCGTCACGGAAGTGGTTGTCGATGAAGTCGAGACGCTTCCGATGCGCCTCCATGGCGGCCTTGACTCGTGCCTTCATGGTGCTCCTTTCAAACCCTGCAGCCGGTGACGACTTCGCGCAATCCGTCGAGTCCTTGCGCGTCGTGGAGGCGCAGGACGAAGGCGTGCATCGGCCATTCGCGGGCAATCTCCTCCCTGATGTCCTCCTGGGCGTTCCCCCAGATGGAGAACAGTGTCGAGGGGGTCGCGTCGGGGGCGGTGCCACCGTCCACGCCGAGGTGCCCGAGCAGGGCGGTGGCCGCAGTCCGGACTTCCAGGTTGTAGGGGCCGGTCTCTGAGGATTCTGGATTCATGAACCCCATGTGTAGGGCAAGGCCATGTTCCCTCCCCGGCAGCGACTCCAAGGAGGCGCCTTTCAGCGGCGCCAGGCCCGCGCACCAGCCACCGGTGCGTACTGTCGCTCGGAGCCGGCGATTTCGACGAAGCCATCTCGTTCTGCGACGGTCAGCTGTCCAACCTTTCCTCGATCAGGATGGAGCGCAGCCCGCGGGCCGCCGACACACTCCATTCGGCCGTGCGCCTCAGCGGGTCGCCGGGGGAGGCCCTGAAGGGCTAGAGCACCGGTGTGCCGTTGATCGTGACGGGCACACCGGCGAACCTTGCGGCCGGTGTTCCGTGACCTGCTTTCGGGCCGAGGATGGCGGCCATCAGCCGATCGCCTCCGGGTCGGGGGTCGGCTGGAAGCGAGCCCGGAATTCGGCCGGCGGGACGATTTCCTCGTCGCGGGTCAGCGACCCGTCGGCGTTCAGGGCTTCGACGAGGTAGCACCCGATGATCGGGAAGCTCTCCTTTTCGTAGCTGTAGGACTCGACGTAGCGGGTGAACGGCCTGTCCCCGTAGTGGTTGTCATAGGTGATGCCGATGTAGTGGATCTCGGCATCGCCGGTGATTTCGGTGACGCGGAACTGGGTCGGCTGGGTCAGGATGTAGGTGCTCGACAGGGTCTTCATGGTCCCCATGTGTGTGGACCCGGTTGAAAGCCTCACCGCCTACATAGCCGCTGCAGTCTTCCGCTGGGTCCCATCGTAGGCAAGAGCCATGAGGTCGATTTCATCCCTGGACAATCCGGCGTCCCGAGCAAGGATGGCCCACTCCCGGGTGGAGTCTTCGACCTGGCGAATGACTTCTTTGGCTCGGCCAGGCTTGAGCCGGTAATAGCCGCAGGTCGACATCAGCAGGTCGATGCTGGCCGAATCGTCGTCGAACTCGATGGTGGTGCTGAGGCGGTCGGGCGAATGAGGGGACGCGTTGAGGTCGTAGGCCGGGGACAGCGCCCAGCCGCCGCGCCCATCGTCGCGAAGGAATCCGTGGTTGCGCAGATGGTCGTCGGTGTTCCCGGTCAGGATGGAGAACGCGATCCGCCGGAACAGCTCTTCAAGGTCAGCGCCGGCCTGGACCGAGCGGGTTTCGATGGCTTCAACGATTTCAAGGTAGCTTCTCCGTTCACCGTCGGTGGCCTCCAGCATGGTCAGTGCGCTGGAGAAGCCGATCCGTTGGTCGCCGGCTCGGTCGAATCGCTCGACAAGAAGGATGGGCCGTCCACCTGCCTCGATGAGCTGCGCCGAGGCAACCGTGACCCCGGCTCTCAATGCCAGGTCGAGCTCGACCTTCTCCCAGCGGATGACGTCCCATTCGTCGCTCCCCTTACGGGGAAACTTTGCGATGGCGAGTTTTCCTCCGGGCATGGTCACTGCGGCTTTGGGGCGTGCACCGCCGAGTGAGCCTCCGGCATCGATCAGGTCTCGGATGTCGCGGTCAACTGGGGATTCGGCATCCAGCCGGTCCACCGCACCCAGGAGCCGGGCCAGGTCCACGAGCTTCGGCACGGCCCGCGGATGGGTGGATAGGAAGGTCCCGTCCGCTGGGTCGCGGTATCTGATCGATCCTTGGCGAACGTCGTCGCGGACGCTGAGAAGGAAGTCTGCGGGCGTCAGGGTCCGCGGCGTTGTTTTGTCGGATCTTGCCCGTTCGCGCTCTTCACGTCGAAGCAGGTTTTGCCCCCAGCGGTCCGGGGCGCCATCGGAAAAAGCGTTGAACATGGCCTGGCCGGGGCGGGTTTGGAACACGCCGGTGGAGAGCGGCAGGGCCGGGTCAAGGGCGTAGGCCTTGCGATCTGCCAGATAGGTGGCCAGGTAGCGGAAGGTGGCGCTTTGTCCGCCCCGGTGGTGCACCCAAAGAGTGCCGGCGGGCTGGGACACACCGCGCACGTCGACGACGACGTCTATGGCGGTCATTGGTCATGCCTGACGCGCTGAGGGAGGATTTCATCCACCCGGAGCTTGCCGACGTCCGTACTGTAGGGGTCCAAGGATGCAACAAGGTTCTCCATGATTCCCAGTGCGCGCGCCACCCGCAACAGGTTCTCGATGCTTGTCCCGCCGGCGCCATGCTCGAGCGCGCTGAGGGTGGCACGGGAGATGCCGGCGCGGTCGGCAAGCTGGGAGGAGGTGATCCGCTGTAATTTCCGGGCGGCTGAAAACGAGTATCCGACCTTCTGGAGCGCGCGAGCCACGGGGATCGGTGTTCTGGACATTTTGAGCCTCTTTGTGTCAAGAATATTAATCAGTAATAACGATAGTGCTGCCTATGATTGACATTACTACGAACCGCTGCCGATCACACCGCCGCGTCGATGAAATCCAGCGCCCGGTCAACCGGGGTGAGGCCGGGCCGGAACTCCAGCACCGACTCCCCGCGTTGGCGCAGGGCCTCGATGGCTCCGAGGGCCGCATCACGGATCTCCTCCACGGTGGCCTCCTCATCGACGGTGCGAAATTGTTTCACGACGGACTCGCGCACCGGCGGGACCTTCTCCAGGATGGCCCAGCGGTGCTCGATGGCAACAGCTTCGGCATAGAGCCCCCGGACGGCCTCGTTGATCTCGTCGGGAAGCTGGCTGGGAACTCGGGTCGTCCACAGCACCGGTGCCTCGCCCGCCATGTGGAGCTGAACGGCCGGGTGGGGGTGCCCGGGCCGGCATCAGGACAGGTGCGGGCACTGCGCGGCATCGGGAAGACGAGCGAGACCTGATAAGGATCCTGTCCGTCTGGGTGGGTGATGACAGCGGCGTATTCGATCGCAGAGGAGCTTCGGCTGCTGACATGCAACTGGGTGGTAGTCACGGCGGTCCTTCGGGTCGGTGTGGGCTTTGCGCCAGGACAGGTGGCTGGTGGTGTCGCCGCTCACCTGCCGGTAGTGGGCGATGACCACGTCATGGCTGGTGTGACTGGCAACCTCCACTTCGTCGGCGATGAGCAGCTGCACCTGGCGGTCCATGACGAGGCTGAGCACATGGTGGGCTCGTGGCGGCGGCTGATCCCGTCCTTGATGATGGATCGACTCGACGGCGCGCGTCACGGTCCCCACAGAAAGATCCGGCGTCCGGACCTTCCGAGAATTGGAGGGTGTGCTGGATGACTTCGCGGTAGGTGGATCTCAGGCCTGGGTGGTCTCTCTCGAGTTGGGTGTGGCGGGCGCCAGTACGAGGTGTTCGGCGGCGACCTTGGCAAGGATGTCCGCCGGTACTGCCACACCGTCCTCTTCAGCGTCCGCCCGGACGCAGGTGAGGGCGAAGTCCCGCTCGTTGTCGAGGTCGTTGGCCAGGACGACGGCCTGGTGCCGGTAGCGGTCGTTCAGGGTCAAAAAGATCACGCCACGGCAGAAGGGGTTCCGGCAGGTCGAACCGACCTGGCCCTCCCGCTTGACGGGCTGGTGGGAGGCGATGGACCGGACAATCGAGTCGAGGGCCCGGTCCCGGGGCGTGTACTCAGTTTCTCTTGGCATGGACCTCATGTGTGCGGAGCCAACACTGCCCCTGCCCACGCCGGGACGCCCCACAGGTCGCGGGCTAGACATCCCCGTGTGGAGATGGGTTGCGGCTGGGGAATTGTGCCCGCCGTTCCAGGTAGGTGGTGCCCCACAGGGTGGACGTCTCCATCACCGCCATGGAACCATCGGCGTCCATGGCGGTGATCTCATTCAGGCCGGCGGGACTCTTGATGACGATGCGGGCAATGCCGCCTTGGACGCCCAGGCCGTGGGCGGCTCGATAGGCGTCGGGATAGTGAAGGAAGTTCCCGGCCGGCGAACTTCTCTGGCGTCCCTCGGACTTGTCCAGCTCCTCCAGAACCTGGAAGAACTCACCATCTTCAAGGACCAGGATGCAATCAAAATCACCCCTGCCAGGTGCTGTCATTGGGTGGATGGTGCCATAGGCATTGTTGATCGGAGCAAAGACGACTTCACCGCAAGGGCCGGTGCTGAACATGCGCTCTGGTGCTTTGACGTAGCCGAAAAAGGTTCTCATGGACCCCATGTGTGCGGAGCTCCGGGTGAACCGCACTGGGTTTGGTGGAGACTCCAACCTCACAGGGAGAATAGAGTCATGGCCAGTGGCAAGAAGTTTGACGAGGAAACCAAGGCCCGTGTGGTGCGCCTGTACCTGGAGCGACGGGGCGAAATGCCTGCCGAGTCAGGGGCTGCTTCGAGGCGGCATGTCAGTGGGTTGGTGGGGATCAGCGAGCAGTCCATGAGGCCCTGGATTGCCCAGCATGAGATCGAAAACGGCACCCGGGCCGGGTCAACAATCGCCGAAAGCGAAGAGGTCAAGAAGCTGCGCCGGGAGAACGCCGAACTGCGCCGGGCCAATTCCATTTTGAAGGCGGCCTCGGCTTTCTTCGCGGCCGAGATCGACCGGCCACACACCAGATAGTTGCCTTCATTGCGGCCCACAAGGGGCGTAAAGACACCAAAGGCCTGCGATGGGGCGTCGAACCAATCTGCACCGTGCTCACCGAGCACGGCTGCAAAATTGCCCCCTCGACCTACTACGCGGCGACCCGCCGCGGCCCGTCCAAACGGGCGGTCTCGGACCAGTTGATGACCGACGTCATCCAGACCATTCATGCCGCCAATTTCTCAGTGTATGGAGTGCATAAAATGTGGAAGAAACTCCTCCGTGACGGCCACCGTGTCGGCCGCGACCAGGTCGCCCGGCTCATGCGCCGTGCCGGGTTGTACGGGGTGTTGCGCGGCGGGCGCAAGACGTTCACCACGCGCCGGGACGACACGGCGGCCCGGTTCCCGGACCGGGTCAACCGCCGCTGGGACACAGGCGTCCCGGACCGGATCTGGGTCGCCGATTTCACGTACGTATGGACCTACGCAGGGTTCTGTTATGTGTCGTTCGTCACGGATGCCGCATCGCGGCGGATCCTGGGCTGGAAGGTCTCCACGTCCAAGGAGACGGTCTTGGTCACCGACGCCCTGGCGCAGGCGCTCTCGGTGCGCAGGAGGACGCTGACGGGGTTCACCCCGGAGGGGCTCATCCACCACTCGGATGCCGGCAGCCAGTACACCTCCGTGATGCTCACGGACCAGCTCGCCGCCGCCGGGATGGCAGGCTCCATCGGCACCGTGGGTGACGCGTACGACAACGCCCTGATGGAGTCAACAATCGGTCTGTACAAGACCGAGCTGATCGACCGGAACAGGCGCACGACATGGAAATCATGCCAGCAGGTCGAGACCGAAACGGCGCGCTGGGTCACCTGGTACAACTCCGAACGGTTGCATACCGGGATCGGCGACATCCCGCCAATGGAATATGAAACCAACCATCAAAAAGCGTGTATTCTGTCATCGCAGACTGCATAAACCGAGTCTCTACAAAACCCAGTGCGGTTCAGGGTGTACCTCACCGGGCAGCCGCCGTCCCGAACCCCGGGTTGATTCGGGCCTCTGGCGGGTCGTCCTCAGCGGGCCTACTCTGGTCGCATGATGATCGATGGGGAGAACGCAAAGGCGTTTGCAATCTACCGGCTGAGGTCCTCGGGACTTGTCGCCATGCTGGCCATCAGCCAGGACAATGACCGCGTGGTCTTTGATGGCCATGTGGTGGGGATCCCTGGCGTGGGCCCGGCGGAGCTGACGATGGCGGTGGGGAGCGGAAACTTCCGCGACGTCATCCAATCCTACGAAGAGAACAATGACACGAGTCTGGTGGTGGACGGCGAGACACTCGAGGAGCTCCTCTCGGTTGTGGAGCAGGCTCTGGTCGGTGAGGGCGAGGACCCCGGCAGCGTGTTCACCAGTACGCTCAGAATCGGCAAGGAGACGATTGATGTCATCCTCCTTGACGAGCCCATGACCATTCTCGTTGGCGGGGCACTGATATCCATTGGGGCAGGCATGCTCTACTGCGCCTTCACCCGCAGGCAGGTGCACCGTGAGTTTGCCACGGCACAGGCGGTGGCCCACACCGAGAGCAGACACGCAAAGATCAAAGTTGAGGGCGGATTCGATTTCGGGTTCGATA
The DNA here is from genome assembly GCF_050156935.1 of Pseudarthrobacter sp. P1. Lineage (NCBI taxonomy): Bacteria > Bacillati > Actinomycetota > Actinomycetes > Micrococcales > Micrococcaceae > Pseudarthrobacter > Pseudarthrobacter sp. P1. Next base: position 120,145 of record NZ_CP189586.1, on the reverse strand, counting down.
TCCTCCATCACCGGATCGGTTTTCGCTGCGAAGCCAGAGTCGAGGGCGAGCCGGTGTTCGAACCGCCTGGCGCGGTGGAGTAACAAACCGCCCTCGAATTGCGCGATCCAGCCCAGCCAAGGGAAGCCGGAGCGGGCGGCGGCTTCTACGAGGCTGCCTCCAGCCGGGCCGCGCCGGCCCGTTGCTGATGCAGCGCACACGGGGAGATGGTGCCGCAAAAGCCACATCGCATCCGGCGCTGGAACGGCACGCGCGGGGCGTCCCTGCGCATCGGCTCCCGGTGAGCGGTCCGTGCCGCCGAGGACATCAGCGAGATGGTGAAGTGCAGCGGTGCCGGCACCGGATCCAGCCGGGGAGCCGAGACCTTGGCGCGCAGCCTCCCGTTGGCTCCGATCACCAACAGGCCCCATCCTTCGGGTAGTTCGCCGGGCCTGACGATGGACGTGTCGGGGACGACCAGCCACCAGTGGTGCATGAAGCGTTTGATGGTGTCGGCCTTGGCCGGGTCGCGCAGTTCGGTGAGCCAGTCCGAGCGTGACACTTTCACCTCATGGCCGTGAAGGGCGAGGCCGGACCCCGAGGACCCGCCGGGGTGTTTGTCCGCGGCGATGAAATCCACGATCCGCTGCCCGCCCGCGTAGCCCATGCCGGACTTCACGTGCTCGGCCCGGACCCACCGATCCGTGAGTGTGCCGCGGCGGATGTTCGTATACCGGGCCAGGAGCAAATCCAGCATGTCCCGCTCGGTCGTCACTGCCGGCCACCGTCGGGTGTCTTGTTTTTGCGGCGCCGGTCTTCGCGGGCCACCCGGCGGGCCACCGGGGCAATGATGTTCGCGGCGGGGGAGGCGGCGTCCCGTTGGGTTTCGTGGGCCCGGATCACCTGGCGGTGTGCGTCGATCAGTCGCGCGGCAACCTCCGGGTCCCGGGGAGGAAAGGGTCCCTGGCCGGCCTGGCGCTGCTCGATGGCGGCGATGAACTGCCTGCGGTTGGCTGCAGAGTCCTTCGCCGCCCGCTTCCGGCGGGAAAGGTCGGAGGCCCCGTCGTCTTCAAGATTGTAGGCGCGGGCGCGCCGGGACACCTGCGGAACGGTGGCGGCGAGGCTCTCCGTCAGCGGGTTGGCGTGGCGATCCGTGCCCGGAACGGTGACGGCGGCCTTGATGCGCGGCTTAGACATGGCTCTCCTCGGACTCCGTGGCGGGCACCCAGTCGGTATAGCGGGTGCGGTAGGTGGTGACGGTGCGGGTAACGATCGGGCCGCGGATGGAAGCCGGGCCACCGGAGCCGGCCGCGATCATGTCCACCGCGCTTTCCCTGGTGTAGGTTTCGGCCACGTCCCCGCCATGGGGGCGCCGATCAATGCCGTACCTGACCTCGCGGCGGGATTCGGGGATGAGGCCGGTGGCCTCGGCGGCCGTCAGCACCATCTGGATCGTTTCGTCTCCGAGGAGTTGCAGGTACGGGGTGTGGGCGATGATCGCGTCGATGCGGGGGTCTGGTGTTTCCATGCGGCTCATGTGTGCGGCAGCTGAGGGAATGCTCCCCGGTTCTCGAGGAGTTGGCCGAGGGCCGTGACGACCCTCGGCCAAACCACCGTAGGTGCGGGGAGGATCAGCCCTGAGTGCCTGTCGCTTGGTCTGCCCATTGGGTAAGCAGGGCGTCAACGCGTTCGGCACGGTGCGCGGCGTAGGCCGCCTGCGCAGCGCTGTCACGTGCGCCTTCGCGCTTTAACGGCTGCCCGGTCCGTGACAGACCCCAACAACGTAAGAGATGATGTCCACGGGCTCCAATGGACCCAGTGAAGGACCAACCGGTTCGCTCAACGACGCCAGAAGGTTCCTTGACTGCTGCGCATAGCAACGCACCGATTCAGGCGCCAGACCCCGTTCCTCACGCAACCACTGGCGATACTCATCCAACAAATCCTCCAGCCCCACAGGCCGGGCAAAGCTGACCTTGATTTCCATCACGGTCCTTCCGCAAGACAGACCGCCGCCATGACGGCCTATCCATCAGGAAAACACAAACCCGGCTTCACGGATTATGCCGACCAGACCATCTCAGAAACCCTGCCATCAAGCGGAAACACACTCCGAAGTCGGCATAATCCGGACCTCTACATTTGCGGACGATTTCGTGATCATGGTCGCAGGTGCCAAATCCCATGCGGAGGCGCTCTGGGACGAAGTCGCGGAGGTCATCGCCCCGTTGGGGTTGAAGATTTCCGTGGCAAAGTCCCGGGTTTGCCATTTGGATGAAGGGTTCAATTTTCTTGGTTTTCACATCCAGCAGAGATTGAAGAAAGGTGGCGCATAGCCTCGGGCGGTAGCATCTGTCTGGGCAGTTGGTGTGTAATCTCGCTACATCGTGGACAGTGAATCTCACCTCTTCGTGGACACCGGGTCTCAATACTTTGTACACAGCTACCGGCACCGGTATGCCGGTAGCTGTGCGTGTGCTTACCGAGCGGCCATCACCTCGGGCTGTTCTTCCTGGCGTTGTGCAAATTGTTCTCCGTACTGCGCGCATTTACGGTCCCAGTGCTGTGTTGAGTATGCGAGCTCAACGCCTTGGATGGAGTAAGCAGCGACGTAGCGGTCCCTGACGTTCAGCGCGATCATTGGCAGGGGGAAGGAGAACACGATTTCACCGGTGGCCGGATCGGTGAGCAGGAATGAGTCGTCGGTGATGGTCCGGTAGAACTGGCGGTCGGCGTAGGTCATGGGCAACGAGACGTGGAAGCCCTGGTAATAGACTTGCCGGTTGGCACGGGTGATGTCCACGAGCGACTGGTCTGCGGTCCTGTCCTGGGCGTTTTCATCGGGCAGGACGTCCCCGGTCTTCGAGATCGTCAGTGCTGCCCGATCAAGGTCGCCTTGGCGGCGTGCGCGGGCCTGCGAATATTGTGAGGCTTTCGCTTCCAGGACCGATAGTGGGATCGGCTCCGTGGCGGGTGTATGTTCCAGCAGGTCCCACGCCGTGCGGGGTGTGGCATCGTCTAGGGCTTGATGCGGACGGCGGTTGTTGTAGTGGTCCCGGAACCGGCGAATCACGGCCTTCAACAACTCGAGCGTGGTCGGCTGATGCGCGTCGAGAAATCGCAGCAGCGTTTGGTGGGAGCGCTCATTCTTGCCTTGAGTGGTGGGTTTGCCCGGCAGCCCGCTGATCGGCATGGTGCCCTTGGAGGCGAGGAAGATCTCGACGGAACCGATCCTGCCGGCCCGCAGCTGGTTGAACGCCAGCGAATTGTCCGATAGCAACTCCTTGGGTGCACCATAGGCGGTGATGGCCCGTTCGAGGACGTCCTTGGCATCGGCACTGTTCTCGTGGCGCGTATATGCCTCTGTGCCTACATCAAAGCGGGAAGCGTCATCGAGCAGCTGGTATACGGTGACGGTCTGTCCGCTGGCCAGCCGGTACTCGAAGGCATCGAGCTGCCACAGCGACATCACGGTGGCACGCACGAACGGGATGTACGAGGACTTTGGGCGTTTCCTTGGTGAGGCGTCGACATGGCCGACGCTTGCCAGCAGGCGAGCTATCGTCGCGACGGAGGGAACCTTCCCGCCAGGGAACCCGTCCTGCAGGCTCGCTTCGTAATAGATCGAGCGTGGGCCATAGTCCCAGCCATCGGATTTAAGTTGCTTGCGGATCTTCACCAACTCGTTGACAACCACGGGGCCATACCTGCGAGCAGGAGTCTTGGGTGCACGGGAGCGTGGATGAAGGGCCGCCGTGGATTCATGGACAGCACGGCGGCGGATCTTGTAAAACACACTGCGGGAGATCTTGACCGAACGGCAAAACTCCGTGACTGACAGTGCATGAGGCTGCAGGGGATCGTAGTTGATGATGGCGGCGCGAGCCTGGGGTGAAAGAGAATTCGTCATTCAATGACTATCACCGCCAACCCACCCACAGAAGTGCCTCCGATGTGGTGAGACATCGTGTCTCCGATGTCATGAGATCGTGTGTCCACGATGTGCTGAGACAGGACATACAAAGTATTGAGACCCGGTGTCCACGAAGAGGTGAGATTCACTGTCCACGATGTAGTGAGATTACACACCGCCCGAGGCTATGCGCCAAAAGGAACCCAGAAAATGGGCGTCTACACCTACCCGTCGAAGAAGTCCTTGCTGACGATTCTTGGGAAGGTGCGGGCGCTGACACGTCGAGCGGAGCATGCTTCGCTGGAGGTCCTGCTCCGCCGGTCGAATCCGGTGGTGCGTGGCTGGTGCAACTATTTCCGTCATGGGGTTTCCAAGGCGACCTTTGGTTATCTCGATGCGTTCATTTGGCATCGGGTGACCCAATGGATTCGCAAGCGGCACCCGCACATTACGTGGCGGGAACTCTATCGGCGCTTCCTGACAGGGAGGCCCGGGAACCAGCCACAGGCCGAGGGAGTCACCATGTTCGACGCCGCGACGATCCCGGTAACACGGTATCGGTGGCGAGGACACAATATCCCGACGCCATGGGCTGCCAGCATGGTCTGAGTGGCTATCCGTGGAGCGCCGGATGCGATGAGAGTCGCACGTCCGGTGCGGAGGGCGGGTCGGAGAAACGAGCCAGGAGCAATCCCGGTGTCGCGCTCCGGCCCGACCCTACATCACCGGAACCTACAACCAGTCGGCGATTGCGACGCTTGTCGAACGCACCACCCGCTACGTGATGCTCGTGCACCTGCCGGTCGATCACACCGCCGAATCGGTCCGGGACGGGCTGATCCAGACCATGGGAACCCTGCCGGCGCACCTGCGGGGATCCCTGACCTGGGACCAAGGCGTCGAAATGGCCAAACACAAGGCCTTCAGCATCGCCACCGACGTGGACGTCTACTTCTGCGACCCGGGCAGCCCCTGGCAGCGCGGATCCAACGAGAACACCAACGGGCTGTTACGCCAGTACTTCCCCAAAGGCACCGACCTGAACGCCTACGGGCCCGAGGACCTGGAACACGTCGCCCAGGAACTCAACGCCCGACCATGCAAAACACTCGGCTGGAAAACCCCGGCCGAGTCACTTCGTGATTTACTGATAGCCAGCTGACCTCGGGTGTTGCATCGACCCCTGGAATTCGCCTCAGAGGCACCTTTCAGGCTTTAAGCACGCAGTCCGGCCACACCCTCATGAAATACCGAGGCTAGGCTTGCCGCTCGTCGTCCGCCAGGGTCGAGCGCTGGATGTATTCTTCAACAGCCTCTTCGGGCACGCGATACTGCCGGCCGAAGCGGACGGCTGCTATTTCATGCGATTGCACCAGCCGGTATACGGTCATCTTCGACAGGCGGATGGCATCGGCCACTTCGGCAATGGTGAGGAAGTTCGATGGAGTCGGTTTGTGGATTGACATCGAGCTCAACCCCCTCGGTGAGTGGTGGCGGATTGGTGTGGACGGTGTCGAGCCAGGCGAATCTCTTTTGCCCCGATAAAGTCCAAAGCTGGTGGTGTGAACACTAGTGCCGCCACGCACCCCTATGCAACATTTCTTTTCTTTTCAGTTTTTGACCGGATTTTCCGCATCGAATGGACGTAATTCTAGATCCAACGTTCAGCAACCGGCTCTTGGGCGACCGCAATGTGCCAGCACCAACCAGAATGGGAGCACCAACGACCGAATATCCTGCCAGCGTCGCAGCTATTGTCCTTTGCGCGGCAGCGGGGCTGCTGGCCGGCCTGGCTGCGGAGAAAGCCGCCCGCCGACTGCTCCCCGAGCTGCATGTTGGCCACCTGCGCAGTAATGGCCTGGCCGTGGCCGCCACCACCGGCGTCCTGTTTGGAGCCATGGCCTGGCAGTTCGGCCTGTCCTGGACGCTGCCGGCGCTCCTCTACCTCGCGGTGGCCGGCGTTGTGCTGTCCAGGATCGACCTTCAGCACCGGTTGCTGCCCAACGCCTTGGTGTTTCCCTCCTTCCTGGTTGGCCTGGCGCTGCTGTTTGTGGATGCCGCAGCGCAGGGCCGGTGGGGAAATCTGGTGCTGGGCGCCGCCGGGGTGGCCGTCATGTTCGTGGTGTATCTGATCTTGGCACTTATTTCTCCACGCGGACTGGGAATGGGGGACGTCAAGCACTCCGCGGTACTTGGCCTCTACTTGGTTTACCTCGCCCTGGAGCCCTTGATGCTGGGCATGTTCCTTGGGTTCCTTGTGGGTGCTGTGACTGGTGGTGTCCTTGTGATCGCTGGACTGGCGGGCAGAAGGACCGCCGTGCCGTTCGGCCCCTCCATGGTTTCGGGCGCCATCCTGGCCGTCCTGTTCGGACAAGAAATAGGACATTTTATGCTCCCCGCACTGTGCGCCTAGGCGAGGAACCGAGTGGTCACCCAAGTACTCGGTTGGTCAAAAAGCGAGTGGTGCCACATTTTTTAGAGTGGTGAATTGGCCTTTCCAGCAATAAACGAGTGTTGCCCGGCTTTCCAAGTGACCTGTATCTCTTAGTTATCGAACTTCCAAGACCGCCTTTCTGGGGGCAGCGGAAACTCGGTTCTTATCCGAATATTCGGTGTTTATCCGAATGCACGAAGGGAATTGAACAATGAACGCAGTAATGATCTCCACCATGGCCTTCATCGCCGGCGTCAAGAACCGCCTCGGCGGGGAGGAAAAGGGCGCCACCGCCGTCGAGTACGGCCTCATGGTCGCCCTCATCGCCGTTGCCATCATCGGAGGTGTCACGCTCCTCGGCGGGAACCTCCTCGCGCTGTTCAACGGCATCGCCGCCTCCATCCACATGTAGCACGCATTCCGATCCGCCCTGGTGGCGGCTCCAGGATTCTGGGGCCGCCACTTTGGCTTTCTACTGGGAGAGGTGACGGACATGAAATCCAGGGATTCCGAACGCGGCGCCGTTGCGGTGGAGTTTGCGCTCCTGCTGCCGGTGTTGCTGCTGCTGGTGCTTGGCATCATGGAGTTTGGTCGCGCGTACAACGTGCAGATCTCGGCGAGCAACGCGGCGCGCGAAGGCGCGCGATACGTGGCAGTCAACTATTCGCAGACGGGATACAGCGATGCGAAGGCGGCGGGTGTCGCCCTCGCGGCCGGGCCAAGCCTGCCCGCCGGCACCACGGCCACCGTTAGCTTCAGCACAGGCAAAGTCTGTGCGGCGGGCGTGACGGTGACAGTCAAAGTGATGAACCAGCTCAAGTGGATGACGGGCTACCTCCCCTTTGCGGCACCTAAGGTCACCGGCATAGGAGTCATGCAATGCGGCGGCTGACCAGGATCAGGGACGATGAGCGCGGAGCTGCTGCCGTAGTGACTGCCATCCTCATGGTGGTATTGCTGGGCTTCGGGGCCATCGCTGTGGACGTCGGCATGATGTACGCCGAACGTGGGCAATTGCAGAATGGTGCCGACTCGGCGGCCCTGGCCGTCGCCAACAATTGTGCCAAGGGCGCCTGCGGAAACTACGCGGCGGATGCCCGGTCCATGGCCAACTCGAATTCGAACGACGGGGCCTCAAAGGTGGAAAGTGTCACCTTCCCGACCGCCGGCAGCGTTAAGGTCAATACGTCCAGCCGGGACGGCGCGGGCCACGATTCCATCCAGCTGGCCTTTGCCAACATTTTCGGCATCAGCACCGCCAATGTTGGTGCCACGGCCACGGCATCTTATGGCGGCCCCTCGGCGGGACCCGCCGCATTCCCCATCACCTTTTCTGACTGCCAGTTTGATCTCAGCGGAACAATCCAGCTGCTCCAATACCATATGACGGATCCCGCGCATACCTGCCAGCGGGGCACCTCCGGCCTGATTGTGCCCGGCGGCTTTGGCTGGCTGGTGCAGGACTCGGGGCTGTGCCAGGCCACCATCAACATCAACGCCAATGGCGGCATCGCCGATAGCCGGCCCGGCAATTCCCCTCCAGGCAATTGCGACAGTGTTTTGAACGGCTGGGTTGCCAAAATCAATGCTGGCAACCCCGCAATCGTCCTACTTCCCGTCTATGACCAGGCAACCGGCAACGGCGCCAACGCCACCTTCCACATCCGCGGATTCGCCGCCTACCAGGTGCTCGGCTGGAAGTTCTCCGGCGGCAACAACAGCCCTCCACTGAGTTTTCACAACACCGGGCTGACCCCATCGTCACTTAACTGCACCGGCGGCTGTCGTGGCATCATCGGAAAGTTTGTCCAATATGTGTCCATGGACGCAGGATTCACACCCGGCGGACCGGACCTCGGCGGCCGTTTTGTGGCCCTGACCAAGTAAGGAGTTCATCGTGAAAACACGCCTACTGGGGGGCGTCGCCGCATTGGTCTTGGCCATTGTCGGCATAGTTCTGCTCTCCACCTACGTTCAGGCCGCGGACAGCCGCGCACAAGCCGGGATGAATCCCGTGGACGTGCTGGTTGTCCAGCAGCCCGTTCCCGTCGGCACCACCATCGACAAGCTGAAGGAACTGGTCAAGACCCAGTCCTTCCCGCAGGCGGCGGTGCCCGCCGGGGCCGTCAAGGACCTGTCGAAGTTCACCGGAAAGGTCGCCGGCGTGGCCCTGGTCCCCGGCGAGCAGTTGATGGAGTCCCGGCTGGTGGATCCGACGGCGCTGACCACCCCCAACCAGGTTCCGGTCCCCAAAGGTCTGGAGGAGGTCACCCTCAAGCTTGATCCCGAGCGTGTGATCGGTGGCCAGCTGCAGGCCGGAGACACCGTGGGGATCTTCATTTCCTACAACACCGGCGTCGCTCCCGGCTCGCAGGACAACCCGGCCACCAAGCTGCAATTCCGCAAGGTCCTGGTTACCAGGGTCGATGGCGGTGCAGCCACCCCATCCAGCGGGTCGGACCAGAACGGCCAAAAGAGCGGTTCCACCACCCTGGTTCTTGTGACCGTGGCGCAGTCCGGCGCCGACGCCACGCACACCATTCATGGCATGGAGTTCGGAAAGATCTACCTGTCCAAGGAAAACGCCGACACCCCCACGGATTCCACGGATACGCTGCACAAGGACGGAGTCCTCAAATGAGCCGGTTTATCATCATCACCCCGGCAGCCGACTTTGAACGGCGCGTGCGCGAAGCCGTGGCCGGCGGGCTTCGCGGCACAGTCCAGACCCTTCCGGAGTCGGCCCTCAATGGTGGGCCGCATGACCTCTTGCGCCAGCAGACCGGTGAGCCACCGGAAGTCATCATTCTGGGGCCGGGCGTCTCCACCGACGAGGCACTGAAACTCGCCACCATCACCGACCTCCAGTTCCCGGAAATCAGCGTGATCCTGGCAGCCGACTTGTCGCCGGACCTCGTCCTGTCGGCTATGCGCGCCGGCATCCGGGACATTGTCAGCCCGTTGGCTGACAGCGAAACCATCCGCATCCTGCTGGAACGGGCATGCCTCTCGTCCGCTGGCCGCCGCCGCGGGCTGCCCTCCCAGGGCGAATCCGAACATGAGACGGGGCGCATCATCGCCGTCATGTCGCCCAAGGGGGGTGTGGGCAAGACGACGGTGGCCACCAACCTCGCCGTCGGTCTGGGCAAGGTGGACCCGATGAACGTCGTCGTCGTCGATCTGGACCTGCAGTTCGGCGACGTCGCCTCCGGGCTCCTGCTGGACCCCGAGCACACACTGGTTGACGCGGTCACCGGCGCCGCAGCGAACGATGCCATGGTGCTCAAGGCATTCCTGACGGTTCACCCCGGCGGCATCTACGCGCTGTGTGCACCAAAGAACCCGCAGGAGGCGGATCTCGTGACGGGCGACCAGATCCGCAGGCTCCTTGCGCAGCTGGCCTCGGGCTTCAAATACGTCGTCGTCGACACCGCCCCCGGTCTCGGTGAGCTGGCGCTTGCCACCTTGGAATATGCCACAGATGTTGTCTGGGTGGTGGGGATGGACATCCCCAGCATCAGGGGTCTGCGCACCGGGCTGGGGATCCTCAATGAACTCCGGCTGGTTCCACAGGGACGCCACGTGGTGCTCAATTTCGCGAACCGCTGCGCCGGCATCAACATCCAGGATGTCGAGGCCACCATCGGGGTTCCTGTGGACGTGGTCATCCCCCACTCGGCCACCCTGCCCTTCTCCACCAACCGGGGCATACCCCTTCTTCAGGATGGGGCCCGGGATGCGGCAGCCAGGGGGCTGAAAAAGCTGGTTCAGCGTTTCGACCCGGAATGGGGCGTCAAGGCCCATCGACAGCTTCATCGGAGGGTGGTGGTGTCATGAGCCTCTACGACAGGTTGAACACAGCCAGAGGAATGCCTTCCGGGGAGGGGCCCGCAACGCCGCCCACCAATCCAGAGGATTCCGTCCCGGTCCCCGCGCCGGGACCTGTTCCGGGCCAAAGCGGTATCGGGGATGCCCTGGCCGGCCTCAAACACCGTGCCGGCGAAGCGCTCTTTGACCGCATGGGAGGGCGGCTGACGGACCCCAACCTGACCGAGGATGACCTGCACAAATCCGCCAGGGAGGAACTGAGCCATGTCATTGACGCGGAGCAGGTTCCGCTGTCGCCGGAGGAGCGCCGCCGGCTCATCCGTGAAATCGAAGACGACGTTCTCGGCTACGGGCCTTTGCAAAAGTTCCTGGACGACGACACCGTCACCGAGATCATGGTGAACAGGGCTGACCAGATTTACATTGAACGATCCGGCCAGTTGTCATTGACGGACTCCAAATTCTCCACGGACGCACACCTGCGCAGGGTCATCGAAAGGATAGTGTCCCGGGTGGGCCGGCGGATCGACGAGTCCTCGCCCATGGTGGATGCCCGTCTTGAAGACGGGTCCCGCGTCAATGCCGTGATCCCTCCGCTGGCCGTCAACGGCCCGTCCCTGACCATCCGCAAGTTCAGCAAGGTGCCACTCACTGTGCAGAACCTGATCGACTACGGCACAGTGTCGACGGAAATGGCCGAGCTTCTGGACGCCTGCGTGAAGGCCCGGCTGAACATCCTGGTCAGCGGCGGCACCGGCACCGGAAAAACAACCCTGCTCAATGTGCTCTCCTCCTTCCTCCCCGCCGACGACAGGATTGTCACCATCGAGGACGCAGTGGAGCTGCAGCTCCAGCAGCAGCACGTGGTCCGGCTGGAGAGCCGGCCGGCGAACATTGAAGGTACGGGCGAGATCGCGATCCGCGACCTCTTGCGCAACTCGCTGCGCATGCGCCCTGACCGGATCGTGGTCGGAGAGGTCCGCGGTGGGGAGGCATTGGACATGCTCCAAGCCATGAACACCGGACACGATGGCTCGCTGTCAACGGTGCACGCCAATTCACCTCGCGACGCCGTGGCCCGCCTGGAGACGTTGGTGTTGATGGCCGGCATGGACCTGCCACTGAGGGCCGTCCGCGAACAGATTTCCTCGGCGGTCAACCTGATAGTGCAACTCTCGCGCCTCCGCGACGGCACCCGGCGCGTGACACATGTGACCGAGGTCCAGGGCATGGAGGGCGATATCGTCACCTTGCAGGATGCGTTCGTCTTTGACTACTCGGCCGGTGCGGACCCGTCCGGCCGGTTGCTGGGCAAATCCGTTCCCACGGGAGTCCGACCACGCTTTGCCGACAAATTTGCAGACCTGGGCATCAGCGTTTCCCCCGCCGTTTTTGGCACACCCACCACCCACACGGGGCGGTGGTGACCATGCCGGTTGCCCTTCTCATCGCCGGCGCCACACTGTGTGTCGCCGCCCTGGTCCTGGTCCTGCTGGTCGTCCTCAAACCGCGGCATTCCGGCGTCCCGGTTGAGCGCCGGCGTCCCTTTGGCGGCATGGAAAAAAGGGGGCTGGGACGGTTCGCAGACGGGACGTCCGCAGCGTTGGAGCGCACCGTCGGCGGCGGGCCGTTCAGCCGTGCCAAGCTCGAAGACGCCGGGCTGCGGATCTCACCGCCCGACTTTCTAATCCTTGTCTTGGCGGCCATGGCGGTTTTCGGACTCGGGGGTCTGGTCCTCAATGGCCCCGGCCTGGCAATCCTGTTCGCCGCCATGGCACCCCTTGCTGCGTTGGCATACCTAAGCCTTCTCGCGGACCGGCGGCGGGCGAAGTTTGATGAGCAACTCGGTGATAACATCCTGCTCATCTCCGGAGGGTTGCGTGCCGGGCACAGCATTCTGCGCTCCATCGACGCGGCGGCCCAGGAAGCTGCCGTTCCGTCGTCGGAAGAGTTTGCCCGGATTGTTAATGAGACCCGCGTAGGCCGGGATCTTGACGAGGCTCTGACAGAGACCGCTGCACGCATGAAAAGCGATGACTTCGCCTGGATCGGCCAGGCCATCCAAATCAACCGCGAAGTGGGCGGAAATTTGGCGGAGGTCTTGGACCATGTTGGAGAAACCATCCGGGAACGGGCCGAAATCAAGGCACAGGTCAAGGCACTCAGTGCCGAAGGCCGGCTGTCCGCCATCATCCTGATCGCGCTTCCGATCGGCATCGCCCTGATGCTGATGGTGGTCAACCCCAAGTATCTGGGAGTCCTGACCGGAAGCATTTTGGGCTGGGTCATGCTGGGAGTCGGGGCAGTCATGATGACCATCGGCAGCCTGTGGCTCCGCAAAATCATCCAAATCAAATTCTGAGAGGGTGAGGACAAATGCCACTCATCGTGTGGGTCTTTATTGCCGCCATTACTCTGCCGGTCAGCTATCTCGCCTGGTCTTTTGTGACGGTGGACCGCAAATCCAGAGTGATCATCCAGGGGAATCTTTCCCGGGGCACCTCACCGGGGAAGTCCGCCCCAGTGAGGAATGACCAAAGGGCGTTGGAACTGGCCACGAGGTTCACCCCCGCCGGCTACCAGGCAACGCTGGACAGGTTGCTGGCACGTGCCGGGCGTCCAGCCTCCATGCCGCTCTCCCGGCTGCTCGCCACCAAACCGACGCTGGCACTCGCGGCAGCCGCTGTAGGTTTACTCTTCATCAGCCTGCGCCCCGGAGCACAAATGATCCTCCTCGCGGCTTTCCTTACCGCGCTGTGCTATTTCATCCCCGATCTGCTCATCATGAGCAAGGGGCAGGAACGGCAGAAGGCCATCCAGCTTGCCTTGGCCGACACCCTGGACCAGATGCTGATCGCTGTGGAAGCCGGTCTGGGCTTTGAAAGCGCCATGGCACGCGCCGCCGAGAACGGCAAGGGGCCGCTCGCGGAGGAACTGGTCCGCACACTGCAGGACATGCAGATGGGACGCTCCCGCAAAGACTCCTACATGTCCCTGGCGGACCGCACCACCGTGCCGGAACTGAAGAGCTTTGTCCGCACCATCGTCCAGGCGGACCTCTACGGCATTGGCATCGCCAAGGTATTGCGCACGCAGGCCAAGACGATGCGGATCAAGCGGCGCCAGCGGGCCGAGGAAAAGGCGATGAAATTACCTGTTCTGGTCCTGTTTCCACTGCTGTTCTTCATCTTCCCAACCCTGTTCATCATCATCCTGGGCCCGGCCGTCATCAACATCGTCGAGGCGTTCAGCCATGGAGGGCTTGGCGGATAGCCCGGTCTGGGGTATAGATCTGACCGGACTAGTTTTGTTTACGCCACGGGAAAGCCGGTGCCGGGTCGTCTTGCCCGAGGACGCGGGGATGGGGGCGGTGCCGGTCAGCGCAGCGAACTGGGCCTCGCTGGCCAGGCGTTCGGGGTTGTCGCCGATGGTGACCAGCAGCTGGGATGCCACAGCGGTGCCGACCCCGTTGACCTCGAGAATTGCCGGCGCACGCTCGGTGATGATGTGCCCCAGCTCGGCGTCGGTCTCAGCGATCTCGGTGTTGAGGTACTGGTAGCGGGCGCCCATGCGCTTGAGGGTCACGGCGGTCGCGACGGCGGGGTCGGTGATGTCTCCGCAGGGGCGGGAGGCTGCCATGGCCTGGGACCTGGCCTCGCTGCCGTGGCCGCGGTATTTGGCGCGCACAATCTCGGGGGCGGCGGTGAGCACGGCGCTGATCTGGGTCAGCACGGCGGTGCGTGCCTTCAGGGCGCTGGTGCGTGCGGTGCGCAGCACGCGCAGGGCCTCCACATACCCGTTGCGGGTTTTCGGGGTGGAGGTGCCGCGGTCGGCGAGCACCGATTCGGCTGCCTGGTAGGCGTCCAGCGGGTCGGATTTGCCGCGCAGGCGGCGTTGGGCACGGTTGGGCCGGTTGACCTCCTTGACGATGAATCCCTCCTTGGCCAGGACCCGGGCCAGTTCGGCGCCGTAGGAGCCCGTGCCCTCGATGCCGACCGCGAGGACCGGGCCGCAGCCGGTGATGTATTCGGCGATTTCCCGGTAGCCGGATCCAACGGCCAGGAACTTCTTGTCGCCGAGGTGTTTGCCGTACTCGGTGATGAGGGCGACGTGGTGGGTGTCGGCATGGGTGTCAACGCCGGCAATGACTTTTATGTCCTCGCTTGTCATGATGGAAGGAGCTCCTCTGACTCGTACAAACCGTTGGGGTGGGCTCGCGTTCGCCCGGCCCTGATCCAATGCGGACATAGATCTGGGTCGGTGAGAGGTTCGCGTAGTCCGCCCGGTTGAGCACCGCCAAAACCTCTGCACGCTCCGCTGCCGAGAGCTCGGCCGGGTGCCGGGCCTTAGGCCAGGGCCCGTGCATCCGCGGCTTGGGGCTGGCCTGGCGAACCTTCCGCTGCAAGCTGGCAACGAACTCTGGTGCCACGTGGTCATGCTCGCCGCCGAGATCATGGCCTGGACCCAGAGGAAAAGCGTTCACCGGCACGAAAGCCAGGCGCTGGGAACCCAAGAAACTGCGGGCCAGACGGTTTGAAATCGGCGGCAGGATCGCCAGTCATGCACGCCAGGCAACCCTGCACGTGGCCGCGACAGCACCGGAAGTGACGCTGCTGAGCAACGGGTTGAAGCGGTTCGCGGCACTGAGCCCTCCATAGGGGGCACCGCCGACCGTCCGCCACTCAACCAGAAAGGCCCAGCATCACCGTGACCGGCGTGGAACCAGTCACCGACAACCGCCACCAGGCCAGCGGGCATAATGTCACACCCAAATGCCAATATAGGAACCGTCAGGCAGACAACCAGCCCTGATCCACGAAAAACCCTGCCTCATGAAAGTTTGAGGATAAGGCTGCGAATTTACGGCCACATAGCTATGCGATTCACGCCTTCAGGCCCAGGCTTTTCCGAGCGCCTGCCACGCCTCGTCCGTCATCATGCTGGCAGGGGTAACAGCCACCGCCTGGGCTCCGCCGGCCGCCGCCGCTTCCAGCCCCGCAACCAAGTCCGCGGCACCAATGGCGCCTTGGTCTGCCCACAGGCCGACAGAAATTGCGAAACGTCCCGGACGCGCCGCCATGGCCCGGGCGAGGTCTCCGGAATACCCTGCTGGTTTAGCGTTCAGCCCGAAATAGTCCCAGACGACTAGCCGGTCCGCAGCCGCGGCGAGCAGCCCGTAGTCGTGCCCGTTCACCTGCCGGTCCAATTCCGGGTCGGTCCAGGATGCCCTTACATCCATATCAAGGGTGGCGCCGTTGGCGTGTGCCGCCGCCGCGGCCCGCGTGACGAGCGCGGCGATGGCTCCAGAGCGCCAGGCACCGATTGACGGGTTATTGACGTCGATGTCGCCGTTGGCCGTCCGGGGCCAGTCAGTCGCACCCGTGGCCGCCCTGTAGGAATTGCGGTCATCCCCGCCGTAGGTGTTGTTCTCGAACATCAGCTCCGTCAGGGCGACTGCATCCGGGTGGCAGCGTTTCGTCACGTCGGCCACCAAATCCACGAGCCGGTCCCCGACCGGGCCGGTCGACAATGCGCTCACGCTGGCAAAATCCGCGGACCGGGTGCCGTCAAAATTGATGCCGGCGACCCCTGGCTGTTTGCTGATCCAGCCCGGGACCAGAAGATCGATGGTGAGCGTGATCTTGCGCCGCTGGCCGGATCCGTCCGTCGCGAGGGCACTGATGGCGTCGGCGACGTGGTCCCGGCCCGGGACCGCTTCCGTCTCGGGGTGACGGTCCCAGGGGAACGCCGTCCAGTCCAGCCGCCCGACACTGATGTTGACGCTGTTGGCGTGGACCGCGTTCAGCTTTTTGGCCAGCCCCGCCAAGTCCGCCCGTGCCCCGGCGACGGATTCGAAACCGGCGCTGACGGTGCGTTCCGCAGGCAAGGGTGCGGAAGCCGTGGCTGGGACGGGCGAGCAAGCGCTCAAAGCCAGCACCGCCGCCAGCAATGCGGCCGGAGCACGGCTCAAGGGAGAGCGTCCGCCCGGGCCGCCGTGACGCTCACCACCCCGGACCGGGTCCCTTTGTTCCATTTGGCCTCGCTCCCCTTTGCCTCTTGGAGGAGGGCGGCAATCATGGTGAAGCCGGCGAACACAGAATAGAACGGGATGAGCGGCAGCGCCCAGACATGGCACAGGTCCCGCCATGCCCGGTTCATGGCGATTGCGAACACCGACAGGACCAGGGTCACCCCGAGGCCGAACCAGCCCAGCACCGCCAGAGCATCCTGTCCGAACGGGGTCCGGCCCATGGCCAGGAGAAACGCCAGGTCAAGTAGGACGGCGACCTGGAGGACGGGCAGAATGACCATGGTGAGCGTGTTGAACAATAGGTAGAAACCGAAACGGCCATACCGCGGGTTGCCGATCATCCCCTTGTGGATGCGCATGGTCTGCAGGAGCCCGCGCGCCCAGCGGGTCCGCTGCCGCCAGAGGCCACCGATCGTCGACGGGGATTCGGCGTAGACGAGGGCCCTCGGGGCGAAGGCGACCTTGTACCGGGCCTTTTGGACCCGCCAGGTCAATTCAAGGTCTTCCCCGACGGTGTCCTCGCGGAACACACCGATCTCCGCCATGACGCTGGCCCGGAAGGCGCCGATGTTGCCCGAGACAATAGGCAGGCAGCCGATGAGGGTCAGGGCCCGGCGGACCATGCCGGTGCCGACGTGGCTGATGAAGGCGAGCATGCGGGTCTGGACCCGGTTCAGGTTTACCGGCCGGTCATCGCCGCAGACGGCCCCGGTCCGTTCATCCCGGAACCCTTCAAGCATCTGTTCGACGGTGCGGTCCGAGAAGATGCCGTCGGCATCCACGAACATCAGCACGTCCCCGCTGGCGTGGCGGATACCCAGGTTCAGGGCAGCGCCCTTGCCGGCGTTTGTTTGGGAGTAGAAGTGGAACCGCGGGTCACGGCGGGCCAGCCCGGCCATCAGGGCCGCCGTGTCGTCGGTGGACCCGTCGTCGATCAGAAGGACCTCGTACCGGTCGTAGCGGGTGAGTGCGATTGCTTCGACACAGTTGGCGATGACGGCCGACTCGTTGTAGCCGGGGACAATGATCGACACGAAGGGCCGCTCACCCAGCAGGGTCGGGGCTTGGGTGCGCCGGCCTTTCCAGGCCCGTGCCTCAAACCATAGTGCCAATGGCAGGACCAGAAGCTTGATGAGCCCGAAGATCAGGATGGGCAGGCCCAGGACCATAAGGACGAGCTGTGCGCCGGGGACGGCCGAATCAAACCAGGACATGGGCGCTTGCTCCAAGCCTAGTGGCGGCAGAGGCCAAAACGGCGTCCAGAAGTTCCGGAGCGAAGGCACTGTTCGCCCCGAAACGGGCATTGACTTCCAGCACCGCCGGTGTCCCGTCGGCGCGTCGGCGCACATCGACGTCGGCGGGCCCCGCCAGTCCGAGGGCCCGGACTGCGGCCAAAGCTGCGGTGCCGACATCCGCCGCGTCCTCCGCGCCAACCCGGTGCCCGGCGACGGCGTTGCCGATGATGCCCTGAGCGAGTTCGGTCTTTTCAAAGACGACGGCGAAGGGTGTGTCTGGACTTCCCTGCTCCGTTCCATGGACCATGGGACCGTATTCCGTGCCCGGGATGAATTCCTGCACAATCATCCCCGCAGGCAGCGCGTCCCAATCCACGGCGTCCGGACTGTCAATGACGAGGACCCCTCGCCCGCCGCGGGAGATCCGCGGCTTTACCACCACGGGGGCGCCCAAGGCGGCCATCGCTACACCGGCATCGGCAAAGTCACCCGGGACACCGAAACGCGGTACCGGGACTCCTGCGGCGTCCAGAACCCAGGCGGTGAGCAGCTTGTCATTCGCCAGAGAGACCGGCCCCGGGGCGGAGATGGCCACGTGGACGTTGTCGCCAAACCAGGCGCGGGCGGCGGAAATCCGGGGCAGCTCGTCGCTGACGGTCGGAATGAGCACGGTGATGCCTTCTTCGGCGATGAGGCGGCGCAGGGCGTCGACCGCATCCGGGTCGGTGGCCGGCGGAACCTGGACAACCCTCACCCCGTCCGGGGCGGGGACGTCGATGATGTCGGTGCCCATGACGTGGATGCCACGGGCGTGCAGTGCGGTGGCGACGGCGCGCCCGGCGGGCCCGCCGATTCCGGTAACGAGGATGCGGTGGTTCACAGTTTCTCCAATTCGGTGCTGAGCAAACGGACGGGCTCATACGCCTCGGCGGTTTTACGGCGTGCCTGGCCGCCACGGAAGGAAGCAACGCCGCGGACCCGTTCGGCAGTCATGTACGGCTTGTCAAACTGGTCGGTGTGCATTTTGACGGCCTCGACCTTGGCATCCATGTAGTCCTCAATGTCCACAAACACGCTCGGATTGAAGTCCCGGGTCGCCGAGGGCGACTCGTAGCACAGGATGGAGTGGTGCTGCCGGGCTGCGCGCAGGGTCGCCATATGGACGGCCTGATGGTCCTGGTGCTGGTCGTGGTTGGAATGGGTGAGGATGATGTCCGGGTTGTACCGTGCTATGGCCGCCTCGATGGCGCCGACCATTTCCTGCCCGTGCCGGGACAGGGCCGTGTCGGTGAAGCTGTGGTGGACCAGCCCGGTCAACCCATGAAGGCGGCTCCCCGCTGGGCATCGAGGGATCGTTCGAGGGCGTCCCCGCCCTGCATCCCGTCGCTCATGACCAAGCCGTACACCTCGTGGCCGGAGTCAACGAATTTGGCCAACGTCCCGCCGCAGGCCAGTTCCAGGTCGTCGGGGTGGGCGCCTATGGCCAGGACCCGGCGCGGCTGCCGGGCCGGCGTTCCCAGGGTCCGCAGGGCGGCCATGGAGATGACGAGCGCGGTCATGGCGGCCAGACTTGCCGTCAGGTCGGCGGTCTGCCAGAACTCGTCGGCGCTGGTGGCGAAGGCGGCCAAGTTGGCCAAGAGCAGTGCTCCGAGGACGGTGAGGGAGAGTTTGCGCAGCAGCTCGGGCCTGCGATGCCGGCGGTGGAACCAGGCCCTGCCGACGGCTGCGGCGACCACGAGAGCGGTCAGGCCGACGATGAGTACAACGTATATGGAGACCATGATGGGACCTCAAATCTTGATTGAGTTGGCAGGAACAACACGGCCATCCGCCGCGGAGGCTGAGGCCCCTGCTGCGATGGTGCGGGGACATGCTGAATAGTCGGGTCCGCGAACCGGGATTGCGCGTGGATAGGCGGTCCGGACGCTGACGCGCACTGGCGCGTGCAGCGGTGGCCCGGTCGCCTTGGCCGGGCTGGTGTTTGCCGATGTCGGCTACGTTGCCCCGCTGGCCGGCCCGGATTCTCCAGCCGCACCCACCTCGCCGGGGGTTGCGGTTCCGTCCCCAGCCTGTGGCTGGTTGGGGCTGGGCATGGGGACCGGGGCGGCGGCGGTTGGGGGGGATGCTGTCCCAAGGGCGGGTCCGACCGGAATGGCAACATGCCGCCCTGCATTGGCGTTTCGAAGGCGCTTGAAGATGTTAATGGGACACTCCCCCTGAGAGATGGACCGGACGGTAACCGCTTGCCCATCGTAGGAAGAAGCCACTTCTTCAGACGAGAGTGCCGGCACTCGAATTTCCAGCCTCACCACTCTAATTGGGGTGGATACTACCCGGACGCCACCTCACTGTTGGGCGGCAGGGTCGGCTCCTCACGGACATGATGTCCGTCCGATGGACATCCGATCCGGGCCCGACCCTAGAGGGCTATGTGCGGCGTAGCCGGATTTTTGGGTCGGGTTCGGCCGGTGGCCACCGGGCCGGGGCTGCGGAGTGCTTCATGCCGCGAACAGCGCGGCAGTGGTGAGCGTATCGACTGCGGCGCGGTAGGCGGTCGCGGCAGAGCTGGGGCAGCCCGGTGCGGGTGCCGGGGAGTTGAGTTCGGCCAGGCCGGTGCGCAGGATCCGGTCCTGGACGCAGGTGAGGAATTTGGCGGTGTCGAGCCCGTGGTCGGTGACCCGGTAGCGGTGGGTTCCCTCGATCCGGGTGATCAGGTTGCGGGTTTTGAGGCGGCGCAGATCGTAGGTCATCTGCCCGGCGGAAACGCCGCCGGGGTCAAGTCCGCGTAGCTCGGCGGTGAGGGTACGCAGGTCCTCGTTGGTGAATCCGTAGGGTTGGAGCCGGAAGACCAGCAGCGCCGACAACAGGGTGTGGCTGCGCTGGTCGGCGAAGCGCAGTCCCGGCACACGCGTGCCGGCGGCGGTGGTGACAGGGCTGGTGATGGCAGCGAGGGCATCGGCGCCGGTGATCGGGTCGTGGCTGAGTCGTTGGACGCGGAGAAGGCGTCGGTTGGCGGTGTAGCCGATCTCCCGCAGGGCGGGCAGATTTGTCAGTCTTTTGACGATCCGGAAAACATAGGTGTTGTTGATCGTGGTCTCGGTGCGCAGGGCACGTCCTTCCTTGTGGTACTGCTTGATCGTGGTGTTTTTGTAGTCGATGTGCAGGCTGGGGGTGACGCCCTCGGTGATCACCCGGGTGCGGAACTTCCCCGGCGTGGCGTGGGGTCCTTTGGATATCAGACGGCGGTGGAAGACCGCACCCGACCTGGTCGGGGCGGCCGATGTCGAGATTGTCGCGGATGACCTGTTCGAAGAAGATCCGCCCCGAGACCGGGGTGTCGAGCATCTGGGTCAGGGAGAACTCGGCCTGCAGCACCGGCAGGTCATACCGGTAGCCCGCGGCCCGGTCGGCATCGGTGAACGGATCGGGCAGAATGGCCAGCCACTTGCGCAGCAGCGCGTCGATTTCCTCGCCGGTCAGCCGGTCGCAGATCCTCTGCAACGCGGCCGGGTCCTGGACCGCGGCGAAGGCGTTGTCCAGGGCGGTGAACCCGAGTCCGGCCTTGCCCGCCTGGTGCTGGGCCCAGTGGTGGCCATTGATGCACAGCTTTGCGTTGTAGGGGAAGTATGAGCAGAACTTGAGGAAGAACGGGCCGAAGTCCGCGTCGACGCAGTAGAAGTAAAAGTGGTTGACCACCCCGGTGGACTTGATGATCCACGGGTAGCTCTTGCCCTCGGCGTCGTGGCGTTCCTCGGTCCGGAACAGCGCCGTCTTTTCCTGCGCCCGGCCGATGAACACCACGCCCTCCGCCGCAGTGAAGTCCTTCAGGTACCCGTGCATCACATCGTCCTTGCGCTGGCCCCTGGCGAAGTCACCCACGGAATTTGGGCGGCAGCGGCGAAACGGTGCACCGCGGCCGAGAACCGGTCGGTGATTCTTGCCATCGGTGCGGTCGAAGCGACCGGCAACCCCAACTGCCGGTGCACGTAGGCAACCAGTCCCGGGGCATACTGCAGGCCAGGAACATACACGTTAAGATACATCCGGTCAATGCATTCGACCTCGAACAGGACATGTTCGGCAACAACATCGGCTACGCTGCGTGCAACGGTCATGACGGGCTCCCGGGGATCGGGCGGCCGACAGTCCACCCGGCCGCTACAACGGTTCTTACACCCGATCGATGCAGCCAGCCAGTGCCACAATCCCACCGGCCCGAACCCCCGATACCGCAGCGACCACCACACGACTCGTCGGGCTGGGGCGAAGCCCCGGATAGCGCTGCGTTCCTCAAAGGAGGTATGGACCGCCGGTGCGTGGCGGCGGATACTCGGTGGCGGAGGGCCGTGCCATGGTCACACCCCCCCTCTGCCCGTCCGCGGCGTGAAACGGGGCGAGGAACGCAGGATCCGCAGGCTGGCCGGTGCCCGCCATGCCCCTGCCGGGTGGATTCTTCGGGCCCGCATGGTCACCGGCAGTTGGGCCGGTAACCCCGTCAGCACCATCGCCGCGGACCTGGGCTGCCACACCAAGACCGTGCGGGAGCGCCTGCACCGCTTCAATGCCGAGGGCCTGGACGGGCTCGGCGACAAGCCAATCAGCGGGCGTCCGCCCCGCCTGGGCGAGGACGAACGCTCCCGCATCATCGCCCTGGCCGGCCAGCCACCGCCCGGCCGCCTGGTCCGCGACAGCGCCGGGGAACTGGCCGCCGCCCAGGAAACCGGCCCAGGAAACCGGCCCGCCGGAGTGGACCCTGGACACCCCCACCGGGGCCCGTGCCGGCGGTATCGAGGTGCACCGCAGCCAGGTCCGCTTCGATCCTGTCCGCCGAGGGCGTGCGCTGGCGCCGCACCCGGTCCTGGATCCGGAGCAAGGACCGGCGGCTTCGTCCCCAAAGGACACGGATCCTCGGGCCCCGCACCCGCCCGCCCGACGATCCCCTGCCCCCGCGAACCCGGGCGGTGATCGAAGCGCACCGGCGCCCCCGCCGGGCTGGTCCGGTTCCAGGACAGGCCGGGGACGGGCACCGGATCACAAGCGAACCGGACGTGCGTCCCGGCCCCGGGAAGACCTGGGTGCACGGGGCCCTGCGGCCCTCCGATGGCCAAGAGGCCACGATGGCCGCGACGCGCCGCGACAGCACCGCCTACCAGCGGTTCCTGGCTCTTCGCGGTTGGTGGTGAAACCGGGGTTCGTGTCGTAGCAAAGTAGGGGCCCGTGGCCCTGCTGGGATGGATGTGTCTAGCATTCTTCCCAGGTCAGGAACCACGAGCCTTGAATCAGCCTACCCAGTCGTGCCCGGATGCGGCCACGATAATCTTCAATCTGCCCGATTACCGGGTCCTCTCCGCCATCGATGACAGCGCCGGCGCCCGTGTCGTCACGGTCGTCTCGGAGTTTCCGCCGGGCTGTCCGGAGTGTGCCGTGATCGCCTCCCGCGTTCACTCCCGGCGCCGTCAGCGGGTCAGGGACATCCTCGTTGCCGGGCCCGTGAGCGTGTGGTGGGCCAAGCGCAGGTTCTTCTGCGACGAGACAGCCTGCGCCCGGAAGACCTTTTCCGAGGCGACCCCGCAGGTCCCAAGGTTCGCCCGCTCCACCACCCGGCTTAAAGGCACCCTCAAAGACGCCGTTATCGCTTCGGGGAGAGCGGCCAGCGAGGTCGCTGCCGCGTTCGGGGTGTCCTGGTGGCTGGTCAACACGGTCGTCCTCTCCGCCGCTGCGGCTCTGCCGTGCGTGGACCTGGTTTCGGCCACGCGGCTGGGAATTGATGAACACCGCTACCGGTCCGTGCGGTGGTTCAAAAACGAGGAGACCGGCAAGTGGTCCAGGTTCGAACCGTGGATGTCGACCATCGTCGATGTCGATACAGGCCAGGTCCTGGGCATCGTGGACGGCCGCGACAGCCGCGGCGTGGGTGCCTGGCTCAAGGCCCGCCCCGCCACCTGGCTGGCCGGCATCCAGACGGTCGGGATCGACCCATCGGCGGCGTTCCGCAAGGCACTGCGCGAGCACCTGCCCGACGCGGCAGTCAGCGTGGATCATTTCCACATGGTCCAGCTCGCCAACGACATGCTCACCACGGTCCGCCAAAGGGTTTCCCGGGAGCAGAACGGGCGACGAGGACTGAAAACGGACAAGGCCTGGGCCCACCGACAACTGCTGCTCCGCGGCTACGATACGCTCTCCGAAGCCGGAAAAAGCGCCTGGACGATGTCTTCGCCACCGATGACCCGACCCAGGAACTCGTCGCCGCCTGGGGCGTCAAGGAAGCCCTGCGGCTGCTGCTCTCCAGCACCAACCCGGCCAGCGTTCAAGACCGCCGAGCCTTCTTCGAGCGCCAAGTCACAGCCGCCGGGATGAAGGAAACCGACCGGCTGCTGGCCACCGTGACCAAGTGGTGGCCTGAGATACAAACCCTGCTCGCCACCAGGGTCACAACGGCCAAAGTCGAGGCCGCGAACACCATGATCAAGAACATCAAACGCACCGCCCGCGGGTTCCGCAACCCCATCAACTACCAAGCACGTATCCTATTGAGAAGTGCCGCCCGGACGGTGGCATGAATTCATCTCAGCGGGCCGGTATTCACCACGAACCGCGAAGAGCCCGGTTCCTGCACGCGGTTCCTGCACAAGGTGGAGGAAGACAACCCGGAGAAGGACATCGTGGTGGCCACCGACTTTCCTTTCCTCCCCTCACAGCGTGGCCACCCGCATATGGCTGGCGGACCATCCCCGGATCAGCCACGCCTTCATCCCGGTCGGCGCGTGCTGGTTGGACCGGCGCCGAGGGCTGGTGGCGGATCTTCCGCAATACCGCCCTGGCCGGGCAGTCCCTCGCCGGGCCCGGCGAGACCGGGACGGCCACGGCCCTGGCCACCGCCTGGCTCAACACCCGCGCCAAGCCCTGGATCTGGGGACGGCCCCCGCCAACGCACCGCCGGCTGCGCCGAAAGTTCACCTACCTCCTTGGAGGAAAGCAGCACCAGCCGCTGGTCGTGTCCTCTCTGAAGGCGACACCAATCGATCACAGAACGCCGCCAAAGAGCATTGAACTCCGCAATGATGGGCTTCGATCAGCGGCTGTCGGGGACCGGCCATGGGGTGTCAGGCCGGCAGCGTTCGCCCACTTCTGACAGGTGCTCCTGTTGATGCCGAGCTCCTTGGCCGCCGCAGCCACGGCTCCCAGGCGTGCCACGGAGGAAAGAAATTCCTCCCGTTGGGCACGGCTGTGTGATTGCTGGTGACGTTTACCTGGCGTGCTCGCCGGGGGCCCGATTTTTCCCTTAAAAAGTGATTTTTCCCTCGAGGAAGAACTGTTTAGTGATGGTGAATCCATGGGTGTTGCAACTCCCGATTTGTCCGGGGTGTTGTAACTGCTAGAACTCACCCCAGCGGGAATTTCAGCTGGCCGCCCATGGGCACAAACTCATAGCCATTGACACGCACATTCGCGGCCCCTAATGTTTCGTTACACACCGCATTGTTATGTATTCCTCCCATGAATTGTTATGTATTCCTCCTATGATTGGTACCGGAGTATGTCACGTTGCGCAGCTGTGAGGCCGGCCCTGGTTTTGATGCACCTCAGGGGCTCCGGCTTTCCGTCCCCGCCCTTGCCGACGGGAGGGGAAGACGAACGAGTGACGTAGGACATCGTCGCCTACATCAACGGCATGCCCCGGGGGCATGCCGGCAGGATGAGCCGTACTCTGGACGGCTCCCGGACAGGTCTCTCTTTGCTTTGGCGCCCGCTTGACTGGGATAACCGCCTGCCCGCGATGAGCGCCCCGCTCCAGTCCTGACCCCCGGCTGGAGTTATCTTTGATGACGACAGCCGGCCTCCACAGTTTTTGTCTCGGAAGGAATCGTTTTCATGGACCGTAGGACGGAAGACAGATCGACCAAGATTTTCACTGCAAGAAAATGGAAACCAGCAGTCGCTGCGCTTACCGCCGCAGGGGCCGCGGCACTTGTGACGGGCATTCTCACGGCGCCCATCATGGCCTCAGCTGCCGGAGGGCCGGCGACGGTCGGGCTTGGGACCGCAGACTCCTACGCAGTCCTCGGGGGCCAAGCAGTAACAAACACGGGACCCTCCGTGGTCAACGGTGACCTCGGGGTCAGTCCGGGGACAGCCATCACCGGCTTTCCGCCGGGGACAGTGATCGGAACGATGCACGCAGCCGATGCGGCCGCCGCCCAGGCCCAGGCGGACCTCGTGACGGCCTACAACGACGCCGCGGGCCGGCCCTCAACCGCAGCGATCTCCGGGGACCTCGGTGGCCAGACCCTCGTGGCTGGGGTCTACACCGCCACCAGTTCTGCTGGACTGACCGGCACATTGACCCTCGACGGGCAAGGTGACCCCAGCTCGGTCTTCATCTTCCAGATCGGATCCACCCTGACCGCTGCGTCCGCCAGTCAGGTCGTGCTCATCAACAGCGCCCAAGCCTGCCACGTGTTCTGGCAGATCGGCAGCTCGGCCACCCTCGGCACGGCCTCCACTTTCAAGGGGTCCATCCTGGCCCTGACATCAATCACGGTAACCACCGGCACCAATATTGAAGGCCGCACGCTGGCGCGCAACGGCGCAGTAACCCTGGACAGCAATGTCGTCACTACGCCAGCGTGTAGCTCCGGCACTCCGACACCCACACCGACCCCCACTCCAACGATTACACCCACCCCCACGATTACGCCCACTCCAACGATTACGCCCACTCCCACAATCACGCCCACACCCACTCCCACAATCACGCCCACACCCACCCCCACAATCACGCCCACACCCACCCCCACAATCACGCCCACCCCCACACCCACAATCACGCCCACCCCCACACCCACAATCACGCCCACCCCCACACCCACCGACAACGGCGGCGGCGGCGGCGGCAACAATGGCGGCGGCGGCGGTAACGGCGGCGGCGGTAACGGCGGCGGCGGTAACGGCGGCGGCGGTAACGGCGGCGGCGGCAACAATGGCGGCGGCGGCGGTAACGGCGGCGGCGGCAACAATGGCGGCGGCGGCGGTAACGGCGGCGGCGGCAACAATGGCGGCGGCGGCGGTAACGGCGGCGGCGGCAACAATGGCGGCGGCGGCGGTAACGGCGGCGGCGGCAACAATGGCGGCGGCGGCGGCGGTAACGGCGGCGGCGGCAACAATGGCGGCGGCGGCGGTAACGGCGGCGGCAACGGCGGCGGCGGCAACAATGGCGGCGGCGGCGGCAACAATGGCGGCGGCGGCGGCGGCGGCGGAACGCCGACGGCCACGCATAGCGCTACGGCCACACCGACTGTCACTGAGACCCCGGGAGGCGGCGGCGGAACGCCGACGGCCACGCCTAGCGCTACGGCCACACCGACTGTCACTGAGACCCCGGGAGGCGGCGGCGAAGGTGCAAGTGAGGGACCCGGGGGCATGAATCCAGGCTCGGGCGTCCAGACGGCAGCCGTGGCGTACGATCAAGGCCCTCGGCGCACCCTGGTGTCCGGGGCTCTCATCCTCATAGGGCTGACGCTTCTCTTCGCGGCCAGGACTGTCATGCGCCGTGAATACCGCAGGAAGCACTAAATAGTTCCTCGTTCCTACGAAGTGCCGGCTTTCAGCCAGGCCGGGCACTCGTCCCAGGGCAAATAGGGAGGTGCCGGCCCTTTCCGGGCTGGCACCTCCCATGGCTGACGATAAGGGGTACTCTGCCGTGAACCACCTGGATAATACTCGCCCCGGGTCCTCACCCCGGCCGGCCATACCAGCGCTGTTGACAGCGGTCTTTCTGGTGCTGGTCGCGACGGCGCTGATGGTCGTTGCAGCCTTCGCTCTGAACCCACAATGGACGGGCGGGAATACATGGCCAGGGCCAGGTAAAGCATCCGCGGCAAGTACCGAGCATACAGCGATACCAGTCCCGGTCCCATCGGTCCAGCCACCCTTTACTGCCGCGCAATCAATCTCCGGTTCCCCGCCGCTGACGGCCGGGGTCATCCCTGCGCCGGTGCCGGTGCCGGTGCCGGTGCCGGTGCCGGAAAGGAACAACACCCCCACCGCCTCTTCCGTTCCCGTTGCGTCCGCTCCCATTCGGTTCAGTATCGCGGCTGCCGGAGTCGACATCCCGGTACTGCCCCTCACCCCCACCGGCGCTGGCCAGCCGATTGAACCGCCCCTGACCCTGGACGGGTACTGGCTGACCTCCTTCGGGAAGCCGGGCAAAGGATCCGTGAACACCACCTACATCATCGGCCATAGCTGGGAGGGTCTGAACGCGCCCTTCAACCAATTAAGCACCCGTGTTCAAATCGGGGATCTGATCAAGGTCACAACGGGAACGGGAACGATGATGTACATCGTGGATTCAATCACCACCCATGACAAAACGACCCTGCAGGACGCTGACATCTGGCGCATCGTGCCCGACCGGCTCGTTATCATCAGCTGCTACACCCGGGACCTATGGGGCCAAAACCTCATCGTCACAGCCTCCCCGGAACCCCGGCCCTGATTATTCTCGGAACCGTGACAGCCCGGTCCTGCACGGCCGCTGCCATGCCTGCCTGCCTGCCTGCCTGCCTGCCTGCCTGCCTCCGGGGTGAACTACGCGGCCCGGCCCTTTTCCTTGTTGAACAGGCCGGTTACCTCACCGACGAGCTTGTCGTGTCGCACCTGGCGCGGGGACGGGCGCTTGGGCCTGCGCCACCGGTAGAACGAGGCCCGGGAGACCTTCAGGGTCCGGCACAGCCAGGCAATCGGATGGCTCGCCTTCTCCGCTTCGATGAACTCGTAGAAATCTTCTACCGTTGCTTCGCTGCAAAGAAGGCGCTGACCAAGAATTCGACGTCCTGCTTGAGCTTCGCGTTCTCGGCCAAGAGCTTCTGGTGCTCATCCCAGGGCACCGGCGCCTTCTCATCGGCGCCGAACCTCTCCGGATGATCGGCACGGTACAGCCGCACCCAGTTCCCCAACGTGCCCTCGTTGACGCCGATATCAGTGCAGACCTGGGCGATCGGCCGGCCCGAGGAAATCACCAGCTCCACGGCATCATCCTTGAACTGCTGCGTGTACTTCTTACGATCAGTAATGCGAAAAAGGGCTCCTAACAACCTGTCTCACAAAACCATACGGCCGCACCGGGACAGTCCTTCCAGGGAGGGGCGGAGCAGGGGCGAGTCATGCCGGTTCGCCGGTGCGACCTCGGTGTGGAGCGGGATGCCTTTGCCATCGACGAGCAGGGAGCGTTTGGTTGTCAGCGGCCAGAAGGAAGTGCCCGTAGATGGCCAACAGGAATGCCACAGTTCGATGGCCGTCAGTGGGCTCGGCTGTCGTCATGCCGGCCCCAAAAATTCGATCCTTCATTGCCGGAGGAGCTGTACCAATAACTGCCTTCAGGATACAGCCGTGGTACCTCGCCCCGGCACCGGCCAGGGAGGCGCCAGCGGCCCACCGATCCCTGCATTCACGTGCCAGCGGCCTCTGGGACGTTCAGGAGGCGTCGCCGGTTGTGGCGACGCAGGTCGTCAGTCGAGGCTGTTCCGACTCGAACCCTGGCCCGTCGAACAGCCTGAATTCGGGGATTCTGACAGCGGAAACAGGCGCGATTCGCGTGGCCGCCAGGGGGCACCCTTTGTGGCCATCCGATGCGTATTCGGCGAAATCCTCTTGACCGCCGGTGGGCATCTTCTCGTGGCCACTAACATTTGGTGCCCTGTTTGCCGCGGTCCACCGGGGATCGTCCGGCTGCCTCGCCCCTGCACGGTGCCTTGACGATGCACCCGTCCACGGCGAGGTCATCGAAGTCAATGCCGACCACCCGGATATAGGAGTCCAGGCAGATTTGCTCAAGGTCCGCAAAGATTCCTGCGCGCATCCCTTCGTACCTGCGCCGGCGGATCGTGGTGGCCGAGAAGGTGGTGTCCGCGATCTTCTCGTAGGCGGCGCCGAGCACGAGGACCTGAACGAGTTTGTCAAAGACGATCCGGTCCGGCACCCGGGGCCGGTGACAGCCCAGCGGGTGGGCGTCGGCCACGGACGAGATGTGGGCCTCGAATGGGGCCTACAGGGACTTCATGATGGAGGATGGAACGGCATTGCAAAAGCACCCTTGGCAAACGACCGAATCTAGACAATCTGTGTTTAACAGGGCTTGTGCCTCGCCTAGAATCCGCCCTTGCCAATCCGGCACGGCCTCACCTGTCGGCGGAACCTCTAAGCTCCTCTTGTGGGTATGTGGAGATTCCCATGAGGGTGGCGGCGACGTCCTCCAGGGTGGTTTGCACCCACACAAGTGCCGCATCGTCATGAGCGCTTTCGACTGCCAGGGAATGGGTCAAATTGGTATGAAGAACGGTGTAATGTGCGATTTTGGCTCTTAAGATTTCCACCAAGCGAAGGATGTCGTCGAGCGACGGGACTGCAGAGTCACGGTCCTCCAACTGATCCAGTGTGATTTGTAAAAGTGCCGCCATCCGGCCCGTTCCGAGTGGAATGACCCGCGTCTGCCCCTGGCCATCTCTTGGTTCCTGATACATGCTGTTACCCAGACTCATGGTGTCTCCTAGCCACGGTTTTTCATGAAGGTGTGTTCGCCTCGGTGTTTTAAGGTCTGAAAGGTGCTCGGAGGGGAATTCTAGGGTCGATGCAACCTCCGAGGTCAGCTGGCTATCAGTAAATCACGAAGCTGTTCGGCTGGTGTATTCCAGTTGAGTGTGGTTTTGCTGGGCGCAACCCCCGTCCGTGAGGGCGGGGATAGCCCTGTAGGTCAGCTGGGGTATCTGCCGCGTTTGCGGTTCGGGGACTGCTGGTTGCGGATGTATTCGGCGACGGTTTCCAGCGGTGCGCCGCCGCAGGAGACGACGGCGTAGGACGGGGACCAGAAGTGGTCGCCCCACAGCGCCCGGGTGACCTCGGGCCACTGGTGCGCGCGGACGCGCATGGAGGAGATGGTCTTCAGGCTCATCACCAGTTTCGACAGGGCGACCTTGGGCGGGTAGGTCACCAGCAGGTGGGCGTGGTCCTGGTCGGTTTCGAATTCATCCAGGGTGGCCCCGTACCGGGTGCAGACCTCCTCGAACGTGGACTTCAACTCCGCCCCGACCCGGTCCGTCATGACCCTGCGGCGGTATTTCGGCGTCAGGACAAGATGCGCATGAAGTTTATAGACCACATGACGGCCGTTCCTGAAATCATCATCAATCATAGGTTGATTCTAAATCCAGACCACTGTAAAATCAAAGGATGAAGAGAAGCTCCGCAGACTACCGGGTGGCCGTGGTCCCCGTGCGTCTGAACGGGGCCTCCTACACGGCTGCGCATCAGGCCTGCCACCGGGCCGCCGGGCTGTGGAACCACACCCTCGCCGCCCTCAGGACCCGGTGGGATGAGGTGAAAACCGACCCCACCACCAAGGAGCTCCGGCACCTGGCCGCAGCCTCGGACCCGGACCTGCAGCGGCTGCACGCCCACACGAAACAGGCCATCGTCGATGACCTGCTCGACGCGGTCGCCACCTCCCGGGCGAACCGTGGTGCCGGGACCCGTGCACCGTGGCGGGAGAAGAATTACCGGCCGCTGTCCTTCACCAAAGGCTACGGGTGGCGCATCACCGGGGACGGGCGGCTGAACCTGTCCCTGGGCCGGAACCTGCCGGGCATCCGCCTGGCCCTGCCGGCCGTCACCGACTCCCGCACCAACCATGGTGTGCCGGCCGCCGACTGGGGCGAAATCCGGCTCTGCTGGGACCGTGACGGACGGTCCTGGTCCCTGCACATCAGCCACCGCACCGCTGCCACCCCCGTGCTGGACCCGGCGAACATCATTGCCATCGACCCCGGCATCATCAACCCCATGACCATCGCCGTGGAAACCCCGGACGCCTACGAGATCACCGTCATCAACGGCCGTGCCGCCCGCGCCATCAAGCACCGCCGCAACAACGCCGTCGCGGACCTGCACCGCCTCATGTCCCGCTGCACCAAAGGCTCCCGGCAATGGCGCCGCTACAACCAGGCCGCCAAACACGCCCGCGCCCACGCGAACAGCTCCCTGCGCAACATCGACCACCAGGTCTCCCGCAAGGCCGCCGGCATCGCCATCACCCACAACGTGCGCACCATGAACCGCACTGGGTTTTGTAGAGACTCGGTTTATGCAGTCTGCGATGACAGAATACACGCTTTTTGATGGTTGGTTTCATATTCCATTGGCGGGATGTCGCCGATCCCGGTATGCAACCGTTCGGAGTTGTACCAGGTGACCCAGCGCGCCGTTTCGGTCTCGACCTGCTGGCATGATTTCCATGTCGTGCGCCTGTTCCGGTCGATCAGCTCGGTCTTGTACAGACCGATTGTTGACTCCATCAGGGCGTTGTCGTACGCGTCACCCACGGTGCCGATGGAGCCTGCCATCCCGGCGGCGGCGAGCTGGTCCGTGAGCATCACGGAGGTGTACTGGCTGCCGGCATCCGAGTGGTGGATGAGCCCCTCCGGGGTGAACCCCGTCAGCGTCCTCCTGCGCACCGAGAGCGCCTGCGCCAGGGCGTCGGTGACCAAGACCGTCTCCTTGGACGTGGAGACCTTCCAGCCCAGGATCCGCCGCGATGCGGCATCCGTGACGAACGACACATAACAGAACCCTGCGTAGGTCCATACGTACGTGAAATCGGCGACCCAGATCCGGTCCGGGACGCCTGTGTCCCAGCGGCGGTTGACCCGGTCCGGGAACCGGGCCGCCGTGTCGTCCCGGCGCGTGGTGAACGTCTTGCGCCCGCCGCGCAACACCCCGTACAACCCGGCACGGCGCATGAGCCGGGCGACCTGGTCGCGGCCGACACGGTGGCCGTCACGGAGGAGTTTCTTCCACATTTTATGCACTCCATACACTGAGAAATTGGCGGCATGAATGGTCTGGATGACGTCGGTCATCAACTGGTCCGAGACCGCCCGTTTGGACGGGCCGCGGCGGGTCGCCGCGTAGTAGGTCGAGGGGGCAATTTTGCAGCCGTGCTCGGTGAGCACGGTGCAGATTGGTTCGACGCCCCATCGCAGGCCTTTGGTGTCTTTACGCCCCTTGTGGGCCGCAATGAAGGCAACTATCTGGTGTGTGGCCGGTCGATCTCGGCCGCGAAGAAAGCCGAGGCCGCCTTCAAAATGGAATTGGCCCGGCGCAGTTCGGCGTTCTCCCGGCGCAGCTTCTTGACCTCTTCGCTTTCGGCGATTGTTGACCCGGCCCGGGTGCCGTTTTCGATCTCATGCTGGGCAATCCAGGGCCTCATGGACTGCTCGCTGATCCCCACCAACCCACTGACATGCCGCCTCGAAGCAGCCCCTGACTCGGCAGGCATTTCGCCCCGTCGCTCCAGGTACAGGCGCACCACACGGGCCTTGGTTTCCTCGTCAAACTTCTTGCCACTGGCCATGACTCTATTCTCCCTGTGAGGTTGGAGTCTCCACCAAACCCAGTGCGGTTCACCATCGCCGTCGGCGACGTGCGCGGGATCGAGAAAAACACCGCCAAAGCCGAGAAGCGCCGCTTCGGCAAGGACCAGCGCCGCCGCCTCTCCCAATGGTCCCGCGGACGCCAGGACCACTACCTGGCCCACAAAACCGGATCCAAACCGACCTACACGAACGAGTCCCACTCCTCCAAGACCTGCCCCGCGTGCCTTACACGCAACGCCCCCTCCGGGCGCGACTACCGGTGCCATCACTGTGGCTTCACCTGCCACCGTGTGAAGGAACTTCATTGCGTTCTGGTTGCGGTGGCGTTCGAGGATCTCGCCGGAGGTGGTTGGAGGGGTGCCTGGGTTGTGATCGGCACTCATCCATATCCGGAGAATTGTGGGAAAGGAGCGCCCCGATCTGAAGGTGGCTACGGATTCTACTCTGCAGCTGTGATCAGTGGCTGGCACCGAGAACTGCCCGCGCGTTGTTCTTGCGTTCATCGAGTTCGTCTTCCCGGCGAAC
Organism: Pseudarthrobacter sp. P1; assembly: GCF_050156935.1. Classification (NCBI taxonomy): domain Bacteria; kingdom Bacillati; phylum Actinomycetota; class Actinomycetes; order Micrococcales; family Micrococcaceae; genus Pseudarthrobacter; species Pseudarthrobacter sp. P1. The sequence goes on along the minus strand of NZ_CP189586.1, from coordinate 86,769 downwards.
TGGCTTCGCGCAGGGGTACTCGGCGCCAATGACGGGATTGTGTCGGTGGCTGCGATTGTCGTGGGTGTCGCTGGCGTGAGCGCTGCGCCGGGACCGATTTTGACTGCCGGCATGGCCGGCCTTGTCGGGGGTGCGGTGTCGATGGCTTTGGGCGAGTACGTCTACGTCAGTAGCCAGAGCGACAGCCAGCGGGCGGTTATCGAGCGCAAACGCCGCGAACTGGACGAGCAGCCTGGAGAAAAGTTGCCGGAACTGGCCGGCGCGTACCGGCGTAAAGGGCTCAGCGGGGACACGGCCCGGAGAGTGGCTGAAGAACTCACCGAGAATAACGCCCTCGAAGCGCATCTGTCCGTTGATCTGCATGCGGGCGAGGATGAGATCGTGAACCCGTGGCAGGCGGCGTTTGCTTCGGCGGTCAGCTTTACCCTCGGCGCAGTTCTTCCCCTGCTCGCGATCCTCCTTCCGCCGGAAGCGTGGCGGGTCCCGGTCACGTTCGTCTCGGTGCTCATAGCCCTGGCGGTCACCGGCGGTGTGGGGCCCACCTGGGCGGCGGCTCACGCGGGAATGCTGCCGTCCGTGTGGTCATCGGCGGTGCCATAGCCGTCGCGTTCACTTTCATCATCGGGCGGCTCCTGGGGGCGGCCGGCGCCGCCTAAGCAGCCTCCGGGACCCCGCTCGCCCCAGGGGAGCGCTACCGCCGGCGGATCGTCCCACCGGGGGTGAGAGGGGGAGCGTGAAACGCGCCCGGCATGCCTCGCCGGGGACGGTCGGGTGCCAAGGGTCCATCCCCGCCGATTGCAGGGTGGGCGGGGGCTGCTGGCGGTTCCTTTTGTATGAAGACGATCCCCGAAAGGGGATTTACAGCTACCGTGGCGGGAGAGGATCCAGGCGGCAAGAGCGGGCTTGCGTGATTGTGCGGGCCTGTAGTTGGTACGAGGCGCGTAAAGCGCCGGTGAGGAGCGGCGTGGCCGGAGTTTTCGGGTGGTTAGGCTTTTCGGCGGGTGTGTTCATCCTGATCTGGACCTGGACGAGTGTGATCGGGACTCTCATCGTGCCGCGTCAGCATAAGGACAGGCTTTCCGCGGCAGCGGCCCTGATGACCAAGGGGATTTTTGTTGTGGCCCGCCGTCCGATCAGGACATATCGGCGTTTGGACCGGTTGCTTGCCTGGCAGGCACCGATGTCATTGTTCATCAGGCTCGGTATATGGATGATGTTGTTTTACCTCTCCTTCGCGCTGATGCTTTTTCCGTTTGTCCAGGGTGAACCCGGCCGGGCATTCAGCGAGGCGGGTTCGGCCCTGTTCACTCTTGGCTACGCGCCGCCGGACGAACTGGGGAACACGTTGTTGGTGTACTCGGCGGCTTTTACCGGCCTGGTCGTCATTGCCCTCCAGATCGGGTACCTGCCCACCTTGTACGCGGCTTTCAACCGTCGGGAATCCGAAGTCACCCTGCTTGTATCACGTGCCGGTTCCCCGGCGTGGGGTCCGGAGCTCCTCATGCGAACCCGGTTCGGTCTCTCCACCGTGGACAGCACTGCGGAGCTGGGGACGCTGTACGGCACCTGGGAACGGTGGGCGGCGGAGGTCGCCGAGTCCCACAGCACCTATCTGACCCTGTGTATGCTCCGGTCACCGCTGCCGGAGTCGAACTGGCTGACGGCGTTGCTCAGTGTCATGGACGGTGCCGCGCTGCAACTCTCGCTAAGTCCGGGCACGGCGCCGACGCTGCGGGCGCGGCTGCTCCTGCGCATGGGATTTTCCTGCCTGAACCAGATCGCGGACGCGCTTTCCATTCCCGTCCTGGAGGACGTCGACCCGGACGGAGAGACCGAACTGACGTTTGCCGAATTTAACGCCGCCGTGGAGATGCTTCGGTCGGTTGGTTATCCGGTGGAACATTCAGCCGAACAGGCGTGGCCCCACTTTCGAGGATGGCGGCTGAACTATGAGGACGTTGCCTATCGACTGGCCTACGTCATCGACGCGCCCCCGGCCCTGTGGAGCGGACCCCGCAGGCTGGTGACGGCCCCGATGCCGCCGAAGCGGCCGGCCAACCGGGTGGCCTCGGAAGCCCGGCCCGAAGACCCCCAACTCGACATCCGCGGGCCTGAATAGATGATTCGGGCCGGCGGCGTTGATGGCCCCGAGTTTCCGGGGGCCCTTGGCGCTCATCAGACCCGGGACCAGGAATCCCTGGCCGCGGGAACCCGACTTAACGACGAACTGTCTGAAAGACTTAACGGCCGCTGTCGAGCCCAATAGACCCTGAAATTCTTCGCCGTCACCGGGGTGGAAGTGGTGCGGGGGCATGCACTCATCCGCACGACCGCCGTCGCCCCGGTCCGGGGCCCGCGGTTTCTGGTCAGTTTAAAGTTGTAGCTAACAGCAGCGCATTTCGGACGAAAAAAGGGGGAGACTCGGTTGCATGAGTCTCGGACCTGGGTAGAGGATAGCGGAATCAGTACTCATTAACGTTTGGACAACCAAACTGACTTAAGGAGTCACGTGTGAGCACATCAGAATCTCGCCCGCCCACGACGACGGACGCGGGGATCCCCGTCGCCAGCGATGAGCGGTCACTCACGGTCGGGCCCGACGGGCCGCTGCTGCTGCAGGACCACTATCTGATCGAGCAGATGGCGAACTTCAACCGTGAGCGGATCGCGGAACGCCAGCCGCACGCGAAGGGAGGTGGTGCTTTCGGGGTGTTCGAGGTGAGCCACGACGTCAGCGCTTTCACTCGGGCGGCGGTGTTCCAACCAGGTGTTCAGACCGAGGTGCTGGCCCGGTTCTCCACCGTTGCCGGTGAGCGGGGCAGCCCGGACACGTGGCGGGACCCGCGCGGATTCTCGCTGCGCTTCTACACCGACGAGGGTAACTTCGACCTGGTCGGGAACAATACCCCGGTGTTCTTCATGCGCGACCCGATGAAGTTCCAGCACTTCATCCGTTCCCAGAAACGGCGGGCGGATAACAACCTCCGCGACCACGACATGCAGTGGGACTTCTGGACGCTGTCGCCGGAGTCGGCCCATCAGGTTACGTGGCTGATGGGCGACCGGGGGATCCCGAGGACGTGGCGACACATGAACGGCTACTCCAGCCACACCTATATGTGGATCAATGCCCAAGGCGAAAGGTTCTGGGTGAAGTACCACTTCAAGACCGACCAGGGCATCGAGTGCTTTACCCAGGACGAGGCAGATCAGATGGCTGCTGTCGACACGGATTACCACCAGCGCGACCTGTTCGAGCACATCAGTTCCGGGAAGTACCCGAGCTGGACGCTGAACATGCAGATCATGCCGTTCGAGGAGGCGAAGACCTACCGGTTCAACCCGTTTGATCTGACCAAGGTCTGGCCGCACGCCGACTACCCGTTGCAGGAAGTGGGCCGGTTGACGCTGAATCGCAACGTCACCGACTACCACACCGAGATCGAACAGGCCGCGTTCGAGCCCAACAACCTGGTCGCCGGTACCGGCCTGTCGCCGGACAAGATGCTGCTCGCTCGCGGGTTCAGCTACTCCGACGCGCACCGGGCACGCCTCGGCGGGAACTACCGGCAGATTCCGGTGAACATGCCCCGGTCCCCGGTGCATTCCTACTCCAAGGACGGCCACATGCGGATGCAGAACGTCACCGACCCCGTGTATGCGCCGAACTCCTACGACGGGCCGGCGGCCGATCCATCACTGACGGACGACGGCGGCCTCTGGTACAGCGACGGCGAGATGGTGCGCGCCGCCTACACGCTGCGCGCCGAGGACGACGACTGGGGACAGGCGGCAACGATGGTCCGCGAGGTCCTGGACGACGCCGGCCGGGAGCGGCTGGTCCAGAACATTGTCGGACACCTGCTCAACGGTGTAAGCGACCTCGTGCTGGAACGCGCCTACGAGTACTGGCGCAACGTCGACCAGGACCTCGGTGACCGGGTCCAGGCTGGCGTCCGGGCCAAGCAGAACGAGAAGGACCCCAAAGCGGCCGAACAGGCCAACCCCGCCCGATCAAGCATGCAAGCCAAAGCCTGACACTCGTTGCAAACCTGGCTAGTGGCTATTCAGCTGACCGGACTATGTCAGGTGAGGCGGGTCTCCATGGTCGGCCTGCCGGCGGCCTCTCCATGCTTGGCGGGCACCCCCGGGCGATGGGCGGCCGGGGCGGCGTGGCCTTCGGTGAAGGATCGACGACGAGCTGCCGGTAGCGGACGGGCTCGGGTGCGACCGCATCTACACAGACCACGGGGTCAGCGGGACCCGGATAAAACGTCCAGAGCTGGACCGGCTGTTGGACCGCATCGGGCGCGGAGATGAGGTTGTGGTGTGGAAGTTGGACCGGCTGGGGCGCAACACCCGCCACCTGTTGGAGCTGCTGGATGACTTCAAGTCCCGCGGCATCAAGTTCCGCTCGTTGCGGGACGGCATTGCCACTGACCCTGACAGTAAGGTCGGGGGAGCTATTGCCCAGGCCATGGTCACCATCATTTCTGCTTTTGCCCAGCTTGAACGAGACCAGCTCTCCGAGCGCACCAGGGCCGGCATGGCAGCAGCAGCTGCCGCCGGCCGAAAGGCAGGACGCCCGGAGGTCACCGCTGACCACGAGAAGGTACAGCGCGCTCATGAGCTGAAGGCGTGGGGGCTCAAGCCGGCCGACATCGGAAAGGTCATCGGGGCCAGCCGCGCCACCGTGTACCGGTACCTGAGCATGGATTCCTGAGTCGGATGAGTTCCCCGTCCGGAAGGTTACCGCTGTGGTTGCCTTAACCGCCCGGGCTTCGGGGCAACATCGGAGACAGTCAGATTACGCGAGACCCGCGCATTCGGTTCCGCAGGGGGAGTGTCCGAACCGGAGTCTCCCCGTCTAGGGAAGCGGACAGTCGGGCGGCGAGCGTTGGCCCGCGACCACTCCGTAACGGTGCCCAGCTCATCCATAATCGCGCCCTTCGCCTCCCTGGACGCCTTCGCGTAATCCGCGGCGGACTTCTTCGTGATATCTCTACGCGTTCTTAACGACAGACCCATCCCTCATCGCCACCGCCATGCCCGTAGCGGCCCAGGATTTCGCGAGCGTTTCTCAAATGAGGCGACACCCCGTTTCGTGAGCACTATTCATGAGTCTCGTCGGGGCCTTGCCTTGGAAGGTTAAATAGCTATAATTTAGCCACAGCATCTGCGCTGTGCCCATGACCGGAGGTTCAGCGATGCCTCAGCAACCCGACGAAAGCATGCGCCACACCCGCGATGATCTGATCCAGGAATTGGCCGACGAGCTGGGCTCCACGGCCGATGACGACAGGATCCAGGACGCCTACGAACAAGTCATCGACGAATTCGCCCTCGCTTCGTTTGACCCCGACGCGGTCTACGGGCGGTACTTCCGCGACGGGCCGATCGCCACGGACCTGGACCTGGCCGCCGTGAGGGGCTGGGCGAGGGGCCGGCTTCTGCTGTAGCCCGAACTGTCGGCTGTCAGCTCCGCCAGGCGGTGAGGTCTTCCGGGGTCTCCGCCCACATGAGGGGTTGAACTGCCCCGAGGGGAGCCACCATGCCTGACCTGAAGTTGAAACCCGTGGGCCCCGGCAAGCTGAAAAGGCCCGTCTGGCGCCACACCAGGACCGCCGAACTCGGCCCGGACCATAAGGCTGGTGAGGGATCCGTGTCCCTGGTGACAGCCGAAGTCTACGTTGACGGCGAACTCATCGGTTCCGTCGCGGGAACGCTCAAGCCCAACAGCACCGCCCGCGACTGGACACCGTCCCGGATGGGGCCGGCGTTAAGCAGTACGGCACCACGAGGTTCAGCGCCATCGACCCGCTAGTACGCACCCACCTGACCGATCGCCGGGAACACCCGATCGCGCACCTGGCCGCCGCAGCCTGGGGTAGCGTCCATTACCGTGGTGTAACCGGCCGCCCACACAATGTCGGATGCGCGGGGGACGAATTCCCTCAACCGCACAGTGATCTGTGACTTGCCTGCGGCCCGTCCAGATTCCTGAATTCTCCCTCTCGAGCGGCAGGAGGGAAGGCAATGGGATGGTCCCTGGATTCTCTTTTCACGGAGCCGAGCCAGAGGCCCTTGGCACGCAACCATGGAGCTGCCCTACCCCCGTCCCGCCCGGTACGGGCAGGCGGGGTTTGGCCCTCTTGCCGGCCACACAGCGGGGGGTGGCTGTTCCGAGAACCGGCCCCAGCCCCCGGTGATCGTTACGGAACCGTAACCGTGACCATCTGCACCCTCCCTCACACGAGCCCCTAGGGTGAAGGAACAGTTCTTACCCGGCCGCACGGGCGGCCGGGCCCGCTAATGGGTGAAGGTTGGGGGACCGTTGGGTGAAACCTCACAAGCGCACGGCTTTTCCACCTCACGGCAGCCGGCCGCGTCAAACCTCGCCGGCGGCCTGGACGGGTCCAACAGGACCATCTGCCGGCTGGTTCGCTCCGAGTGGATCTCCGCTGGCCGCGTCGGAGCCTTGATCCGGCTCGGCCAGCCCGGCATGGAGCGCTCCCTGCACCGTGCCGCGGTAGGGTGCCGCGGCGTATCCCCTTGGCAAAGGCCGCCACCGGTCCATAACGATGTGGCCCTGGTACCGGCACAACGAGCAGGCAGGAGAGAAGAATGGCCAGGAATCCTTTCAAAGTGGGGGACTACGTCCTCGCTGATGACCCGTTCAACGGACGTGCCGAGGGTGTGGTGATGGTGATCGATGGCCGGTCCATGGGCCTGTACGCCATAAACGGGCCCACGGACCACTATCTCTACTACGACTGTCGGACGGTAAGGTTTCCCGACTGATGGGAGGCCACCGCTGTGGTGCAGGACCGGAGTTCCTTGGTTGGCGTCGAGGCGGGGAATTGGTCCCAGGGCCGGCGGCTGTCAAAGCCCGGTCTCAGAGGCTCATTGCCGTCGGCCCGCTCAAGGAGGCCACGGTACACCGATGGCCATAGCGGGAGGCGTACGCGCCGGTGCGCAGCCCCCGCTGATCCTACTTTAATAGTCCCCGACCCTCGTGGCCCGAGTAGCCGCTACCCGTTTTTCCGGCTTCTGGCTCGGGGAATTGTGGGCCCAACCGGTGTATGGCATGTTCGTCCATCCGTGGATCTCCCAGTCATCCCGATCCAGGGTGGCTGGCCGGGGTAATGGCGTCCCACAATCCGGATGGGGAGCTCCGAGATTGGGCCTGCGGAATCCTCATGCTCCGGCAGCGACCACGGCTGACGCCAGTGAAAGTCCGGCGGCCGGCGGTGGGACGTTGAGGTTTGGCCCCGATGGCCTGATATAGAGGCGGCAGAAGTTATCGCGGAGGGGCAAGGGAAACCTTATTGCTGAAGGAGGCATGAGATGGGTGGTGTCAGCCGGACACCGGTCCACTTTGGAGCCTTCGCACAGGAAAAACTGTCCCCCTCGTTCTCCACGCCCGGCCGCGAACTATATAGAAGGGGCGGTTGCTCCCGCTGAGATCCAGGGCGTGACCACCCGGGGTGAAGGGGGGGTTCACCATGACGGCCAGCCGGTCCAGGGCTGGCTGGGCCGAGGTGCCCGGGCTAAGAGATGTCGCCGGCCGGACAACGCCCCGGGGCCGCGGGACTGTGAGCGGGCTGACGCCTGTCTCCCGGGCGTGGGCGAATTCGGGTGCCGAGCATTTCGGGGTGTGGTTTTGGGAGGGTGCGGCCGCCTATTGGTCGGTTGGCTTGTCCGCTGCCGGGTGTTTCTCCGCGGGCGGGTGCTCGGCCTGTTCCAAGTGTCGGGCAAGTTTTTCTTCGGCGTCGGAGCGCCGTTGTCCGATGGTGCGCATCTGCTGGGTCGACAGGTTTTCGTGGGGGCCGTCCGGGCTGCTGTGGCGCGCAGCTCCGGCATTCTCCGGGGCCGGACCGGCATTGGTGTGTTCGCTCATGGAAGCATGTTCGCATAGCGCTTCGGAGATGAGAAGAGGCCATATTTTCTTTCGAGGACGCCGACCAGGCGTCCCGGTTCCTGGGACAACTCATTGGTATCGCTCGATCGACCCGCGGGCCGTCGGGATTCCCGGTAGTGGTTGGCCGGGGCGGCCGGCTACGGGTGGTCTGGTTTGTCGCGCCGTTCGCGGGTTTCGCCGTAGGGGACGTCGCCGCTGAGGGCGACCGTGTAGGTGGTGTGGCCGTGTAGGTGGTGTGGCCGTGCCGGGTGACCAGGATGCCGTGCCGGCGCTCCTGCGCGGCCCGGGTGCGGGCGATGGCCTCGGCGGTGTTGAGGTCGTTTTCGAGGGTGTCCGGGTCCTGGGCGGTGATTTCCAGGACCAGGTCGGAATGGTGCTTGATCATCGTGGTCTCCATCGAGGAGAGCGGGAAAAACCGTGGGAGGTGGGGGGTCTATCGGAGACGACCGTTTGCGATAGACCCCGGGACGGGCTGGTGGTGGAGGGTGTTTCCCCGCGGTGGGGTGCACCAGAGCTCGCCACGGAATCAATCCCACGAAACTGCCGTCCGCAGGTGGGTTGCGATAGGGTCGCCTGGTGGGAGACAAGATCGGGTATGCCAGGGTCAGTACCGCTGATCAGAACCCGCGGGCCCAGTTGGATGCGCTGGCCGGCGAGGGCTGCCTGAAGGTCTACACCGACCACGCCTCGGGCACCAAGGCCGACCGGCCGCAGTGGCAGGCGTGCCTGGCCGATCTGCGCCCCGCCGACACCCTGGTGGTGTGGAAGATCGACCGGCTCGGCCGCAACCTTAAAGACCTGATCGACATCGTCACCACCCTCGACCAACGCCGGGTCTCGGTCAGGTCGCTGACCGACGGGATCATCGACACCACGACCGCGCACGGCAAACTGGTGTTCGGCATGTTCGCGCTGATGGCCGAGTACGAGGCCGCCCTGATCGCCGAACGCACCGCCGCAGGTCTGGCCGCGGCCCGCGCCCGCGGGCGGGTCGGCGGCCGCACACCGAAGATGACCCCGACCTTGGTCGACAAGGCGCAGCGGATGTATGACTCGCGGTCGTTCACGATGGCCGAGATCGCCGCGTCCTGCTCGGTCGCCCCGATGACCGTCTACCGCCACATCCGCGTCGACCCCCACCCGGCGTCCGACGGGCAGGGGTGACCCGGTGCTCGAACCGGGCCCGCCCGCCGCGGTCTACCGGCTACGCGTCGTGGTGGCTGGCGTCAGCCCGCTGATCTGGCGGCGCCTGATCGTTCGCGATGACATGACGATCGCCGGGCTGGGTGAGGTGTTGCAAACCGCGTTCGGCTGGTCCGGGGAGCACCTGTGCCGGTTCACCGTCCACGGCGCGGAGCACGAGCCCCGCTACGGCGGCAGCCGGGTGAGGCTGCGCGAGTGGGGGCTGCGCGAGGGCGAGCGGTTCGCCTACGACTACAACTTCACCGCCGGGTGGCGCCTGGACCTGCGCGTCGAGCAGATCGCCGACGCCGCACCTGGGCGCGTGTATCCGCGGTGTGCCGGTGGGCGCCGCACCGGCCCGGACGAGGACTGGGACGGCCCCTGGGACTACCTCGAGCGCACTCAACCCCACCGGGTGTTCGACGCGACCGTGCGCGCGGCCGCCATCCTGCGCGAGGTCCTCGACGCCGACCCCGACACCACGCTTGCCGCGGCGCTCGGCGGCGACGGCCTCGACCAGTTGCGACGCCTGGCCCCGCTGCTGAGCCTGGACCAGTTCGACCGCCGCGCCCTTAACCAAACCCTCGCCCACCTCGCCCCGGCTACGACGCAAAGGACACCACCATGAAAATCACCGTGTGGTCACCATCCACCCCAACGATGAGCACGCCGCCGCCGTGGTCCGCGACGTGCTCACCATCGAGCGTGATCACCTCTCCTCGGATACCTTCGGCCTGCACCTTCACGAGGCCAAGGACCTGCTGCGCGTGGTGCAGGAAACGATGGCCACCGAACAGGCCCGGGCCGCGCTGGCCGGGGCGGCGGTGTGCGCGTCGTGCGGGGCGGCCCACCGTCACAAGGACACCCGCCCGATCGTGGTCCGCACCCCCTACGGCGTGCTCCACCTGGACAGCCCCCGCTGGTGGCACTGTCTGTGCACGCCCGCGACGGCGGCGACGTTCAGCCCGCTGGCCGAGCTGCTGCCCGAACGGGCCACCCCGGAGTTGATGTATCTGGAGACGAAGTTCGCCGGCCTGGCGCCCTACGGCGCAGGGGCGAAGCTACTGGCCGAGGTCCTGCCCCTGGGCCGGCGGCTGCACGCGACCGCAGTCCGCCTGCACGCGCAGGCCGTCGCCCAGCGGCTGGAAGACGAGCTCGGCGCCGAACAGTTCAGCTTCATTGACACCTGCCAGCGTGAGCGTGAGGAACTGCCCCGCCCGGACCTGCCGATCCTCGTCGGCCTGGACGGCGGCTACGTGCACTCGGCCGCGCAACGTTCCCGCACCGACGGCTGGTTCGAGGTCATCGCCGGCAAGATTGTCCCGGCCGAGGGGAAGCCGACCCGGTTCGCCTACGTGCAGACCTACGACAGCAAACCCAAACGCCGCCTGTACCAGGCGCTACGCGCCCAGGGGATGCAGGACAACCAGTGCGTCACGTTCCTCACCGACGGCGGGGAGGACATCCGTGACCTGCCCTGCTACCTCAACCCGCAGTCCGAGCACCTGCTGGACTGGTTCCACATCACCATGCGAATCACCGTGATGGCCAACATGGCCAAATCCCTACAACCACCACCACCCGCGGGCGACACCGACAGTGCCGGCCTCCCCAGCGCCCAAGTGCCCCGGCCGGATCTGGCCGGGCAGATCGCCGAAGACCTTCAACGGCTCAAATGGTTGCTGTGGCACGGCAACGTCTTCCGCGCGCTGATCACCATCACCCAGATCACCGTCGGCACCGAGATCGCCCGCGACGGTCCAGAACAGGCCCGCATGGCCAAAGCGATCGGCGAGTTCGACTCCTACATCCGCGCCAACACCGACAGGATCCCCAACTACGGCGAACGCCGCCGCGCCGGAGAGGCGATCTCCACCGCGTTCACCGAGTCCACCGTCAACCAGGTCATCAGCAAACGCATGGTCAAAAAGCAGCAGATGCGCTGGACCCCCCGCGGCGCCCACCTCCTACTACAGATCCGCACCCGAGTGCTCGACGGCCGACTCGACGCCGACTTCCACCGCTGGTACCCCGGATTCGCGCACTGCCCACCCCCCGCCGAGGATCTAGCCGACGCTGCATAGCCCTCCCACGGTTTTTCCCGCTCTCTCCATCGAGGTCCAGTACTCCTATAGCTGACCCTAGGTGACAAGTAGCTTGGCTGGTTTGACCTATACCAGGCTGACGCCGCGGAGGGTGTCACGAAGAATCTCATCGACCGGGCACGCCAAGTGAACATGTGTCAGGTAACACCGACTGGGCGCCCTTTGCGTGACCTACTATAAGTTACGGGTTAAGTGACAGGTTGTGAATCGCTACTGGTCCGAATCTGGTTGTCACGTAATCGGCCGTATAAATGATGGAGGATCAAGCCCATGCTGGTCGGTTATATGCGGGTCTCCAAAGCGGATGGTTCCCAGATCACCGATCTGCAGCGCGACGCACTGATCGCCGCGGGCATTGATCCGGAGTCCCTATATGAGGACAAGGCATCCGGCAAACGCGAAGACCGCCCCGAGCTGGGGGCGTGCCTGAAAGCCCTGCGCCATGGCGACACGCTGATGGTCTGGAAACTCGACCGGCTGGGCCGGGACCTGCGCCACCTGGTCAACATCGTCCATGACCTGACCGAACGCGGCATCGGACTGAAAGTCCTCACCGGCCAAGGTGCTGCCATCGACACCACCACAGCCTCCGGGAAACTCGTCTTTGGAATCTTCGCCGCCCTCGCCGAATTCGAAGGCGAACTCATCTCCGAACGCACCATCGCAGGCCTCGCCTCAGCCCGCGCCCGCGGAAGGAAAGGCGGACGGCCCTACAAGATGACCCCCGCCAAAGTCCGCCTGGCCAAGGCATCCATGGGACAACCCGGCACCAAGGTCGGCGATCTCTGCAAAGAATTGGGAATTACCAGGCAGACCCTGTACCGCCATGTATCACCCACGGGTGAACTACGTCCGGACGGGGCCAAAGTACTCTCACACGCCGCCAGGTAAGCCGAACCTCCATCTGGTGTCTATGTCAATCTCATTCAGGACCACCGTGACGGCTTGATCCAGGACGACCTTGAGTATAGGAGTGCACCGAATCGGCGACGGAGTGCCGGGAGGAAACGAATCTGAAGCGGCTGATGCCCCATCATGCGCAGCTGACGCTGGCCTGATCCCGTTCTACTTTCGTATTAGTCCTTAACCCCGGTTGCGGCTGTGTCCAGGGCATCCTGAACATGGTCCAGGAGTTCGTTCCAGCTGGCGACGAACTTGTCCAGGCCCTCGGTTTCCAGCTGGGCGACGACGTCCTTGTAGGACACGCCGAGCTGTTTGAGGTCGTTCAGGACCGTGTTCGCCTCGTCGTAGCTGTCGGTGATTGTGTCGCCGGTGACCACGCCGTGATCGAAGGTGGCGTCCAGGGTCTTCTTCGGCATGGTGTTCACGACGCCGGGGGCGACGAGTTCCGTCACGTACATGGTGTCCGGGTAGGCCGGGTCTTTGACGCCGGTGGATGCCCAGAGCGGACGCTGCGGATGGGCGCCGGCGTGAGCCAGCTCGTACCAGCGCTCGGAGGAGAACTGCTCTTCGTGCACCTGGTAGGCGAGGCGGGCATTCGCGAGGCCTGCCTTACCCTTGAGGGCCTTTGCCTCATCCGTTCCCAGAGCATCCAGGCGCTTGTCGATTTCGGTGTCCACGCGGGATACGAAGAAGGACGCGACCGAATGGATCCTGGACAGATTGTGGCCGTTGTCCTTGGCTTTCTCCAGGCCGTTCATGAACGCATTGATGACGGCGCGGTAGCGTTCCAGCGAGAAGATCAGGGTCACGTTGACGCTGATGCCTTCAGCCAGCGTCGCGGAGATGGCCTCGAGTCCCTCCACCGTGGCGGGGATCTTGACGTGGACGTTGTCCCGGTTGACCTTTGCGGCGAGCTTCTTGGCGTTTTCGATGGTGCCCGCGGTGTCTCTGGCAAGGTGCGGGTCAACCTCGATGGAGACCCGGCCATCAACGCCCTGGGTTGCTGCGGCGATGGGCGCGAACAGATCGCAGCCGTTGGTCACATCCTCGGTGGTTATTTCGAATACGGCCGTTGCGGCGTCGGCGCCGCGGCCGGCAAGTGCGGCCAGCTGCTCCTTGTAGGCCTCACCCTTAGTGATGGCGGCTTCGAAGATGCTCGGGTTGGTAGTGACGCCGACGACGTTCTTTTCATCGATGAGCTTCTGCAGGCCGCCGGAGGTCAGCCGTTCCCGGGAGAGGTCGTCCAGCCAGATGGAGACCCCGGCCTGGGAAAGTCGGGAGGTGGGCGTTGAATTTGTCATGATGCTCTGTCCTTACTGTCGTTCCCGCTATGCGGTTGCTGCTGCGAGTGAGTCTTTGGCGGCGCCGACCACAGCGTCCGCGGTGATGCCGAATTCCTGGAACAGGCGTTTGTAGTCCGCGGAGGCGCCGAAGTGCTGCAAGGACACCGAGCGTCCGGCATCCCCGACACATTCCCGCCAGCCCTGGGCGATTCCGGCCTCGACCGAGACCCTGGCCTTGACCGCGGCGGGCAGGACCTGCTCGCGGTAGGCGGCATCCTGGGCGTGGAACCGGGGGTCGGGGACCATTGCGCGGAAAAGTAGCGCTAAGGATCGTTGTGGCGGTAACAGTAGGCGGCGTTGTTCGTTGAGCGTGTGTATGGTGTCGCTTCCCGTGCAATGGGCCTCTTATTCAGGCGCCGAAGATGTTGCGGGCCAGGAAGTCATTGCGGAACTTGTGCTTCGGGTCCAGCCGCTCGGCCAGAGACTGGAAGTCCCCGAGCCTGGCGTATAGGGGTTCAAGGGCCGCGGCTTCGGCGTGGAACAGCTTTCCCCAGTGCGGGCGGGCAGCGAAGGGGGCCAGCTTGCCCTGAATCAGCGGTAGCAGCTTCTCCACAGCCTTTTGTTCCTGCTTCCAGGTCAAGTGCAGCCCGATCCCGGCCTGCTGGTAGTTGGGGCTGAGCCACAGGTCATCGGCGGCCATGGTTCGGATTTCAGCCACCTGCAGCAGCGGGGAGATCTGATCGGAGAGGGCGCGCATGCCCTCGATGGCCTCCACAGCATGTTGCCGGGGGACAATGTATTCGCTCTGCAGCTCCTCGCCGCTGCTAGGCGTGAACGCCATCCGGAAGTGCGCCAACCGGTCGGACCAGGGACCCGGAACCCCGAGTTGCTGGGTGCAGCTATCAGCAGAGACGCCGGGCAAGATGTGTCGGGCCTCGGTGGCTGGCGTTCCGCCGAAGAACTCCGGCCGGCCTCTCAGAGGAACCTCGCCGTCGGCTATCCGGCTCTTCAACCAGGCCTGCCCGACGGTGTCGCCGCGCCAGTCCGTGAACAGGCTGACGCTGTAGGCGCTGGAGGTCACATCGTCGAAGTTTTCCAAAACCTGGGACCACGGCAGGTTTTCGAACACGTCCTGCCGCACGTCGAATGTTGGTTCAATGTCCAGTGTGACCCTGGTGACGATGCCCAGTGCACCGAGCCCGACCACCATCCCGGCAAAGTCCGGTGTGCTGCTGCGGGAGACTGTGAGAATTTCTCCGCTGGCAGTCACGATCTCCAGGGCGGATACCGCGGTGGCCAGGTTGCCGTTGCGGTCCCCGGAACCATGCGTGGCTGTGGCGATGGCGCCGGCGACGGAGATATGCGGAAGGGACGCCAAGTTGTGCAGGGCAAACCCCTGGCCCTGCAGTTCCGCCGCCAGGGTTCCGTACTTCATTCCGCCGTTCACGGTGACGGAGCTCGCTGCCGCGTCGACGGAGATGGCAGGGTTGAGGTTTTCCAGCGAGATTAGCGCCCCGGCAGAGTCGGCAATGTCGTTGAATGAGTGGCGTGAGCCCAGGGCGCGGATTTTCGCGGCCCCGGCCACCAGTTCCTGAACCTGTTCAACGGTGCCCGGGCGGTGGATAGTCTGCGCCCTGTAACTGTAATTGCCTGCCCAGTTACGTTCTTCACTCACGGTCCGCGTCCTTGTCTAGCTTGAAATGAAGGTATTTGGTGCAGAAATCTGCGCTTGCTTATTCACCGCCGCGAGCCGCTGGCTGCTGACGGCCGCAGGGCTTCAGGGCAGAGCGGGGTCGTCTTCCGCGCGCGGCACGTCAACGGTTTTGAGGCTGGTCTTGCCTTGCCGTTGGAGAAGCGAAGCGCGCACCGTTGTCGGCGGCGGCGCCGGTTGTTGCGTGAGAGTGCTCATGCGGGCAATCCTGTCCCGGGGAGGGTGGTGGCGGTGTTATTTGACGGCGCCGAGGGAGAGTCCCTGGACGAGTTTGTCCTGGGCCGCGAATCCCGCGATCAGCACGGGCAGGGAGATGGCGACGGATGCGGCGCAGACTTTGGCGAGGAAGAGTCCCTGGCTGGTGATGAAGCTGGTCAGGAATACCGGTGCCGTGGTGGCGGCGGTGCTGGTCAGGACGTTGGCGAAGAGCAGTTCGTTCCAGCTGAAGATGAAGCAGATCAGCGCGGTGGCGGCGATGCCCGGTCCCGAGATGGGGATGATGACCGTGCGGAAGATGGTTGGCAGGCCGGCCCCGTCGATCGCAGCGGCCTCCAGGATCTCTTTGGGGACTTCGCTGAGGAACGAGCGCATCATCCACACCGCGATGGGCAGGTTCATGGACGTGTAAAGGATGACGAGCAGAAGAATGCTGTCCAGCAGTCCTGTGGCCTGTGCGATGAGGTAGATCGGGAGCAGGCCGGCCACGACGGGAAGCATTTTGGTCGACAGGAAGAAGAACATCACGTCGGACCATTTTTTGACGGGCCGGATCGACAGGGCGTACGCAGCCGGCATCGCCAGGGCCAGCACCAGAACCGTGGATATCACGCTCGCCATGACCGAGTTGAGCATGGGCGCCAACGGTGAGGCGCCGCTGCCGGCACCCAGGAAGTTTTCGTAGCCGGCCAGGGTCAGGGGCGCGAAGAGCGATGGGGGGTTGGTCGCCGCATCTGTTTCGCCGTGGAAGGAGGTCAGAACCATCCAGGCGGCCGGGGCGACGAATAACAGCCCGGTGACCCAGGCCAGCAGGCCCAGCAGGCCGGTCGCGGCGGACCGCCGGCGTTTGCCGGCTCCCGAAGACGCCGGCGTTACCCCGCGGGGCTTGCTCGTGGAAACGGTACTCATTTGTTTTCCTCCTTCAGCAGGCTGGAAACGGTCCTGAGGGCATAAGTTGCCAGCAACAGGGACCCGATGACGATGATGACACCGGCGGCGGAAGCCTCCCCGTAGTCGTGCGCCTGGAAAAACAGCTGGTAAATGGTGTAAGGCAGGTTGGCGGTCCCAAGCCCTCCGGAAGTGATGGTAAAGACCGCATCGAAGTTCTGCACGATATAGATGGACCCCAGCAGCGCGGCCAGTTCCAGGTACCGGCGCATGTGCGGAAGCGTCATGAATTTGAAAATCTGCCAGGTACTGGCACCGTCGATGCGTGCGGCTTCGATGATATCCAGGGGCCGGCTCTGCAGACCCGCCAGAAGAATGAGCATCATGAACGGTGTCCACTGCCAGATCAGGTCTATCTCGACGGCGACCAGCGGTTGCATGGTAATCCAGTCCGGCTGCGGCGCCTGACCCCCGAAGACCCCCCAGATCCCGTTGAGGATCCCGTTGAGCAACCCGAATTCCGGGTTGAACAGGGCATGTTTCCATACCAGCGCGGCCGCGACGGGGACAATCAGGAACGGTGTGATCATGATGGTCCGCACGAACCCCCGCCCCCAGAAACTGCGGTCCAGAAGCAGCGCAATGCACAGCCCGAGAACGAGACTGACCAGAACCACGGCGACCGTGAGGATAATCGTGGTCAGCACGGCATTGCGAAGTGATTCGTTCGTGAACACGTTGACGTAATTGTCCAGCCCGCCGAATCGGACGTCGTCGGGGAAGAGGGCATTCCAGTTAATGAAGGAAATGATGATCGTGATCACGAAGGGAAGTTGTGTTACCACGATCAGGAAGAGCAGGGCAGGAAGCAGAGGGATCCGGTGGGCCCATGCGCTTGCCTTCTCCCGGGCGGACGGTTTTTGTTTCGGCGCCTGGCTTTGAAGCGGGCGGCGGCGGGCAAAGCCCGTGGCTGCGGTCATGACTGGTCTCCTTAGTTCCGGTTCGGGTGCCATGATGCACCTGTGCC
Organism: Pseudarthrobacter sp. P1; assembly: GCF_050156935.1. Classification (NCBI taxonomy): domain Bacteria; kingdom Bacillati; phylum Actinomycetota; class Actinomycetes; order Micrococcales; family Micrococcaceae; genus Pseudarthrobacter; species Pseudarthrobacter sp. P1. The sequence goes on along the minus strand of NZ_CP189586.1, from coordinate 69,533 downwards.
GAAGGGTTTGCGGTAGATGGCCGGGGCCGCGGAGCGTGCTCCGCGGCCCCGGTCCGGTTACTTCTTGTACTTGTCCGCTACCTTTTGGGCCAGTTGCTGCCCTTTGTCCAGGGCCTGCTGGACCGTCTGCTTACCGGCAATGGCGCTGGTAACCTCCTGGGAGACCTGGGTTGCCATGTCCGCGAATTCGGCGATGGCCACGAACTGGATGCCCGGAGCGGGTCGGGGCTGGACCCCGGGGTTGGCCGGATCCACGCTCTTGATCGCGTCTTCGGTCTGCTTGTAGAACGGCTCCGCGCTCTTTTGGTAATCGGCGTTCTGATACGTGGAGGCCCGCTTGCCCGCCGGTACCCGGGACCAGCCGAGCTGCTGGCCAACGAGCTCCTCGTATTGTTTGCTCGAGGCCCACTCGATGAATTTGCCGGCCTCGTCCTGGTGCTTGCCGGCCTTTTCGATGGCCCACGCCCAGGTATACAGCCAACCGGAGCTCTTGGTCTGGTCCACCGGTGCTGCCACGTAGCCGATCTTGCCTGCCACCGGCGAGTCCTTGGCCTCCAGGGACCCGGCCGCCGACGTGGCGTCGTACCACATGGCCGCCTTGCCCTGGGAAAGGTTGTTCAGGCATTCCGTGAACCCTGCCTGCGGGGCCCCGGCCTCGCCGTGGGCGGTCACCAGGTCAACGTAGAACTGGGTGGCCTTGACGAATTCGGGAGCATTGACCTTCGCGTTCCAGTCCTTATCGAACCAGGTGCCGCCGAAGGTGTTGACCACCGTGGTCAACGGGGCGAACACCTGCCCCCACCCGGGCTGGCCGCGCAGGCAGATCCCCTTCATGCCCGGCTGGGCGCCATCCGCCTGGGCCGCGAGATCGGCAACCTGCTGCCAGGTCGGCTGCGCGGGCATCGTCAGGCCCTTCTGGGCAAACACGTCCTTGCGGTACATCAGGAAGGAAGACTCCCCATAGAACGGTTCGGCATACAGTTTGCCGTCAGCCGCTGTCAGGGCCTTGGTCATCGCGGGAAGAATGTCGGACTGGTTGAAATCAGCGGACTTCGCCACCGTGTTATCCAACGACGACAGCCAGCCGTTCTTCGCGAACGTGGGGACCTCGTAGTTACTGATCGTGGCCACATCGTACTGGCCGGCCTGGCTGGAAAATTCCTGGCTGATCTTGGCCCGGACGTCGTTCTCGGGCAGGACCGTGTAATTGACCTTGATCCCGGTCTGTTTGGTGAAATTATCCGCCGTCAGCTTCTGCAGATCCACCATCTGCGGATTATTCACCATCAGGACATTGACTTCCTTCGCGGACGCGCCCGATCCTCCGGCCCCGCCGCACGCACTCAATACCAGCACACCTGCGAGCCCTGCCGCAGCGGCCATCGTCAGACGATTCACGCCTCTTAGCGTCAACACCATTTCCTCCATGGATGATACATATCTGGTTTCCCGTGAGGGTGACCCCGGAGAGATCCGGTTCCCTGCACCAAGGTGCACATATGAGCGACATCTTCATGCTCATGTGTTAAGTGACTCTAGTCATATATACTCAATTGAGCAAGTAGTAATTCTCATTCGTTATACACCGAGAGGTTCAGACATGGCAGTTCCCCACCGAGATGAGCTGCTGGCGGCCATCGGGCGGGCCCATTACCTCGAGGGAAAGTCCAAGGTTGAAATAGCGGAAGAACACGGGCTCTCCCGTTTCCAGGTAGCACGGATGCTCGATGAGGCCCGGGAATCCGGGATCGTCAGAATAGAAATCATGGCTCCGGAGTCCCGGAACGGCGTCAGCGCTGAAGCACTGCAGGACCTGCTGGGCCTACGCCGCGTTGTCATCACCCGCAGCGATCACGACCCGCTCATCGGGCGGGAGGTGCAGGCCCAGGCCGCCGCTGATGTGCTCAGCAGCATCGTGCGCGAGGGTGCGACGGTCGGCATTTCCTGGTCCCGGACCCTTGACGCGATGGCCACACTTGTCGACCGGCTGCCCCGATGCGACATCGTCCAGCTCGCCGGCGCCCTGCCCGTCGCCGGAAGCGGCAACTCGTTTGAACTGATCCATAAACTGGGCAGGCTGTCCGGCGGGCGGACCTGGCCCGTGTGGGCGCCGCTCGTCGTCGAAGACGCCGCCACGGCCGCGGGATTAAGACGCACCCCGGAGATCGCGGGTGCCCTGGCGAAGGCCGACACCCTGGATATCGCCCTGGTGGCCCTCGGCAGATGGAATTCGAACTCCTCGACGGTCTGGAACCGCGTCGGCAACCTGGACCGGGCTGCGGCTGCCGAAGCAGGAGCCATCGCCGAATGCTCCGGCCGCCTCTTTGACGGCGACGGCAACGCAGTGAAAACGGATCTGGACAGCCGAGTCATTGCGGTGACGCTGGAGCAGCTCAAAAGAACTCCGGAGGTCATCGCGGTGGCCCGAACCGCCCAGCTCGCCCCTGCTGTCCGCGCCGCGGCCAGGGCCGGGTTTGTCACCACGATGATCATCGATGATGCCCTGGCAGCCGAACTTGTCAAAGAACCGACCGGAAAGTACAGGAAATGACGAAAACCATCGGCATTGATTCCTCGACCCAGTCCTGCAAGGTCCTGGTCGTCGAGGCCGAGACCGGGGACATCGTCTCCGCCTCGGCCGCCGGGCACCCGGATGGCACCGCCGTCGACCCGCACCTCTGGGTCGATGCGCTGCGGACTGCCTGGGCCGGTGCCCGTGCAGCGGAGTTTCAGGATGTGCGCGCCGTCGGCGTGGGGGGCCAGCAACACGGGATGGTCGCGCTGAACAGTGCCGACGAGCCCGTTTACGATGCCCTCTTATGGAACGATGTGCGCAGCGCCCCGGAAGCCCGGGAGATGCGGGAGGATCTGGGCGGGGCCGCCTGGGTCGACGCAGTCAATGTCGTGCCCGTCGCGTCCTTCACGCTGACCAAACTGGCCTGGCTCGCCCGGCACGAACGGGCCGCCGCAGAACAGGTCCACCGTGTCGTGCTGCCGCACGACTGGCTGAACCATGCACTGAGCGGACAATTCAGCACCGACCGCAGCGACGCGTCCGGGACTGCTTACTTCTCCGCCGTCACGAACGAGTACCGGACCGACCTTGTGGAACGATACTTCGGCCGCGTCCCCGAACTGCCTCCGGTGCTCGGGCCCCACGAACAGGCCGGTCGCATCCTGCCGGGCTGGGGCCTGCCGGACGCTCTGCTGGCACCCGGCGCCGGCGACAACGCCGCCGCGGCCCTGGGACTGGGAATCAGGCCGGGGGAAGTCGTTGTGTCCATCGGCACCTCCGGCACCGTTTTTGCCTCCAGCGCGCAGCCGACGCGCGATCCCAGCGGCGCCGTCGCGGGTTTCGCCGACGCCGCGGGCGGACACCTGCCGCTCCTGGCCACATTGAACGCCGCCAGGGTCCTGGCGGCCACGGCCGGCATGCTGCAGGTGGATTTACCGGGCCTGGACAACCTGGCCTCGGCCGGAGACGCCGGCGCAGCCGGGCTGACCCTGCTGCCCTACCTCGACGGCGAACGCACGCCCAACCTGCCGGAGGCACGCGGCACACTCACCGGCCTGACCCGGGGCAACATGAATCCGGAGAATATTGCCCGGGCCTCGGTCCTGGGGGTCCTGAATTCACTGGCGGACGGCCTCGAAGCCCTCCGTGCACTCGGCGTTGATATCCGGACTGTGGTGCTGGTCGGCGGAGGCGCCAAGTCCCGTTCCCTCCGGAAGGCCGCAGCGTCCGTCTTCGGGGTGCCGGTCGAAGTCCCCGCAACCGGTGAGTACGTCGCCCTCGGCGCGGCCCGCCAGGCGGCCTGGACCCTCCTGGGCGAAAACCCGGACTGGAAACGCAGCATCGACGCCCGCTACGAACCCGAAGAAGGATGGGGCGCAGAGGTCCGCGGACGCTACATCGACGCCCGGAAATCCGTCTACGGGGTATAACCGCCCGCCCGGGCCGGACAGCCGGGGAGCCGGAGAGGACAATCCCAGGTCCGGACGAAGGGCCAACAAGGCAGGGACACCGTTCGGGTTGAACGGTGTCCCTGGCTGAACGGCGCCCCCGGGCTCCGGCGCATAAGCTCAGATGAGGGCTTCAACCGTGGCCGTGGCGCCCCGCTCGTGGAGGGAATCAAGGGCACTGACATACGCTTCGACGAACCGGGGGTCGTCAATCAGATCGCCGAACAGGTCCCGGTCCGCGATGAACGCGAGTTTGTCCTCGTGCTGCCGGCTGGCCGCGGCCCGGAGCCTCTCGCTGAGCCGGTCCACGATCACGATCGGCTCTCCGGCTTCGTCCCGGCCCTCCGCATACCGCGCCCAGCTGGCGACGATGGCAGCCGACCGCGCAATTTCGCCCCCGCTGCGCAGGTTTTCCCTGATAACCGGCAGCAGCCACTTCGGGATCCGGTCCGAGCTCTCCGCGCAGAGCCGGGCCAGGGTGTCCCGGACGTATTCGTTGGCGAACCGCTCAATCAACTGATGCTTGTAACCGTCCAGGTCGATACCAGGCACCGGGGACAAAGTCGGCGTCGCCTCCTTATCCATGTAGGCAAGCAAAAAGCGTGTGTAGCGCTCGTCCTGGCACACTTCATGGGCGTACCGGTACCCGGCCAGGTACCCGAAATAGCACTGGCCCTGGTGGCTGGCATTCAGCAGGCGCAGCTTCATCAGCTCGTAGGGTTCCACGTCCTCGACAAGCTGGACACCGGCACTCTCGTAGGGCGGGCGCCCCAGCACAAAGTGATCCTCAAGCACCCACTGTTCGAACGGCTCGCAGACCACCGGCCACGCGTCGACGACACCGAACTGTTCCGCGATGGATTCACGGTCCTCATCGGTGGTGACGGGCGTGATCCGGTCCACCATGCAATTCGGGAAGGCAACGCGGGACGCCACCCACTGTCCCAGTTCCGGGTCACGAAGAGCCGCAAACGAAGTGAACATCTTCCGTGCAACATCGCCGTTGCCCTGGATGTTGTCACACGACATGATCGTAAAGGGCTGCAGTCCGCGTTCCCGGCGCCGGGCCAGCGCCTCGGTAATAAGGCCGAAAGTTGTCACGGGTTCCCGGGGATGGGCCAGATCGTGCACAACGTCCGGATTTTCCGCATCAAACTCCCCCGTGACGTGGTGGAAGTTGTAACCGCCCTCCGTGACAGTCAACGACACGATCCGGATCTGTTCCGAGGCCATCCGTTCGATGACGGCATCGGGGTCATCGGGCGCAAACAGATAATCGACGATGGAACCGATGACGCGGCCCTGGCGGCTGCCGTCGGGATTTTTGATCACCAGCGTGTAAAGGCAGTCCTGGTCTTTCATGACCTGCTTCATCCGTGCGTCGGAGGGCAGCACACCGACGCCGCAAATCGCCCAGTCCTGCGCCAGGCCTTCATTCATCAGACGGTCCAGATACATCGCCTGATGGGCGCGGTGGAACCCGCCGACACCGAAATGGACGATTCCGGCGCTCAGGGCCGAGCGGTCATAGCCTGGAACCTGCAGCGGGGCGGTGAAGGAATGCAATGTTTCGTCATTGAGCGGTTGCATGAATTCATCCTCAGGTCTAAGGGATTTTTACCGAGAATATCATGTGAGCAGGATATTTGGGCTCAACTGAGCGACCCGATTCTGATTCCGGCCTGCCGCCCGCTTCCGGCCCGCCGCGTTTTCAAGGCTGGACCGTCCGCTTCAGAGGACAGCCCAGCGACCCCGGTTCGCCGGTGGGTCGGACCCGCGGCCACTTCGAAGATCGTCTCCAGCCCGTCCTCCCGCCGCTCGCCCACCTCGACGAATCCGTCCTGCAGCACCGGCAGACGGGAAACCATGTTGTCAGGACTTATAGTCGCTCGAACCGCGCACTGATGGTTCACGCACTGGGCGCTCATCGTCGGGTCCCTAAGTCTTTTTCTGCCAGCGGGTACCAGCCCTGCCAAGAACCATTAGAGGAAAATGACAGGTGTCTCACCGACCTGTCTTGCAACCTAAGGGTTACGAGGCATTTGGGCTGGCGGCTCCTGGTTCACGGTCCTGATCGTCCGGCCTGTTTGACTGGGTGAGGTCGAGGCGGGTGTTCATGTCGAGGTGGAATTTGCCGTACGGGTTGATGTGGGTCCAGAACAGCGGGGAGAGCCCTCGGCGTTCGTGCGGGCCGATACTGTCGTGAAATTCCGGTGCTTCCAGGACGGTTTGCAGCAGCAGGGTGTTGACGTGCACGAGGGCGGACTGCAACAGGTGCAGGGTCAGCATGGATACTTCTGCGTGTTCGCGGTCGGGGCCGGTGAGGTCGCCGTCTTTGCCGTAGAAGATGACGGTGTTGCCGCTGTTCCAGTTCTCCACGACCTGCAGTCCGCCGTGGATTTCCCGGCGCAGTTCCGGGTCGGCGAGGTAGTCGCAGGCGAAGATCGTGCGCACGGCGCGGCCGAGCTCCTCCAGCCCCTGGTAGGTGGGGTGTTTGGGCCCTCCGCGGGTGAAGCGGCGCAGGATTGATTCGGATTCAGCGGTTCCGAGCCTGAGAGCGGTGGCGTATTTGACCATCTGGTCGTACTGCTGGGCAATGAGATCCCACCGGATGGGCCGGGTCAGCACCGGGCCCAGCTCGCCTTGGACGGCGGTGTCGTCGGGGCGGTAGAGGCGGATGGAGCCGATGTTTTTCAGCCGTGGCAGGAGTTTGAATCCCAGCAGTTCGGTGAAGGCGAAGCCGACGATGGATGCCCCGTGGGTATCGACGTAGTTCGCTTCAATGTCAGCGTCGGTGCAGTGCCTCAGCAGGCCTTCGATCATGGCCGCGACCTCGGAGGATGAACAGTTTTTGAGCTGGCTGTAGATGCAGGTGGAGCGTCGCTCGACGTGCCAGTAGATCATCACCCCGGGTCCGCCGTAACGGTTGTGCCATTCAGTCATGAGGTTCGATTCCCAGGACCCGAATTTCTTTGAATCCGAGGCGCAGGCGGTCCCGGTACCCCACCACCCGGGATCGCGGGCTTCGAAGGTGGCATTGACGAGTTTGGCGATAGCCCGGCGCAGATTGTCACGGGTGATGAAGTGCCGGCGGACGTGCCGCAGCTCGCGTTCACTTTCTCCGTGGCCGCCGGTGTCCACGATGGCCTTGATGCCCATGTTTGTCCCCAGAGCGAACAGACACAGCAGCAGGCGCCGGCGCAGCGTGTCACGGTCCAGGATTTCCCGGGAGGCGACAGAGGTGAATTCCGCGGTGAAGTCCGCGAGGAAGTCCGAGTCTTTGAGTACGTCGAGGAGATCCATGGTCCCCCAGCGGCGGATGACCTCGTCCTTGAGGGCCTTGAGGTTCTGCGGTTCGGGGAGCGGTTCAAGTTTCGGCACACCGATCCAGGGATCCCCGCGGCGGGTGGTGATTTTCACCCCGCCCGCTGTGTCATTGACCAGGGCAGAATCCAAGCGTTCCAACGCTGCTGCCATGCGTTCGCGCAGGTCACTGATGAACTCTGAGGGGTCCACTGGCTGGCGTAGCGCGGTGTAGTGAACTTCGCGGTTAGCCTCGAAGTCCTGGGGCAGGTCATCTTCCGGGTTCCGCCATTTGTTGGCGCCATCGACGAAGATTTCCCGGCGGCGGATTGCATCCCGCAGCGCTACCAGCACGCATAGTTCGTACGGAATACGTTCGATGCGGCCGCGTTCATCGACCACCGCCGAACTCCAGGCCTTGGGAACGACACCTTCACCCGGGACGGCAGCGTTGTCGGCGTAGTACCGGACTTTCCCATCCACACCCGCGTAGCGGTTGAGCAGCTCCAGAGCCTGCATGACAGGCCGGTATGCAGTGTTATTACAGCGAAAGGACAACGCCGCCAGCAGGGCAGGGAGCATCCGGCGGTAATGGTTGGAGTAGGAACTCCTCAACACGGTCCGGACCCGGCCCTGGAATGCGATTTCGTTGGCCTTGGCCTCACGGACCAGTTCCCTCAACGTCTTTTCCCCGACCACCGGATACAGTGCAGCCCGGACAGTATCGTCGGGATGGCCGATCGCAGCCTCAGCAATCCGGAACAGGATCCCTTCCTTTCCCCGAACCCGGCGCAGATCCTCCGTCAGCTCGCGCTCGACCCGCCGATCAGCCCGGGTATTGATTTTCAACACCAAGGCGATCAGCAAATCGACCAGGGCGTCTGTGATCTCCGAAGACCGCTGCCAGCACAACGCAGCCAACAGCGTTAACCGGACAGGTGCCGGCATCGCCCTCAGGTCCGAGGGGTAGGCCCGGGCCGCCCGGGACCGCCAGGCCTCCACAAGTTTGTCCGGCGTATGCGCGAACAGCCCGGCAGGCAACCCCAGAGCACGGATCGCGGCGAGCTTGCCGACCTCCTTCAATAAGGTTTCCAACCCCACCTGACCGGGATCCGCCTTCAACTCTGCCAGCAACACGATATCGGCTCCGTCAGCAGCCAGACCCTCCAGCCGGTCCGCACACGCCGCACCCAGACGGGCGACGGTGGACTCGCAGAAGTCCTTCTCGAACGCTGCCCGGGCGGAGCCAATGATGCGCTCAATCCGCCCTGGCGGCTCAATCTGCTCAGCCCGGCACCGGAGAAGTATGGCTTCGCGCAACTGTTCGTCCCGCTGTTCAACCGGGCACACCTCGCGGGCCAGCCACCCGGCAATCTTCTCTTCATCGCCGCGGGAGAACTCCCGGAATCCGAAGGCTGACCGGATCTGGGTCCGATGGCGCTTTGCCGTTCTGCTGGACCACTCGTAATCATCGATGGCCGTTGCCTCGACTTTGATCTGGTCCGCAACGTACTCCACCGCACCGTGAGGAAAATCCGATCCAGCCCGCGGAAAGCGGGCCTCAAGCTCAAAGAACTTCAGCAACAGGGCAAAACCCAGCCGGGTCACCCCCGACTTGTTGCCGAGTAACTCCCAGTCATCGCCGACAAGCGTCCAAGTCCCCACCAGCTCATCCGTCGATAGCTCCCGATTCGCACCCATGCCAGATCATGCTACTTGTCACCTAGGGACAGCTATAGGAGTACTGGGCCATCGAGGTGTGCTGCCGGAAGCATCGGTGCCGGGATGGGGGAGGGGCCGCGGGTGCCGGGATGGGGTGCGCGGGGCCAGGCCAGGTGGTGTGCCCGGCAGGCTGTGATGGGGCGTTGGCCGGCCGTGGTGTCCGGCGGCCTGGATCGGGGAGTGTGGTGCCTCCCACGGATCCACACCGAGTATCTGTGATCGGCGGCAGGGAGGCAAGTTATGCCGGCCTCCATGTTTTCGGCAGGGGAGGCGCCGGCCCCTGGAACGTCGGTGGACAGGGACTGCGCCCTGGCTGGTGTCAGTGACCGCCGTCGTGGTGTTCACCGTGGATCAGCCGGTGTTTCGCAGTCCACGCCGCAAGGTCCTCCGGCGTCCGGCCGAAGGATGAGTAGCGTTCCAAATGCCCGGCCGGGTTCTCCAGGGCCTGGCGCCACTGTTCCCGGATGTCCTGGGGTGCGGCATCGAAATCGGTCGGGGTGGCGCTGATGATCTGGGAGATCCGCCCCGGGCTGCGGCCGGCCAGGGTCGCCAACAGTGCCTGCTTGACGCCGAACTGGCCGGCGGCGGCGACGGCGTCGCGTTCGAACTGTTCCACGTCGGCCAGTTGGCGGGCCAGGGCCGCCCGGTGGCGGGACAGCATCCAGACGTACGATGCCAGGGCTTCCTGGTCTTGCGTGAGTTTCTTCGCCATACGATCATTATAGCTGAGTGATACTTGTTTATTTATCTAAAGTTTCTGTACTTGACATAACGTTCATTATCGGCATAAAAAATATTCCATTGTGAGGCGCGAGTTCAGCCCGCGGAACAACCTCCCGCAGCGTCAAATCATCACCTCGGACGCAGGGTCCACCCGGACGTGTAGAGCACCGCGGCCGGGCCATTCTGCGTGTTGGGGCGGGATCGACACCAGAAGTCCAGGGACCCTTCGCCTGCTCGCCTGTCATCCACTGCGTCCGGGCCGCCAGGCAGAGGCACGATCGGCGACGCCAGCCGAGGGATTCGTCGCACGAGGGTTAAGTCGGGGGTGAAAAAACGGCCGATCCGCCCTGCATGTGGGGAGGGTCAGCTATTTTTGGATTTGTTGGAAAGCTGGGAAGAGGACCTGGAGGCGGAGGATTCCGCGTCGGTCGGCATCGTTCCCACAGGCTCGCGACGCGACACGCCTGTTTTCTGAAAACAAATCCCCAGAAATGTTCCTTGACGGTGTTACTTTCAGATCAGCCGGAAACAAGAACCCCTGGGTAGTGGATGGCCAACAGCAACGCCAACGATGAAGTAGTGACAGCCAGTTAGCGGCTGCACGAGATTCAAAGGACATGACTATGACTGCAGTAATCAATCGTGGAGGCGGGCGCCCGAGCAAGGGCCTCCGCAAGTTCATTGGCTTTCGCGCGCAGGTGCAGACGGCTGATGACGTCGCACATGTCGCCGCATTCAAGGGCATTACCGTCTCGGACTACGTCACGTCTGCCGTTGTGCGTTCCCTCAAGGAAGATTTGGCGCAGATCGCTCCCCAAGCCCAGCAGGAGTTGCCGATCAGCCTCGCCTCGTAAAAACAGAAGGCCCGCACTAGGCGGGCCTTCGAAGATTGAGACTTACCATCTGGATTGCTTGCCGGCTGAACAGATCGTAAGTCGCGATGGTCCTTCACAGGATCATCTGAGTATTGCTTTTATTCTGCTTTTATTCTGCTTTTATTCTGCTTTTATTCGTGACCAGTCTTGGAGGACTGGACCTTTTTCGTGACTTAATCCCGAAAGGATTAGCCCCATCGTACAACAGCACGGCTCTGTGCTGCCAGCCCAGTCTCTTGCTGGCGTGTCGCACGAGTCATCCGACCCTGCCCAGGCGTGGGCTGCGCTGGCCCCTTTGCTGGCTGGCCAGCCGCGTATCCGCCTCTCCCGTGACGCTGGAAAGACCTACCCGCAAAAGCACGAACGCGCCCTCACCGAGGCCCTGCCGTCATTCCCTGCCGCGGTCCGGATCTTCGGCAAGGACGGCGCTTGCGCCGCCATTTTCCTCGACTTTGACTCCTCCGTGGCCGGCATTGACTGGGTGGAGGCGGACGTCCGGGCCGTCCAGGCGTGGCTGTACGGCTGCGGCGCCCGGTGGATTGAGGACTACTCCCCCAACGGAGGCCGCCACGTCTACATCCCGCTGGAACGGCGCGTCTCCTTCACCGAGGCGCGTGACCTGGTTGAGGCACTCGGGACCCGGCACCGCAGCCTGGACACGACACCGCACCAGAACCTCCTCCACGGTTGCATGCGCACCCCTGGTTCCCTGCACAAGCGCGGCGGCCACCAGCAGCTCGCCATGAGCTTGTCCATGGCCTACGACATCGCCCGCCGACCGAACAGCCCCTCCGTGTGGGAGGCGATGACCGCTGACCTGGCCGGCGAGGTCGCCGCCGTCCGGGCGCTACGGCTTGAGCAGACCCTTACACCAGCGACCACCGCAGCACCGCAATTCCAGCACCCTGCCGGCCGGATGTCCCGAACCATGCAGCTGATGGCTCAGACGGGACTCTACGACACCACCCGGTACGCCTCCGACTCGGAGGCCCGCCAGGCAGTCGTCACGGGGGCCGCGGCCGCCGGCCTGGAGCTCGTGGACGTCGAACGCCGGATGATGCAGGGGACCTGGCCGGGGCTCGCCTCCTTCTACGCCCGTTATGCCTCCCGGCACCGGGTTCCGGCACTGCGTAGGGACTGGTTGAGCGCCGTCGCTTATCTGAGCAAAAAACCCGTGATCGTGGTCGGAACCAACGATGTCCGTAGATCCCCCACAAGCCAGCCAAGTACACAGCCCCTAGTACTTCAGGGCTTGCATCCAATTTCGTCGACTCCCGATGCGGAGCACCGGTTCATCCGGACCTGGCGGAATGCGCTCAGAATCAGAGAGGTGACCTATCAGGAATCGAGAACGGGCCTGGCGCGACGAATGGTGCTCAGGTCATTAGGGGAGGCAGCGCACCTTACCGCGTCCCGGTTCATTGAATTCGGGGTCCGTTCCATTGCCGTCGCCACCGGCCTGGATCACACTACGGTCGGTATGCATTTGAGGGCGCTGCGTGCGGAGAAGGACCCCCTGGTTACCCTGATTGAGGTAGGCCGCGGAACGAAGGGCGATCTGTATATGCTTACCGTCCCCGAAGGGTTAAAGACCGCGGCCGAGGGCGCGTCCTGGCAGAAGGGGAAGATCCACGCCCTGCGCCCGGCGTTCCGAGAACTGGGGTTGCCGGCGGCCTTCGTCTACGAAGCTCTCGAGCACTCCCCCGCGCTGCCTACCGCCGAGATCGTCCGGGTCACCCGACTCTCGCGCTCCGCAGTAAACGAGGCGCTGGAAATACTGGCCTCCTGGAACTTGATCTCCCGGAACGGTGGCCGGGCCTGGACAATCGTGGCTACCACGTCGTTGAAGCAGCTGGCCGAACACCTCGGGGTCCTGGAGACGGTGGCCGTACAGTTGCACCGCTACCGGGTCGAACGAATCCTGTGGAAGGAATGGCTCACCAGGCACGTCACCACCGTCGCCGAGCTCCTCTCCCCCGACGAAGACTACCCATGGGAGGCATTTGAAGGGCCACCAGACGACTGGGCCCTGGCGGACATGGCGTTCCGGCGGTCCAGGTGAAGTTGTCGCAGGACCGCCCACTCCCCTGTCCAGACGCGCATTTAGCCTGACGGATCAACATCATCGTCGTGAAAACAGTACCCTTTGCGCAAGTGGCACCTTTACAGATTGCGCAAAAGGTTCCATATGAGTCGTTCCACTCCCCCGGTAAGCCCTGGAGTCGATCGACGCCCGACAGGGCGAAGCAGACCCACGTCCACTCCACCGGGTTCGTTCCCTCGATTCGATCCGCAGCGGCCAAGCCCGATCCCTCTCCAGGCACCCCGGCGCAGACCCCTCCGTTCGCCCACCAACCACAGACGGCCGCGCCGGGGCACCCCTTCCGGCACGTCGTGCCAGCAGCCACCCCTCCCCCGGAACCCCGCCGCCGCCCCGCACCTGTGCGCATATGGTGGCAATTGCGCCCCGCCGACGCCTTCGCCAGGTGTGTAATGCCACCCTATGCGGGAAAGGCACCCAAGTAGCAAATACCACCAATTTATCTATATGCCACCATTTGATCAAACGGCTCCCTGAGTATTGACGGGCGGAAATGCCACCATATGCGCTGTTTCGTTGCTGAGTGGTGAGGTGGTTGCGAAAATGGTGCCATTTGAGACAGTAGTTCCATAAGCGGGTTTTCCGCCAAGGGTTCCTTTTGCGCGATGAGGCCTCTGCCAGGCGCGGTAAAACACCGCAAATGGTACCCATGGGGCGGAATCGACTGCACGCCTGGAACCCACCAGGGCCGTTTTGTGGCCAAGGCAGCGCTTCCCTCCCGAGAACCCCCCAGCTCCCGCCTGAGGCGGCGACAACGACAGGATCGTGCGGAGCAAATGCCACCTATTGCGCCACGTACGCGGCGGGACCATTTCTGGACTGGAGGGCGGGCTTTGCGCAAATGGCACCTTGAGCGCAAATGACGCATAGCCGATTTGGTGGCATTTGCGCATGAATGTATCCCGCAAATGGTGGCATTGCCGCCAACCCCGCAAATGGCACCACGGGAGCCGTTCACGCATATGCCGCAAAAGGTGGTATTTGCGCCAACGGCGGTATTGGCGCGTATGGAGGCATTTGCGTCTGGCGTGGCAGCCCGACTTTGGACCGGTTGCGGGCTACGCTGGGATCATCGGTGCCGGCCCGATGATCCTGCCATAGGTGGGCCTTCCGCACCCCTTGAACCGTCAACGGAAGGTACGAACACATGCCGGCAGCGATCATCGCCGTATGCAATCAGAAAGGCGGGGTCGGCAAGACGACCATCGTCACCGGCCTGGCGGAGGTCTACTCCCAGGCCTTGTCGAAGCGGGTCCTGGTAATCGACGCCGACCCGCAACGCAACACGACCACGGCCATGGGCGTGACGGATCCCGAATTCACCCTCAACGACGTCCTTTACGGGGACGAGTCGAACAACCAGAAGATCATGCCCGGGGTGGCCGCTGACGCCATCATGGCGGCGGGGAAGAACTGGCAGGCGAACCCCGACAAGGACCAAAACTTTCCACGGCTGGACCTGATCGCCTCGGAACGCAACCTGGCCTCGCGGGAACGGGACTCAATGATGGCCCGCGAACACCGACTCCGCATCGCCCTGAAGGGTGTCGCGGAAGCGTATGACGTCGTGCTCATCGACTGCCCGCCATCCCTCGGTCTGCTGACCGTCAACGCCCTCACCGCCGCCACCCACGCCCTTCTAGTAACCGAGCCTCGCGTCGCCTCCGTGGACGGACTCTCCGAGATAGTCACCACCATTGCCGAGGTCCAGGAAAACCTCAACGAGAACATTGAACTGGTCGGCGTCATCATCAACAAGGAACGGAAGGGCCGCAGCGACCAGGAGCACTGGATCAGCAAGGTCCGCACCGACTTTGGGGATCTGGTCTTGGATCCGATGCTTCCGGACCGTGAAGTCTTCGCCAAGGCACAGGCAGCCTCGCACCCGTTGCGGGCCTTCGGGTCGCTGACCATGCCGTTGCGCGCGGACCTGATCCAGCTGGCCGCCCTCATCCTGAAAGGAACGGAGGCATGAGCATCCCGAAGCCAGCCGACGACCGGACGGGGAGCCCCGATGCCCTGGCCCTGATCCGCGGCAAGAGCGGCCTCAGGAAAGCCCGGCCCACGAGTGTCATCGCCGAAATGACGGCGGACGTTGAGCCGGTAGGGGAGGCCCTCGCGGCCGACAGGCTCCACGCGGTTCCCGACCGGCCTGTCGATGGGCCCACCGATGCACCACCCGCCGCCGCAGTCCCTGTGCCGGTCGATCCGGCGCCCGCCCCGGTGGAGGTGCCTGCAGCCCCGGCCCAGCCTGTGGCACCCGCGCCCATTCAACAGCAATGGGTTCCACAGCCTCCCGTTTACCAGGCCCCCGTTTACCAGGCCCCGGTCCAGAACATCCCGGCTGCCGCACCAGAACCCGTCCAGGTCCAGCAGCCGCCGGCTGCCCCCAAAAAGGAGTACCGCAAGACGAGCTTCTTCCAGACCAGGGACTCGGGGGCCCGGATGCGCTCGGCTTACATGGCAACCCGGCATCTGACCGGCAAACGCACCCTCTCGGACTTCATCCTCGCCGCCGTTGAACGCGAAGTGGCGGAACTCGAACGGGCCCACAACAACGGCAACCAGTTCGACACCGACCCGGACACCGTCCCGCGCGGCCGGCCCCTGGAGAATTAGCCCAGGGACAGGCCCAGCCGGCAATTTCTGGCGGGGCCTGTCCCTGGCGTGCCCCTCGACGGTGCTCGCGGCGATGGCAGCCTCACGCCGGATGAAGTCGCGGGTGAAAAACCCCTATCCGGGGCATTCTGGAAAATACGGGACCTAGCATTGCCTTGTCACCAACCTGAACAAGCAATGATGTTGAACCACTCCGGGGAGCAAATGTCCATCACTGTCAGCTACCGCACCACAGTGTCCTGCGACGGTGGGGGAGGGGTCCGCTGCAGCGCATCAGCCCCCGTCGTGCTGGTGTCCTCCACCCTGGCCGGAAACATCCGCAGGGCCGTGCGTGCCGGCTGGACCGTCACCGACGAGGTGACGTGCCCGCACTGCTTAACAGGGGCGGCCCCTGTGACGGTGACCCGAGGTGCTGGCCCGGGCCGGCCGGTCAGGCGTGCCGGCTAGCAGGAACCCTCGTCGAACGTCTCGCCGATAATGGTGTCGGTATTCGTCTCGCCCTCCATCAGCAACCGGGTGAAGCGGTCCTCGTGATGCCTGTTGTCGCCAGGGGCCGCCCCGTCCGCGAATCGGACGGCGGCCTGGGCATAGGCGTACATGGCTCCCTGCTTCGTCCACTCGGTGTTGCCCCACTCGTTTTGGGACTTCGCGCCGAGGACCGTCTGCATCTGCACGGCCTGGGAGGTAAAGTACCCGGCCAGGCGGAGCGCCCTGACCCCCGAGAGGGGAGCGGAGGAGCGCCTCTTGATTTCCTCCGGCCGCAGCTCTTCGGCGGCCGATCCCAGCGGGAGACCGAGGAGAAGCTGGGCACCCGCGCCCAGGCGGATCGCTTCAGGGTCAGAGTCGGCATCCATGAGGGCCGCAACCACCTCCGCCTCACCCCACGCGATCCCCTGATAGTAGGTCTGGCCGGTGTTGGCGGTTGATTCGAGGGCGTTGCGCATTTTCACCAAGCTGCGGCGCAGCATCCGGTCGGCATGCTCCTGCGGAATAGTGTCAAGACCCGGGACTGACATGCGGTTGGGCACCGGCATGACAGAGTCTAGATGCGCATCCCACGGCACGACATTGGTGGACTTGGTGATGAGCGACCAGCCATCGTCCAGGCGAAGCCGGATGTTTCCCAGACGGTCGGGTTCAGTCGTGACGGTGCCAAACTGGTTGCCCGACATGGCCCTGGACCCGATGGGGTAGGGGAGCGGCTTGGCGTACTCGCGCAGCTTGTCCAGCCGCACCTCCGGATCCGCATGGGTGGTGGCAGCGAACTGGCCGCCGACGGGGATGCCCTTGGGCTGGCGGGTGCCGGCGCTCACGCGAGCTCACCTTCCTGTGAGTTCATGGCGTCGGCTAGGTCTTCCCCGTGCAGTTCGAGCAGTAGCCGCCCGAGCCGGTACCCGGTTTTTTCAGGGGGAAGTTCGCCGAGATGGTCGCGCCCGGTGACCACATAGCGGTCCACGGCAAGGCGGACAAGACGATCGTCGTGGGACAGGTCGCACACCTGGGCGCCGTCGGCACCGAGGTCGCCGGTGTCCAATGCCTCATCGATGGCCTCGCGCGCCGCGCGGGCCTCCTCCTGGGGGTTCAGCCGGTCGCCCAGCAGGTCGGCGTGGACGCGTTCGTGCACGGTAGCTGTCTGGACCGGTGCGGGGAGGGTGGCGGCTGGTTCGGCGTGGGTGGTGGCGGCGAACTGGCCGCCGACGGGGATGCCCTTGGGCTGGCGGGTTGCGGTGGTGGTCATGCCTTCTCTGTGTGCGGCCGCGGCGGGTTTCCTCGGCGGGAAGCCGGAGCCGGGGTGCCGCACACATGGCGGCCATGGAGACTGACTCACACGGTGGCTTCGCGCCACCGCGCAATACGAAGATTCTGATCGGCGGCGACTGGCATGGAAACGTTGGGTGGATGCAGGTCGTCCTTCGGCAGGCGGCGCGTGATGGCTTCACGATGATCGTCCACGTCGGGGATCTGGCCGTGCTGTGGCCGGGGGAGATGAAGTTCACGCACCGGCTGGCACGCCTCCTGGATGAGCTTGGCATCACCATGGTCTTCATTGACGGCAACCATGACGTGCATCCGAAGCTGCGCGCCCTGCCGCTGAATGGGGCCGGGTTTGGGATCATCAGCGACCGGCTTCTGTACGCCCCGCGCGGACACCGTTGGATGATCGGAGGTCTCCGCTTCGGTGCCCTGGGCGGGGCCTATTCGATCGACCGCCAGTGGCGGGTGGAAGGACAGTCCTGGTGGATGGGAGAGGAGGTCATCCCCGCCGATGTGGAGCGCCTGGGCCATGACCCCTTGGATGTGCTGATCACCCATGAGGTTCCGGCCGGGATCGACCTGGTGAGCGAATTTGACCTGCCGGAGTTCCTGGAACGGGAATCCTTCATCAGCCGCCAACTCGTCCGTGAGGCGGTCCGCAACACCACACCCCGACGGGTCTTCTCCGGCCATTGGCACCAGAGCCGGACCGGGCTGATGCCCGGCATGGAAACCCGCGTCCACGTCCTGCACAAGGAATTCTGCCCCGGGAACCTGGCCTCCCTCGACCTGGAGAGCCTGGCCGTCGAAAGATACCACCCGGTCCCCGCCGCATAGAAAAAGGGGCCGCCACCCAACTGTCCGGTGGCGGCCCCACTTTATGCGTCTTCTCTAGACTCTGGGGTTCGTGTTGGTGAGCAAAATGTTCACCGCATCGAGCTGGGTCTGGATCCGGGCCAGGTCGGGTCCCTCGTAGTCGCTGGCCCGTTCGTTCAGCTTGTCTTCAAGCTCGGCCACGCCCTCGAAGGCGGTCTGGACGAGGACCCGCTGCTCATCCTCGCTGAAGGAGCGCGTGTAGGGGTCGTTCTCCTCCGGGATGGTGGGCAGTGGTGCGTTGACAGCCGACTGCAAGTCGATGTCGACCAGCTTGCGCTGACGCGTCCCTGCCCCCTGGATTGTGCCGATGCCGGCGGCCCAGCGGTCATCCGTCGGATTCAGGTCCCAGACGAGCTCCTGGATGCTGGGCCCGTTCTGGAGCATCTCCTCGTCCACCCACGCATCGTCATTATCGGTGTGGGCCAGGATGGCCCCGTTGGCGTCCGTGACGGAGACGGCGTCGTACTGGTTCTCTCCGTCCTCGTTCTCGCCGATGCGCAACGTCGTCGCACCCGGGAACTTGACCAGGATCGCGGCTGCGACGCCGCGGACGGAGTGGGCCTGGCTGAGTTGGTCCATGCGGTCGGTCTGCTCCTGGAGCCGTTCACGTCGTTCGCGCACCTCGTCACGGTCCAGCACCGCATCGGTCATCTTGAACGGGAGCTGCGGGACGGCCTGAAGCTGCACTTCGGGTTCGGCGTGGGAGGTGGCGGCGAATTGTCCGCCCACAGGAATGCCCTGGGGCTGGCGTGCGGGGGTGGTGGTCATGGTGCTCTATCCGTTCTGGTCGGGGGAGGGGAAGGTCAGGAAGGTCTCCAATTCGCCGAGCACGGTGTCGGCTTCACGGAAGATGGGCTGCCGTCCGGTCGGGTGGAACCCGTCCAACAGGGACCCTGTCCTCGAGAGGGACCGGCGCGCGGAGGTGACCGCGGAACGGAGCGCAGCGGGGTCCTCTCCGGCCTTCTCAAGCTTCTCGGCCAGGGTCTGCAGGGACGAAGCGGCGATCAGGTACATGGCCGAGGAGCTCTCCGCCCCGGCATCCAAGGCTGCGCGGGAGTTCCCGGCATAGGCTTTCACCAGTTCCAGGGAGACCAGCTGGGCGGTCACGCTCCGGGCCTTTTCAACTCTGGCCCCGTTGGCCGTAATCTGGTCGGCCAGGGCATGCCAGTCGGGGTTCTTGGGCTCCGGTGCAGCCGGCGCCAGGCTGACACCGGGTTCGGCATGGGAGGTGGCGGCGAACTGGCCACCGGCGGGGATGCCGGCTGGCTGACGGACGGTGTTGGTGGTCATGAGGTGGCTCCGGTGAAATCGTAGCGGTGTGGGACGTACCGGATCCGGTCCGTGTCCGTCCCGTGGGACAGGTCAACGATGGCGTCGCCGCGGGGGTAGGCGTGGAAACGGTTGTTGGCAGACGCGCAGACAAAGGTGGCTTTGCCGCCCGGGTCGACCTCGGTGGTGACCTTGCTGTCGGCGTCGGCGATGATGATGGCCTCGGCGCCGGGCCCGACGGAGACGGAGTTGCCCCAGCGTGAGTCGGCACGGATGATGGCGGTGCCGGAGGTGACCTTCAGTCGGGGCAGGCCGGAGCTGATGCTGACGATGATGGGCCGGCCATCCTTGGGTCCTACGACCTGTACATGTTCCCCGATCTTCGCGTCGGGGGAGTTGCTGGAGTCAAGGTGGATGTGGCGGACCTTCCCGTCACGCTCCCCGCGGGTGTTGACCAGCAGGCGCTTGGCCTCTGCCTTGCGTTCCGGGTGTTTGTGGTCCTGTTCGGCCCCTCCGGTGGCGGCGGCAACTTCGCGTTCAAACAGGTCGCGGGTGGTGACGAAGCGGGCGACCTGGCCGTAGCCGGCACCCAGGACAATCCCCGGCTCGGCATGCGTGGTGGCGGCGAATTGGCCGCCGGAGGGGATGCCTGCTGGCTGGCGTGCGGCGCTCATCAGTAGCCGTCCTTGAAAGACTGGTCGTCCTTCTCCTCGATATACACCTTGTAGGACTCATCGAATGCCTCGTTCAGATCGATCCCGTGCTTGTCGGCGTGGTGGCGCAGGTCGGTGAGCAAGTCCCGCATGGTGACCTGTGCTTCTTCCCCTTCCGCGCAAATGGCCATGGCCGCAGCGGCACGCTTCTCGGAGGCCTGTGCGGGGGTGCTCGTCAGGTCCGGGCGCGTAACCTCTTTGTGGTAGCCGCGGTTGATGGGCATGGCGAAGACACCCGCCTGACCGGTGTTGGTGAGTTTGAGCAGACGGACGTTCTCCGGGTTGATGGAGCCCAGATCGGAGGCAATGTTGCAGCCCGGCGTCTCCGGGGCTTCATAGCGCATCCAGGTCGAGTCGCCGGCGGCCACGTCCCGGTTGTACGCCGAAACACCCACAGGTTCCAGCCGGCCACTGGCGTCGTCGCGGAATTTGACCAGCAGAGCACCTGCAAACGCCACGGGGAACTGGCGCCGGGCACCGGTGATGGCGGAGTCGGCACGGAGCATATCCTCCTCCACGATGGCACGCTCGATGATGCGGCGCTGCGCTTGCGCCCTTGTGCTGATTGCCACATGCTCTTCGGCGCAACTTTGATTCGCGGAGGGGGCGATGGTGAACTCAGGCTCACCATGTTTGTGGCTGGAGAACTGGCCGCCGGAGGGGATGCCTGCTGGCTGGCGTGAACTATTATCGGTCATGCCTTCTCTGTGTGCGGCTGCCGCCCTGAAACGGCAGCCGCACACACGATCAGGCCAGGGTCGCCACCGGGAGCCGGTTCTCCGGTGGCCCATCCTGATGGACGGTGGCCTCCTTTGCCGCCGCGACCCTGCTGCGCGGGCCTCCACCGGTGACGTAGGTGGTGCCGCCCAGGGCCTGGATGGACACGCGGGAAGGTTCTGACAGGGCGATGCGGGCGTGGGCCCCGTCGCGGACGGTGATCCGGGAGGAGTTGTCGCCGTCCACCACGATGCCGGCATCCCCGCCCAGAACGTCCACGCCGCCGCCGTCAAACCCGCCCGAGACTTCGACGTGGACACGGCCGGACCGGATGTTGAACCGGTGGTGGCCCGAGGACACCCGGATGACCAGGGGGGCGCCGGAGGTGGGGCCAACAACCTCGTAGTCGTCGTCATAGTAGGAGCTGGTGCGCCCGGGCATTGCCCCCATGTCCACCACCCGGCCCAACCGGCCCTGGAGGCGCGGGGCCGAGAGCGCGCGCCGGGCCTCGCTGCGGGTCGCCGGCACCTTGTGCTGGCAGTCGGTGGTGAGGCCGCCCTCGTCGTACAAAATGGTGCCATCCGGGCTGGGGGACAACTCGTAGGGGCGCCACGGACGGTCGGTGGTGGCGTCCTGGGCGCCCTGGGCGGGCTGTCCTGTGGCTGTGGCGAGTGAGATGCCGGGTTCGGCGTGGGAGGTGGGTGCGAACTGTCCCCCGGCCGGGATGCCGACGGGCTGGCGGGCAGTGCTGGAGGTCATCGGGTCAGCTTTCGTTGTAGATGCCGGACTGGTCGGTTTCCAGGATGGCGGCGATGCGGTCCAGCTTCAGGTACTCCTTGCGGCCGTCCCGGTGCATGAACTCGATGAACGGCCGGGGGTCGCGGGAGAAGACGTTGAGGATTTTTCCGAAGACCGGTTCGGGGGCACTGTATTCGCCGCGGTCCAGGTAGACGGCGGCCATCCCGTGCAGCAGTGGCCGCGGGGCGTCGGAGGCCTGCATGAACCGCATGGCCATCTCGAGGGGGTCTGGCAGGGTGGAGCGGTCCAGATCCCGCATGAGCGAGCCCATGTCTGCGTAGGTGGCCGGGAGTCCATCGCAGGTGATGATGATCTCGGTGGATGATTCGGCCGTGTACTGGGAGTTGTCCTCCCATTCGGTTTTCGAGACGGTGACCTCCGCATCTGCCGGAGCACGGAACAGGTGACGGATGGCCGCGGCGAATTTCTCATCCCCCGCCATCACCGTCGTCGTGGTGGAAACCGCCTCGTCATCATCGTCGTAGTCGGTGGTGGACGTGCCGGCGGTCAGGTGGTGTCGTTGCGGCCGGCCGGGCGCCACACCGTAGGACACCGGGGCCGGGGCCGGGCGGGTGCGCGCCTGGACCATGACGCACAGGTGGCAGTCGGCGCAGTGGCGTTCCGGGGAGGACTGGGACGGGTCGTCGGCGTGGCGTGCGCACCGGCCGCCGTGGTTGGCGCCCTCCAGCACCCCCATGACCTCCTCGGGTGTGGTGGAGCCGGAACGGAAGGCGTTCTTGGTGTCCCAGTAGAACTTGCCCATGGACCCCAGCGGGGAGCGGTGGGCTTCCTCGAGGATGCCGGCCAGCACCTTTTCGGGGTCGTAGCCGGGCCCGGCACCCAGGGCCAGGACCGACTCGCCATGGGTGGTCGCGGCGAACTGGCCCCCGGCCGGAATGCCGGCGGGCTGGCGGGCGGCGGTCATCAGCGGCCACCCGTGAAATCGGCGCTGGTCGTCTCGAAGGCATGCATTGCACGCGAGTCCTCCAGCGCCTGGTCCAGGTCGATGCCGTGCCCGTTGGCGTAGTGGCGCATGTCCGTGAGCAAATCCCGGAACGTGGTCTGTGGGTCATCCACTGTCTCGGACCAGCTCTGAAGCGCCCGGCGCATGCGGTCGTTGGAGGCCTGGGCGGGGGTCCGTCCTTCATCGCCCATGTAGGCGAGGGCGTCCTCCAGGGCCGTGTCCAGGTGCAGCCGCTCCACCACATCCCCGAGAGAACTGATGCCCTGGGCCTCGGGGTTCGGAAGCGACGTCCCCTCGAGGTGGCGCACGGAGCGTTCCGCACACGACCACTGCTCCCTGGTGGGCCGGTTCGGCGACTGGGCGTCGCTGAGGTCCTCGTTGCCCAGCAGGCTGGCACCGCTGGCATCATAGATCCCGTCGAGCTCGGTGAGCCCAGTTTTGGTGTTGCGGGTGTAGGTCAGCACGGCGGCACGGGGGAATCCGGTAAGCAGGGTGTTGGCCGCCCCAGCGCCGGCAAGGCGGCCGCGACGCCCCCGGAGCCGTTCGCTCTGAGTCTGCAGGTCATCAGCTTCCCGGTCCCAACCCCCTTTCAACGCCGCCCAGCGGGCCATGCCCCTCTCGAGCTCGTTCCGGGGGCTGCCGCCGGCGTGCAGGGCGACCCCCGGCTCCGCATGCGCGGTCGCGGCGAACTGTCCCCCGGCCGGGATGCCGCCAGGGTGCCGGGCCGCGCTCATCGGGCCACCGGCTGTCCGGCTGCCGTGCGGGCCCAGGCCGGGGCGTCGGCGTCGGCGGCCGCGGTGGCCAGCAGGTTTGCGAAGACCTTGCCGGCGTGGGCGTTGAAGTCCCCGTCGTCGGGTTCGCTGCGCATGTCTTCGAAGACGGCGGCGAGCTCCCATTCGGCGGCCAAACCGTCGAGCTTGTCGCCGTCGCGTTCAATGGTGGTGGTCCGGTCGGCAAAGCAGTGGGTGATGATGTTGAAGTCGCCGGTGTCCTCGTTCTGGACAACGAAGGAAGCGGTGGCGTCGGAGGTGCCCCGCTCGATCATGGTGTCGCGCAGTTCGTACAGGTGTCCGTTGTGGAGGCCGCCAGGGGTGGAGTAGTTGGCGTCCTTGACGGCCAGGGACCAGAGCGCCTCACGGACGGTGTCGACCTTCTCCGCAGGGGTGGCGCCATAGGTGCCCTGCTCCAGGGTGAAATGGTTGTCCTCGTCGTGCCGGTCGTCGTAGGTGACGGCGAGTTCCCCGTCGGTGATGTTGGAGAGGGCCAGCTCCCGGCCGGAGACGGAGGTGTAGCTCAGCGATCCCTCCTCGATGTCCGGGTTGGTGCCCCGGTACGGTTCCAAATGCCCGACCAGGCCGCCGGCGGCCAGCAGGTCCGCGGCGGCTTCGTCCACACCGGGAGCGACCGTGAGGGGTGTGGCGCCGTGGTTGGCGATCCGGTCGATCTCCTTGATGTTCTCCGGCGTGACGGCGTAGGCGGCGGCTAGGGTGGCGGCATTCTCCTCATACACCGGCTCGGGGCTGTTCCCCATCAGGGAGCCGATGTGGTTGACCGATTCGGGGGAGAGGCCTGTGCGTGCCGCCACACCCATGAGGGCGCGCAGGTGGTCGCGTTCCGGGTCCGCGGACCGGGACAGGACGAGGGACGGTTCGGCGTGGGAGGTGGCGGCGAACTGGCCGCCGACGGGGATGCCGGCAGGCTGGCGGGTGATGTTTTCAGTCATGCCTTGTCTGTGTGCGGCTGTGCCCCGGAAACGCTGCAACCGCACACAAGACGGCCCTCCAGGTCATCCGTCCGACGGTCTGGGCGGGCAATCCGCGAGTTCACCAGGCCACGACCGGGCCCAATGGAAGTTCTCCACCGCGTCATTCGCCGCCACGGTCTGCGACGCGTAGGCGCTGGTTTCGCGGATTTGGCGTTCAGCCCACACGATCAGGTCCTTCCCGTACTCTTGGACCTTGGCCCGCTCCACCAACAAGAGGGCCTCCGCTTGGTGAGCAGTCCTGGCTAGCCGGTCGAGTTCGGCACTTGCGAGAGCCTTCACGGCGGGAAGGAGTGCACTCTGCATTTCGGCTGACAACACAGCTTCCTGCGCCCGGGCCTCGGTAGCCTCAACCTGGTAGCGTGCCACGCGGGCGACAGAGACGTTGTACCTGGACAGATTTACCGGGCCACGCAGGTCCCGCCCGATCTCGGGAGCCTTCATACCAGCTTCCACCACCTCGAGGACCCCCTCGGCAGCCTTGGCGTAGCGGCTATGGCTGCGTTCGTTCTTCACGGCCTCGCTGTGCTTGCTGACGAGCTCATAGGGGACCGACTCGCCGTGGACCTGGCTGAGGATTTCCCAGGGGGCGCACTTGCCGTCGGCGATAGCCCGGCGAAGGTGGTTGCGCAGGCTCAGGCCCTTGTTCATTCTGTCGGCCGCGACCAAGGCCCTACCCGCCTCGACGTCCACCGCACGGAAAAAATTGTTTGCGTAGGTGCGGTCACCGTCATCGTCTTCGTCCCGAAGATAGGTGGGCAGGGTCGGGATGATGTCTTCCTGGATACAGCCGGTGCAGGGATCATCGTCTGCGTGTTCTCCCCAGCATTCGCGGTTGCCGCCGCCATTTCGGGTATGCACGACGATGACCGCGTCGCCGGTTTCCACATCCTCCTCAAGATAGGTCCCGCGTTCCCGACCAAGGTTGACGCCGGTGAGCCCGGCTAGATCCTGCAGTTCACCCCCGGTGGGGCCCTTTGTGGACTGGTAAGGGCCCTGAGCGTTTTCGTATGCGTCCAAGGGGCGGAAAAACGCTTCATAAGCCTCAGCAAAGGACCCATCGGGTACGGGTGTGCCATCGGCATATGTCTGGCCGGGAAGGGCTGCCGGTATCGGCCCGTGCAGTTCCAGTTCAGAGAGTCGGTGCGCGGTAGCAAGGGTGATGCCCGATTCAGTGTGGGCGGTCGGCGCGAATTGGCCGCCGACCGGGATGCCTTTAGGCTGGCGCACTGTAGTCCCGATCTCTTCCTGTCGAGGATTTCCTGGTCGATGGTCCTGCCGGGGCCGGTGAGGGGTTCGACAGAGGCACACCCCTGTACCCGTATCCTTCGTTGGACAGGGGAACCGTCGAGAGCGGCCACACGGAGTAGGGGTGGGGCAGCCGGTCCAGTTTCTGGATTTGGATGGTCGGTTCGGAACGCGGCGTCGCGGCGAACTGGCCTCCCGCCGGGACGCCCCGGGGCCGGCGTGCGGGGCCCATCAACGGTTTCTGGTGACGTCGGCCAGGGTGCCCTGGCTGAAATGGCAGTCGCGCTCAACGACCCGGTATCCGCCCAGGTTGACGGCCTCAAGTTCGGGAAGGCTGACATAGCCCCAGGAGCCGCCGCGCCCGGACGGGTTCAGGAAACCGAACGCCCGTCCACTGGCTGGGTCGACCTCCATCAGGTACCAGTCGGCACCGCCGGTGAAGTAGTGAAGATGCACTTTCTTGTCCATGAGCGGCACGTCCTCGGTGGCGCCCAGGGCGGGGACCTTGGCCAGGACGGCCTTCGGGGCATAGAACCGGTGGCCGCGGATCCTGCGCTGGGTTTCGGGGAGCTGTACGGGGGCCGCCGCCTCGGGTTCGCGGTTGATGGTGTTGTCGCCGTCACCACGGGTGCTTCCCAGGCTGATGCCCGGCTCTGCATGGGCGGTCGGGGCGAATTGGCCTCCGGAGGGGATGCCGGGCCGGACACGGTTCTGTGGTGTTGTCATGCCCACCATGTGTGCGGCGACGGGCGCTATTGGAAACTCATGGCATTACGAGGGGCCGACGTCGGCCAAGGCGTAGCCGTTCGGGTAGACGGCCGGGTTGGCGCGACCCGGGGTGAAGGCGGGGGTGGTCGGCATCGGGGTCGTCCGGGCTTTCAGGGCCCGCACCCGCAGGAGGCCGTTGAACACGTACCGCAGGAGGGTTGGAGCGGGTTTGAGGCCGAGTGCGAGGGCAACCTGGCGCTTGTCCATCATCAAGGCCAGGACGAGGGGTGTATGGCGCTGCAGCGGGGCTGGCAGGGCTCCCGTGAGGGCGGGGGAGGTGCCCTTCATGAGGGTGGCACCCTCCGGGCTCGGACCCATCCAGCGGTCCTCGTACTCGTCGAGGAACCGCCCCGCCTCCTCGAAAGTTTCCGGGACACGGCCAAGGCCCATCCGTGCCCCCAGCTCCACGTAAAAGGCCACGGCCGACTGCTTTTCCCGCTCGGTGAGCCGGCGCCAGCCATGGGCTTCAACCCAGCGCAGGGGTAGCACCAGCAAGGTCATGAGCACGTAAAGGAAATCATCCGAACTGCCGGGGACGTTTTTGTGGACGCGCCGAAGCAACCCGACCATGGCCTGGCCGCGGTCGCTGTCAAAGCCGTTGGCAATGATCTCGTGGAGGACGATGCCGGTGTCGTAAGAGCGTTTCAAAGGCCGGGCGGTGATTTCCCCGCTCGCGACCAGGGTTTTCGCGATCGAGGGGATCGTGAAGTTCCGGTAGTAGGCGACGAAGAAGCCCAAATAGAATTCGTACCCGAAGTCGTAGTTGACCATCCTGCGGTAGATCTCGAACGGGTCTGTACCTGATAGATGGTCTAGACGTGTCGGGTGGGTGGGGAAAAACACGGGGCTCCTTGGGTGGCCGGGGCTGGTCAGTGAACGGGGAGAAGGTCAAGCTGTCCGTCGACGGAGAGCAGGAAGAAACGCTCTTCGGTGGTCAGAACGCCGTCCTCGCCGGCGGCAAGTTCTGCGTCCCAAATTTCCACCATCATCCGGTGCAACCTGTCCTGGACAGGCGCGTCCGGGTCACTTTCGAGCAGCCGCTCCGCTGATGCGCCCAGAAGCACCCTTTCCCTGATGGGTGCCACCATGGCAAGAGTATCCACCGCCCAATGCATCCTCTTCAGGCGGGCGCGGCGGCCGGCGACGGCGGGGATGGTCAGGCCGGCCCCGACCAACACGATGGCCAGCATTTCCATCAGGTGGATGATTTCATTGGGGAACTCACCAACAGGTTTCAGTACGGGGAAAAGCTGTTCGAGCAGGCCGCAGCAAAACTTGAAGATGACGAGCAGGCCAGCCAAGCAGCCGGCGCCGACCAGGCTGAATCCGACCCTGAATGAACTCCGCATCTGCGGAACATAGCGGAAGCATACGATAGAAATTTCCGCGCAGATCCATCCAATGAAGAGAATGAGCATCGTGGAGAACAGCGCGCCAGCGGGCCTCACATGGTAGATTCCCCACTCACCCGTGGTGACCGTAGGTCCGGTGAGGACAAAGAACAGTGTCTGCAGGCCTAACGTGAGGGTCAGCGGCAGTGAACGGATCCAGGACGGCCGGTCCCCAGCAACGGGTGTGATGGCTTCGAGGACCGCTCGCCGCAGAAACCACAGGCCGGTGATTAGCAGTGTGTGCATCATCAGCTTGACCAGGTTTGCTCCGCCGAGGAGCTGATCAAGGGGAAAGTACACCAGGGGGGACATCAGCAGTGCCCCGGCGCCTTCGAAAACGGCCGCCACAAAGACGGTGTCGCGGCCATTCCTTCTGAGGGCGGGCACACGAACGAGGGCCAATATGGCGAGGGCTGCTGCCATGATTATTTGGATCATCCGAACACAGATCCGAAATTTTCAGGTTGCCCGCCGGAGCGTTCCTGGGAGAGGCGGATCCGGGAGGCGAGCCGGTCCGCGAGGAGCTCCGCGGTGACCTCAAGCTCATCCATGAAGTCGGTGCGCTTCAGAGCCTTGACCACCCGGTTCGGGTCAAGGTCGGGGAAGAACTTGCGAGCGAAATCGGGGGTGAGGGTCTCCTGCTTGTGGCGGAGGATCATATGTGCAAATTCGTGCAGCACAATCTGCTGACGATGCACTTCAGAGACGGCCCTGGCATGCAGGATCAAGTCCATATGGTCAAGCCCGAACCACAGCCCGCACACCTTGTCGGTGATGGGGCCATCCATTGGCTGGATGAGAATCTTGCGGTTGCGGAGCTTCTCCAGATGCCGGTGGGTTGATTCAAGGGACACCGGGTCCTGAAGGTTCAGAGCATCCTCTGCTGCTTTGGCCCTAGTGCGGGCGGCAACGTAATCCATGCGTTGAAACGGGTCCTTTTTCGATGCCAATAAGATTGGGCCCCACCCCAGCATGTGAGATTACCAGCCAGGAGATGGGATCAACGGACAATCTCACCTGTTGCGGAGCAAGACGATGATTTCGTGATCAATCGTTCTCGTCGTGCCCGTCCAGCTGTTGATCGATGAGGTTTCTAATCTGCAGCAGGACTTCAGGGGTGAGTCCGTCAAGTTGCCGGGCAGCAAAGTTGCGAACCTTCTTCTCACGCAGGGTGGTCAGGAGCTCCATCTGCGCCTCAACCCGGGCCGGCAACTCGTCGTCACCGTCGTCGCGCAGGTAGTTCTTATTTACTCCGAAGAACTCTGCCAGGTTTTGCAGGAGCTCAACCTTTTTCACGGCCGGTCCGGTTCCGGCCCGCATGTAATGCCAGCGCCCGCGGGACAGGGGAGTCCCCGCAGCCTTCATTGCGGCGCTGATGTCGTTATAGGAGACCTTGCGCCCCTCGGCTTCTGCAGTGTCGAGCAGAAGGTTCAGCTTCCTTGCCAGGGAGGATCCCGGTGTATTGCCAATGGACATCGATGTCACCATGTGGATGCTTCCTTCCAGACAGTCGGGATGGTCATACCCGTCGTGATCCCAACAATCTTAGCAGATTGGACATGTTCAATTATTTTGACGTAGTCTCACACCAGCAGTTTGGACATGTTCAATTTTGGGATTTGTCTGTGACTGTGCCTATCGGGAGCACCGGTTGATCCTGCAGCAGTGCGGACCATCGGCGCGGGAATGAGGGGTCTCAGTGTCTGTCAATACTGCATGGTCCGTTGTCATTGCATGCGACGGAGTACAGGGAAAATGCCCGTCCGGGGCCGCGTTCACCACGGCGAATCCACTGCGCATCAGTGTGCGGATGGCTGAAGTTGCCGGATGGGCGATCTCCGACGCAACACTGTGCCCCCAGTGCGTCCATTAGGAGAAGGTTCTGAGAAAAAAGCTTGCCGGCGATCAGAGCCCTCTTCGGATAATCCGCGCCCACACCCCCGGCGTCAGGCTGGAGGCCTGACTGGGCAAACGGGAAAGCTAGCCCAGTCAGGATGGCGTGCCCTTGACCGGCCGCCCATCCCGCAGGCCTGCCCGGTATCGTTGGGGGCCGGGCAGGCCTGCGGGATGACTCCTACTCGTCGACCGGAACCACCATGGTGCGGCGGGTGGTGCTTGCCCACTGGGCGGCGGCCTTTGCCGCCAGGTCCGCACGGCTGGACCAGCTGGCGACCCCGGGGGACCCCAGATCGTAAGTGCCGGATTGGACGGCGGAAATGTCGATCTCCGCGTCGGTGATCCGCTGCTCGTTGTTCTTGATGTCAAGCACGGCCTGGTCCTTCAGGAACTGGATCGCGCGTCCCACCTTGTGGACGTCGTAGTCCCCGGTCTCCACGTCGTACATGCCCTGGGTGTCGCCGGTGGAGTTGCCGCGGGTGTCGCCCAGCCTGGTTTTCCCGTCCGGGGACATCAGGAAGTATTCGAAGCCGTGGTAGATGGGTTTGCCCTGGTAGCCGACGTCCGGGTCCTTGTCACCCGGGAACCGTTGCCGTTTGGCGAACTTGGGGTTTTCCAGCGCCTCGGTGAGGTCTTTGATGCGGGTGCGGCTGGCACGGATGGAAGATTCACGGGACGCGACCACCAACTCGGGCACCTCCTCGGAGAGCACGACGGCGTGCGAGTAGGTTTTCGTCTTGCTCGTACGGGTGGCCACCACCCCGTTGGGGAGCGTCACCGTGGTGGTGCGGCCACGCGAGGAGGTGCTCGTCCCGGTGGCGGGCGTAAGCGTGAGCGCGGGTTCGGCATGGGCGGTGGCGGCGAACTGTCCGCCGACGGGGACGCCCTTGGGTTGGCGTGCAGTGCTGGAAATGGTCATGCCCTTCCTGTGTGCGGCAGATCCCCGGATGCACGGAGTGCGAAGGACACCCCCGCCATGTTCGCCCGGGCACCCCACGCGCTGAGAGTCAGCTTCGTGCGGCGCCTTCGCGGTCGGCGATGACATGTGATTCCGCAGCGGTCACTGGCCGGTAGTCGTGAACCTCCCCGCCCTTACGGACGGGGCTTCTGAAGCCTGCGCTTTGCTTAGGCTGCAACGGAGTGTTCTCCTGCCGGGGCCCGGGGGCCTGCGGCTGCAGCGTGGCTAACGGTGTTTTCAGCTACACACCCTGTGCGGGGTGTGGCCCGGTTCCGGGCTTTACTCAGGGCCGCACGCAGGGGTGTGGCTCGGAGATATAGGACCCGGATGGTTTTGTCCGGGTCGATGGGGGTGTATTTCCCGTGTGTGGCGCGCATGAGGATGTTCAGTGCGCCGACGGCGTCGCGGTGGCAGGTGAAGCCACAGTGATGGCACCGGTAGTCGCGCCCGGAGGGGGCGTTGCGTGTAAGGCACGCGGGGCAGGTCTTGGAGGAGTGGGACTCGTTCGTGTAGGTCGGTTTGGATCCGGTTTTGTGGGCCAGGTAGTGGTCCTGGCGTCCGCGGGACCATTGGGAGAGGCGGCGGCGCTGGTCCTTGCCGAAGCGGCGCTTCTCGGCTTTGGCGGTGTTTTTCTCGATCCCGCGCACGTCGCCGACGGCGATGGTGCGCACGTTGTGGGTGATGGCGATGCCGGCGGCCTTGCGGGAGACCTGGTGGTCGATGTTGCGCAGGGAGCTGTTCGCGTGGGCGCGGGCGTGTTTGGCGGCCTGGTTGTAGCGGCGCCATTGCCGGGAGCCTTTGGTGCAGCGGGACATGAGGCGGTGCAGGTCCGCGACGGCGTTGTTGCGGCGGTGCTTGATGGCGCGGGCGGCACGGCCGTTGATGACGGTGATCTCGTAGGCGTCCGGGGTTTCCACGGCGATGGTCATGGGGTTGATGATGCCGGGGTCGATGGCAATGATGTTCGCCGGGTCCAGCACGGGGGTGGCAGCGGTGCGGTGGCTGATGTGCAGGGACCAGGACCGTCCGTCACGGTCCCAGCAGAGCCGGATTTCGCCCCAGTCGGCGGCCGGCACACCATGGTTGGTGCGGGAGTCGGTGACGGCCGGCAGGGCCAGGCGGATGCCCGGCAGGTTCCGGCCCAGGGACAGGTTCAGCCGCCCGTCCCCGGTGATGCGCCACCCGTAGCCTTTGGTGAAGGACAGCGGCCGGTAATTCTTCTCCCGCCACGGTGCACGGGTCCCGGCACCACGGTTCGCCCGGGAGGTGGCGACCGCGTCGAGCAGGTCATCGACGATGGCCTGTTTCGTGTGGGCGTGCAGCCGCTGCAGGTCCGGGTCCGAGGCTGCGGCCAGGTGCCGGAGCTCCTTGGTGGTGGGGTCGGTTTTCACCTCATCCCACCGGGTCCTGAGGGCGGCGAGGGTGTGGTTCCACAGCCCGGCGGCCCGGTGGCAGGCCTGATGCGCAGCCGTGTAGGAGGCCCCGTTCAGACGCACGGGGACCACGGCCACCCGGTAGTCTGCGGAGCTTCTCTTCATCCTTTGATTTTACAGTGGTCTGGATTTAGAATCAACCTATGATTGATGATGATTTCAGGAACGGCCGTCATGTGGTCTATAAACTTCATGCGCATCTTGTCCTGACGCCGAAATACCGCCGCAGGGTCATGACGGACCGGGTCGGGGCGGAGTTGAAGTCCACGTTCGAGGAGGTCTGCACCCGGTACGGGGCCACCCTGGATGAATTCGAAACCGACCAGGACCACGCCCACCTGCTGGTGACCTACCCGCCCAAGGTCGCCCTGTCGAAACTGGTGATGAGCCTGAAGACCATCTCCTCCATGCGCGTCCGCGCGCACCAGTGGCCCGAGGTCACCCGGGCGCTGTGGGGCGACCACTTCTGGTCCCCGTCCTACGCCGTCGTCTCCTGCGGCGGCGCACCGCTGGAAACCGTCGCCGAATACATCCGCAACCAGCAGTCCCCGAACCGCAAACGCGGCAGATACCCCAGCTGACCTACAGGGCTATCCCCGCCCTCACGGACGGGGGTTGCGCCCAGCAAAAACCCGCTCAACCCCGTACCGGGCAGGGTCTGCACCGACGACGGCCGCGTACTTGTCCGGGAACCAGCGGCGGGCCTCGGTGTGGGCGGTGGCGACCATGGCCGGCGGCAGGGACTGGTGGTGGGTGAGGACCGGGATAACCCAAGCACAGTCCCTCTCGTACCAGCCAGACGCCGAACACCAGGCCGGGTCGACGTCCCGGTTGCGGGGCCCGGACAGGACGAGGTACCCGTGCCCGGTGGTCCTCACACTGTCAATGCCGGCGCCATGGTTGGTCACCGTTTCGATGGTGCCGCGCAACGCCTTGGACCCGACCCGCAACGTGTTGTAGCCGTAGCGGATGGCCTGCTGCCGTTCCGCTTTGCCGGCTTCCTTCGCGCCGTCGATATCCTCCGCCGGCCGTTCCAGCAGGACGGCGGGCTGGACGCCGCGGCGGTCGGTGACGCGGACGGTGGCGCCCTCGGCCCGGATGTCGGTGGAGACCCGGATCTCGAGGTCATCCGTGGTGGAGGTATAGGTGTCGGTGTATTCGTCCCCGCCCAGGGTCCAACCGGTGCCGTCGGCATCCCGAAATGGGGAGGCGGGGGTGTCCAGGCCAATGCATGGCTCGGCGCGGACGGTGGGGGCGAATTGGCCGCCGGTGGGGATCCCTTGGGGTTGGCGGGCGTGGGCGGGGTTGGTGGCCATGGTCAGACCTCCTTGGTGTCGAGGACGGGGTAGGGGGCGTCTTTGGGCAGGGTGTTGAAGTTCGCACGTGCCGTCCGGTATTCCTCCTCCGGGACCAGGATGGCGCGCCGGGCATGGGCACCGCGGGTGCCGTCGGCCAGCACTGCCGAGACGGTGACCTCGACCATGCCCGCATGGCTGGCTGAGCTGCTGGCTGACCAGACGCGATCAACGGTGTCCGCATGGGCGGCGAAGAACCGGTGCTCATCCAGGATCCGGGACTCGCCGGGCCGGATCGGCTGGTAGTCGGTGATGCCGTATGCGGCGGGATCCTTGCCGACAACCTGCTCATACTCCACCGGGTTCCAGCGGCGGGCGTTCTCATGGGCGTAGGCGACGTCCTTCTCGGGCAGGTCGCGCCAGTGCGTGATGACGGCGATGGCGAAGTCGCAGTCCTCCTCGTACCAGGCCCCGGGCCGCCGCCAGGCCGGGGCGACCTCCCGGTTACGTGCGGCAGACAGCTTCAGGCCTCCGTGTCCGGGGGTGAACACGCTGTCAATGCCTGCGGCGCGGGGCTCCACCCCATCGGCGGCGCCCCACGGGGTGCGGGACCCGACGTGGAGGTTGGTCCGGCCGTACGCGGCGGCACGGGAACGGCCGGCCTTCGCAGCCTCTTTCGCCTCTGCCACGGTGGTGGCCTCGCCGGCGCCGATCTTCTTCAGGGCCTGGTGGTCGATGATTTCGTAGTGGAATCCGCCATCGCCGGAAGTGTCGGTGTCGAGACGGATGCCGATACCGTTCAGCAGGTCGGTTTCAAGGATTTGTGTGTCCGGGTCCGCCCAGCCCCATGCTGTGCCGTCGGCGTCATGGAGGATATCCTGCTCCGGCGTGTGGAGGGTGAGCTCGGGTTCTGCGTGCGCGGTGGCGGCGAACTGGCCACCAACGGTGACGCCTTTGGGCTGGCGGGCGGGCATGTTTTCGGTCATGCCTTCTTTGTGTGCGGCGGCGGCCGTTTTCATCAGGCCGCGCCCCGGTGCGCCAGGAGCAGTTTTCTGCTCAGCAGGAATCCGAGGGTCTCGGGGCGGGCCAGGCCCGGGTTGCGCTGTTCGTCGATGACGACCGCATGGATGGCTGCGTCCAGGACGTCGTCTCGTTGCGAGGCGGCCAGGACGGCGGCGGCATGGCCGGCATGCAAGGTTCCGGCCATTCGGCCCAGCTGGCCGGAGTCGTAGGTTTCCTGCACCAGGCGCCGGGACCTGGCCCGCTGCTCGTGTTGGGACATCCCGTTCTTGGTGTAGCGGCGGTACCTGCCCGCCGTCACCTGTGCCGGGTGGAGGGACGTGGCCGGTTCGGTCCGGACTGTGGTGGCGAACCGGCCGCCGGTGCGGATGCCTTGGGGTTGGCGGGGCTGATACATGGTCAGTCGTTATCGCCGCCGCGGAGCACCCAATGGCGCAGCGAGGAGATCCGCTCACCCAGTTTCGCGTCGATGTTCGGTGCGTGGCGGTTGGCGAGCTTTGCGTCGGTGAGCTCACGGGTCAAATCCCCGGTGGACGCATACCCGCGGTCGCTGAGCTTGCGCAGTGCCGGGTGCCGGCCCTCACAGGACAGGCTGTCGGCCACCGCAAGGGCGGTGGCGTCATCGAGGGCCCGGACGGCGTAGCGGGCCGCGACGGTGGCGTCCAGCCGCTCCCCGCTCATCTGCCGCGCCGCGACCCGGGCCGCGAACGAGTCCTTGATGACGGTGGTGGAGCCGACATGCTCGCGCAGGAGGCGGCCCAGGTAGTCGGAGCCGAACGTGCCAGGATCCGATTCGTTGTGCAGCTGGACGATCTTGGAGTTGTTCCAGGCGGCGTCGGCCACCTGGCCTTCGGTGAGTGGCCCGGCGGGCAGCAGGGTGGGGCAGGTGAGGGAGACGCTCTCCCAGCCCTCGTCCCCGCCGTCCATTTCGGCCCCGTACCGGGTGGCCATGAAATCTTCGATGACCGCGGTGTTCACCTCCAGGTACGCGTCCCGGTCCTCGTCGGTGCCGCCCAGGTCTTCGGCTGTGATGAGGTCCTTGAAGTTCAGGGTCTTGGACGGCTCCACCCAGTAGCCGGCGCCGTCGTCAACGTTTCGCCGGCTTACACCCAACCGCTCGATGACATCCCCGTCGGCCAATTCGGTGAAGTCCTCACAGTCGCCGGGGGCGAGGGTGACCGGGCGGTGGACCGGGTCGAGCACAAGGGTGGACTCGGGGTGGGTGGTGGCGGCGAACTGGCCCGCAGTGCTGATGCCCTTCGGGACCCTGTTCTGGTCCCTCACGGGGATCCCTCCAAAATCGGGTTGCGGCCACGCGTCCGCGGAGCGGAGAGGGCGGCACCGGCGGGGAGGCCCTGGGCCTGGCGGTTCGGAATGGTGGTCATGCCCTGTACGTGTGCGGCTGTGGCGCTCCGGCGCAAGGTGTCCACCGGAAGGGTTGTTTCGGGCCGGATTGTTCGTCGTTGCCGGGGACCAGCCGGACGTCCAGATCGGAACCCGTTGGGGTGTCTGCCCTGGCTCCCGCCTGGTGACCCGCGGCCTCCGCCGGGATCGCTTCCCACGCCGTCGGCAACCGGGGATCGGGCAGCGGGGCGCCGATGCAGGGGAGTCCGCGCGGGAAGGTTTCCGGTGGCTTCGACAGGGCATCGCTGCCTCTGCCCGATGTGAGGGCAGGAGGGACCAGGAACGGGCCGAATGGCGGTGGGGGACGGCTCCACCGCCGGGTCGTCCGGTTCGGTGCTGAAACGACCCTCTGGTCGAGTGGGAAATTCCTTGTAGATACTGGGAAGGAGGGCCCTTATAGAGAGAGACTCTTCCTACTCTTCTTAAAAAGATAGATAGATAGAGGGGCCCTATATATACCTCCCCTCCCCCACTCAGGGGCTCTCTATATCTATCTCTCTATGGAGGTGCCATCCTCCCGGGTTGTGTTGGTCGAGTGAGGGGTCAAAAAGGCCTCCAATGTGCCTCTGACCTGCGACGATGTCCGAAAAACCGGCTCGACCGCCGGTCGGGCGGCAGGTGATTGAGGGTGTTGTGGCGCCGGGTGTGGGAGACGGCGATTTTTTCTCATGTGATAACCTAAAGGAACGAACTATCCACACCAGTGACTGTGGTTATCACATGGCTCCCCGATGGGGGCCATTCGTGTTTGGGTGGAGATTTCCGCGACCAGGCCGAAACGCAGAATTTTTCGCCAGCTGAGGGTGTCCGAACCTGGAACGTGGACGAAAATCCTCGACGGACGGAAGCCGAATGCCCCGCTGCACGGCACTTCCGACGCCGGTGCTGCCGGGAAAAGCACGTCCGGACACCCAAAAAGGGCCACACCGGATTGCGGTGCGGCCCTCAAAATGGTGTTTTTCTAGACGCCGGCCATTTCCAGCATCGGGAAAATGGCCTTCTCCCAGTGCTTCCATCCGGTCATTCGCGGCGCGTCCACGAGGTTGCGGTTGTAGGACTGGTCGAAAACAAGCTGCCGCCAGGCCGGTTTCATGGCGCCAATAATGCCCGGGTGGTCATCGATCAGGACGTCCCCGCGGACGAGGGTTTTGTCGTGGGTGAGGATGGTTCGGGACACCCATCGGAGGCCCAGATGGCGTTCGATGGAGGCTAGTTTTTCGGACGCGCAGGTCGGGTTGGTGGGGAAAGGGGTGGAGCAAAAAAAGACGTCCAGCCCGGCTTCTTCCATGGCCAGGATGGCGTCCACGGCGCCCGGCAAGGGCTCCAGATTCAGGTACAGGCCTTCGCTGTCCATGACCTCGGCCAGGACGGTACGGTCCCCTCCGGGGCCGCACAGGTGGTCGTAGTCGAGCTGCTGGCCGACGGGGACGATCGGGTAACGGGGGTCGCGGGCCAGCAGCCTGTCATTCAAGCCCTGGCCCCAGTTGACGAAGACGCCATCCATGTCGACAAGGACTATGGGGCTTCCCGTTCCGGGGGCGGTGTTCTGGTTTGTCATGGTGGTCATGTGTGCGGCGGCTCCATCCAGCGTCTTCATCTGCACAGGATAGTGGCCCGCACCGACAGGGTCAGAAGGCCTCCGCTCCATGCGCGGCGATGCCCGGGCCTCACCCCTGCTGAAGGCAGGTCTTGGCCGGCGCCTGGACGCCGATGAGCTTGAACGGCCGCACTTCCCTTGGCATTCACAGGTCAAAGACAGTGTCCGGACAGGTCCTGCCGATCTTGGTGCTGGAGCGTATGCTGTGACGCCGGTGAAAACCGCCGGCCGAAAAGCGAGGAGACGATACGTTGAAACATAAGAGGAAAATCACGCTCGGAATCTCAGCCGCAGCCTTGGCCGTGGGCCTCGGCTTGGGAGTCACCAGTATGGCGTCAGCTGCCACACCCACCACCCCAAGCGCGAGCTCCAGTGCCGTCACTGACAAACCCGACAACAACGCGGTGCGCGGTGAGCGGGGTCAGCTGGCTGCAGACCTCGCCGCGAAGCTCGGCGTTGACCAGGCCAAGGTCACCGCCGCGCTGAAGACCTTCCGTGATGCCAACAAGCCCGCTGGGAAGCCGGCGAAGGGCACCAAACCTGACCATGCCGCCATGGACGCAGCGATGGCCAAGTCACTGGCTACGACGCTGGGCATCGACGAGACGAAGGTCTCCACCGCCTTGACGGACATCCACGCTGCGGAGCAGGTGAAGCGCACGGCTGTTCTGAAGACCAAGCTGGACAAGTCCGTGGCCGCTGGCACGCTGACCCAGGCTGAAGCAGACGCCGTTACGAAGGCTGTTGAGAAAGGTGTAATCGGCGGCGGCGGGCGCTAATACGTGCCGCAACACCGACCCTGCGACCTGACCTAAAAGACTCCCCTGGCGCAATTGCCCCAGGGGAGTCTTTCGTTAAATCCACGGTGGCCTGAATGCTGCTTGTACTCGCGGACTGGATGTGATGCATCGGTGGCGGCCCGAGACTTTGTGGTCCACACCAACCCCTTTTCAGGGCCAGATTTGTACTCCATGATGAGACATTGATTCCCGCATGGGGTTGGAACCTAGGAAGTGGACCTCCGCGCCCTTACGGACGGGGCTTCTGACGCCTGCGCTTCGCTTAGATTGCAACGAAGTGTCCTCCTACCGGGGCCTGCGGCTGCAGCGTGGCTAACGGTGCTTGTCACTTGCCGGCGAGAAGGGCCACCCGTTCATGGCGCTGATGCTGTGATCGATGACGTGGCGCCAGTCATCTTCCTTACTGTTGTCGCCCACCTGCTGGCTGCAGACGGATCCCCGGCGTTTCGGATTGGACTTCTGGTCCTCCCTATTCGGCTCAGCCGCTAGAAGGCGTTGTCCTCGGCTGCGGCGTGGAAGGCGGCGGTGTCGGCCAGCAGTTCCCATCTCTCCCGGTTCTCGTCCTGTCCACCCTCCAGCAGGTCGTCCTCGCTTCGATAATCGTCACGGTCGATGAGGAGTTCGTACCCATGTTCCGGGTTGAGGACATGGGCAGGGTCGGACCAGTGTTTCATTTCCTCGTGGACGGCGAAGCGGATCAGTTCGACGTGGTGGTCGCGCCGGTCGCGCGGAAGGTGTCCCAGGACGGCTTCAAGGTTGGTGACCGCCTGCCGGCGGCTCTGTGAGGCGCTGCCGTCCACACGGTAGATGCCGTAGGAGTCGCGCAGCAGGTCCGAGATGCGCGAGGCATTGACGGCCTCCCGGGCAGCCACCTTCGGCATGGACTGCAGTTCGCGGGCCAGGGCGGCGCCGCGGGATGCTTCAAAGGCGTAGTCGAAGTCGGGTCCGTCAGCGTAGGCCGGGGCCACGGTTGGGGAGGTGTACGCTCCAAGGCCCGGGGTGGACGGTGCAAGGTCAGTTGTCAGGGTCATCGTTTCCATGCCCTGCATGTGTGCGGCAGGACCCGTGGTGGTCCACGGACAGCACCCACTGCAGCCGATGTCCCTGCTTGGGCGCAGACAAAAGCCCCGTCCTCCGAAGAGGCGGGGCTTTTGTCGTGGTGCTAGAACCCCCCAGCGGCTGCGACTAGGGCTTTCAGCCCGCTCTGGCCCATGCCGACGAGGGTGGCGCCGACCCCGAAGATGGCGTAGCCGCCGATCGGGACGAGCAGCAGCCATTCACGCACGGACCCGGCATGGCCGAGCACGGGGATGGTCATGTATCCGTTGGAATGCCAGCAGGATTTGAGGACGGGGATCTTGGCCAACGCCTTGGGCGGCTTGATGGCGAACGGCCAGGCGAGATTGCAGCCTTCGGTGGTCATCATGTCTCCGAGGATGTGGACGATGACGCCCACCCCCATGGCGACCGGGAACCAGTTCTGCTCCTGTGGGGCGAAGACGGTGATGAACGCCCCGACGGCGAGTCCGACAATCCACGGGGATTTGCGCATCGAATCGGGGATGATTTTCAGCGCCTTCGCCGCGAAGGCCACCAGCAGGACGGAGAGGATGCCGGCGCCCGGGTAGATGGTGCCAAACAGGTCCGTGCCCTGGGTCCAGAGACCGGCGAGCCAGGCGATCAGGACGAAGACGGCGATGCCGACCATGGAGTGGGTGCCGTGCCGGTGGCCGCCGGCAAGCTTGCCGATGCCCGAGCACATGACGTTGGACAGGGGCGGCAGGGAGTGGGCGATGGTGGCGTTGTGGTGGTCGGCGTCCGGGAGCATGGCGGCCCCGGCGGTGACCAGGGCCCCGGTGACAATGCCGACCGGGCTGACGTGCATCAGTCCCAGTCCGAGGTCCAGGGTGTGCGGCAGGATGGCCACCTTCTCGGCTGCCGCTGTCAGGTCCAGGTGGATGTTGGTGGTCAGGGCAACCCAGGCGGCGGCGCCGCAGGCTGCATGGTGGGCTCCCATCATGGCGGGAAGTCCTTTCGGAGAGGAGTTGGTGTCTGCACCCCATGTGTGCGGCCACCGGGCCGGGACTCACCGCCGGCCGTTGCGGCGCACGCAGGGGTGTAGACACAGTGATCCCCGGCCAATATTGTTATCGGCCGGGGATCAGGGGTGTGGGGGAGAGAAGGCCAATGATCGGTGCGGCTTCGCCGCGCGAATGGCCCTGTTAGGCGCCCCGGCCCCGGAGCCGTTGCTGGATGGTGCGGATGGCCGCGTCAGCCCCTTCTGTGGAGGGCAGGGAGGTCACGCCCCGGCTGTCCATGGCGTCCGTAAGGGGTGTGCGGTGCCGGCGCAGGTGTTCCGCCTGTTCCTCGGTGATGGGGGTGGCCGGTGCCACCGACCGGCGCAAATTTTCGCGCACACCGGGGCTGTAGGGTGGCTCCTGCACCTTCGGCTGGAACATGTCTGCCGGGTTCGCCGGTGCCAGGGTGATGAGCGGTTCGGCGCGGAGATTGGAGGTGAACTGCCCACCGGAGGGGATGCCGCGGGGTGCGCGGGCTTGAAGTATCGTCATACCCACCCTGTGTGCGGCTTTCGTCGCGAACGTCATCCTGGCTCAAATGTCGGCGGCGACACGGGGCTCGGTCAGCTTTTTTTGAGCCGGTTCGCCGGCGGGAGGCTGTGGTTGGCGGCCAGGATCCGGAGCGCATCCATTGCCGGCGTCCGGTCAGCCGGGTCCAGCAACTGCCAGGACCGGTGCCCGGGATCCGCGAGCTCCCTGTACAGGGTCAGGATGCGGGACTTGTCGCTGCCTTTCATTTGGGCGGCCGTCACCAGCGGGGATGTGATCGTGGCGCAAAGGACGACGGCGTCATCGAGGTGCCGGCCCGTGTCGCGGGAATCTTCCCGGTAGGCGGCGCCCTTGAGGACCAGTGCCCCGAGCGCGTTCGGGATACTGATGAGCACGGGCCCGCCGTCGTCGGCAGTCATCCGGCAGTTCACGGTCCGCTGCAGCGCCTGGGTGCCGCCGACGACCTGGAACGGCTTGCGGCCGCCGATCGTGGGGACCTTCGCCGGAGCCAGGTGGTCAGCGACCATGACATCGATCTGCTGCTTGCCGCGGACGAAACGGTGGGCCGGGGCGTCGTGCGCAATTGACTTCTCCAGCGCGTAGCCCAGCCCTGTCAGGACCCCGATCACCGACGCCGTCGTCGCCGCACCGGTTTCGATGTGCAGCACGATGTCGACGTCCGCAGTTGGGCGGGAGACGGCCAGGCCGGCCGCGGCCGCATGCAGCTGCACCATGAGGCCGCCGACCAGCGTCCACACCGTTGCAGGCAGGGCCCTGGCCAGTTCCACGCATTGTGGCCACGGGGTGCCCCATCCCCCCGGAGGGACGGGGACGTCCCAGATGTCCCGGCCGGCGGCCGCAGCGGCCAGCGGGGCCACGGTCGGCTCAGACATGGAGGAGTTCATTGATGACGCGCCGGCCGGCGCTGCGTTCGCGAGTGGCCAGGGAGGCCATCAGGTCCACGGCGATCGCGGCGATCGGAGCCCGGCCTTCAGCGAAAGGGTCGGTCAGGTCAACTTCGTGGATAATTGCGTTCCCGTCGGCATCTTCGACCATGCCGAATGCGTCGGCGAGGGCGCGGGCGTCCCCGGCCATGACGTAGCCTTCGGCGATCCCGCTGCCGCCGGACATGCCGAAAGTTTCCGCTGTGGCCTGGTCCCGCATGGCTGAGGCGCCGCTGGCGATCAGGTGGTCGGTGAGCGCTGTCAGACCGTCCTGCGTGGCGCGGAAGCGGGTCGTCTTGTCCTTGTTCCGGGCCAGGATGCAGACGGCGTCGGCGTCGAGCTCGCGCAGCCTGCTTTTCAGCCGGGACTTCTCGGACGCGGTGATCCACGTGGGGTTCTGGCCGGAGAGAAGTCCCAGCGCAGCCCACGCGGTCTTGGCCGTCCAGGCGCGGCCGCGGCGGGTACCGGCGGCCGCGAGGCGCTCGACGGAGGCCCGGTCGAGCAGGATGGTCCGGCCGGCGGTGCCGGCGGTGCTCAGCTGGCCGTTGTGGACCAGCTGGCGGACAGACACCTGCGTGATCCCGAGCCTTTCACTGGCCTGGAGGGTCGTCATGGTTTCAACAATAGACATGCGCTAATGCTTTCTTATCGAAGCAATAGAGTCAATACACTAAAGCTTTCCTATCGAAGCTTTAGTGGTGTTCTAGTCGGTGCGGGAGGGGAGTTCGAAGTTGACGGTGATGACCGGGTTTTCCAGCCAGATGTCGCCGCGGTCCTGATACGCGAACCGGTCTGAGTCGGTGCGGGCCGGCAGGGACAGGTACACCATCGTGCCGTCCGAGCGGATTGTCGTGGCCGGCGTCCCGGAGATCGTCCAGACCTGCACTCCGTCGGCGACCTTCTCGGGCGGCTGCCAGCCCAGCTGCAGCAGCTGGTCGATGATGTGGCCGGCGGGGGAGGACGCCGGGTGCTCCGCGGCGGGGATCTTCACATACTCCCGGTACGGGGTCTGGAGGAAGCCATCGAGGACCTGGTGGTGTTGGGTGATGGCGTTGTCAATCGCATCGGTGGCGGCGGCGATCACCCCATCGCGGGACGATGGCCTGACAGGGGCGTCCGTCGGTGCGTCCACAGGTGCTGCGGGGACCGTGGCGGCGTTCAGGACGGTGGCCCGCCGCTGGTGGTCCCAGATGCCGGACCAGTGCCTGCCGCCGGCGAGCTGGTATTGACCGGCGGTGGATTGGAAGTCCCCGTCGACGCGGGTGACAAAGGCCACCAGGACGGGGCCGCCCTCCTCTCTGGAGGACAAGTGTTCGACCCGTGCAATGGTGCCGACCGGCTGTGCCTCCCAATCGTCGCGGGTTGTCATATCGTGCGGCATGGGGTTCATCGTTCCGGCCTCCGGTTGGGTGTCTGTTGCCAGGCATGTGTGCGGACGGGCCCATCCCCCTGCCCAAGGTGTTCTGGCAGGGAGATGGGAGGGGCTCAGGCGAACGGGTCCTCGTCATCGAGAGGGACGAAGCGCCTCCGCCGGGGCGCCTCAAACGGATCCTCCACATCGGCGGCGGTGGCGGCCTTGTCCGGAAGGAACGGGTCGTCGTCGTCGTCGTCGTCGGATACCGGGCCGGCCGGTGCGGAGACCTCGGCTTCCAGAACGGTCCAGTCGAGCTCCTGAAGTTCCGGCACCGCCTCCGCCTCCCCAGCGGCCGGGCCGGCCGGCACTGCGGGGCCGCTATCTGACGCGAGGCCGAAGAAGGCCTCCACCTCACCGAGCTCTTCTGCACCCATCCCGGTGTCCGGGTCCGGAACCACCAGCAGCGTTTCGACACCGGCATGGTGGAACGCCTCGGCGGCCACCTCCCGAAGGGTCAGGCCCAGGACCGGATCTTCACCGGCGAGCTCGTCGTCGATCCACACCGCACGGCGCACCTGCGGGTGGCGGGCCAGCCAGTCCAGGGCGGCATCGATCTTCCACCACCCGGCCACCTCCGTGTCGGCGGTGAGGACGTCGCGGGCGTGCGGGAACAGGTGCCCGAAACTTTCCGGGGCGTCCTCCGCCCAGGCGGTGAGCCATGCCTGGGTGACCGGGAGGGCGGCGAGCCGGGCCACGCTGCCGGGATGGTACATGACGGTGCCGCGGCCGCCGGCGGCCAGGTGCTCGAGACCGTCGGTGTACAGGAAGGGGGCAATGGTCCCGTCGAC
Organism: Pseudarthrobacter sp. P1; assembly: GCF_050156935.1. Taxonomy (NCBI): domain Bacteria; kingdom Bacillati; phylum Actinomycetota; class Actinomycetes; order Micrococcales; family Micrococcaceae; genus Pseudarthrobacter; species Pseudarthrobacter sp. P1. The sequence goes on along the minus strand of NZ_CP189586.1, from coordinate 25,850 downwards.
GTCCAGGAACAGCACCGATTCGTCATCCACGCGGGATTCCGTCCCGTCATCGGGCCAGTTCGGGTCATCATCGGAAGCGGTGATGGCCGTTCCCTCCGGCTCCTCATTCAGGGCGGTCAGCGGCGCAGCGGGTTCGTCATCGGTGAGGTCCATGTCGGACCAGTCCAGATCATCGAGGTCCAACTCGATCTCGCCCAGGTCGACCACGGTGGCAGGTGAAGACGGTGCGGGGGCAATCGCGTCCCGGAGGGCGGGCCGCTTGACGAAGGATGAGATGTCCGTTTTCGATCCGGCGTCAAGGACCGGGATGCGTTCCGCCAGCGCTGCCTGGAGCTGATCCTGGGTGGCAAACCAGGTTTGGATGACGACCGCACTGTGGTCCAGCGGCTCCCACAGTCCTCGCCCCTTCGGAATGGGGTTGCCGACGGGCGGGGCCGCGTCAAAGTCCCGCAGGGCAGACATGCGGTCACCACTGGACGCCTGGCCGAGCAGCGTCCTGGCGAGGTTCGTGTTGTGGGTTGGGATGAACCCCTCAACCAGGAAAAGATGGCCTTCGTCGGCGACCCCGATACAACGGGTCGGCTCTGTGGCGATCCGCTCGATGGACACAATCATCCGCCGGCTCGCTGTCCCGCCGACAACGGGTGCGCCCTGCTTGGCGAGTTTCCGTGGAAGCCGGAAGACAGGCGTGCCGGTGCGGAAGGTGACACGGTGGACCGTTCCCGCCACCTTCTTCCGGGCGGTGTCTGCTGGCAGGTGGGAGGCCTCTCCTTCAGACCAGTGGGCCGTAATACCCAAGGAGCGGACGAGCTCGAGGACGCCGCCGGCGAGGCGGCGGCTAGTCTGCGCCAACACGCACCGGCCGGACGCCATCAGAGACCCGTCCGTGTCCATGAGCCCCTGCAGAAGTGCCAGCCGTTGCGCCCGCGAAGCGCGCAGATAGACGGCAGGGATGTGCTTATCGTGGAGGACCCCGGCGTCGCGGAGCTTGACCTGGAGTCCGCGGGTTCCGATCAAGGTGTCGTGGCAGGCCAACACGTGAGGCGCATACCCCGCAGCGCCCAGTTCCCGCAGCAGGTGCTGCTGGTCGGTTACTCCGTCTTTGTCCGTGCAGAAGGCGGCTGCGGAGGACACAACCTTCCCTGACCCTTTGCACCCGGCGCCGAGCCAGGCTCCCAGCACGTACGGGTCGACCGGCAGGTCAATGTCCGGCCCGTCGATGGGGTCGCTGGTCCGGATGGCCCAGTTGAGGTGGCCGCGGCAATCCCTGATCGTCGCTGCCATTTCCTTCGTGGTGACAATCCGCTCCCCTTCTTGACTGCCGCCTGTGCGCGGGTCGTGTCCGGGACGGTCTGCACGATGAGGTGCAGAGGTCTTCATGAAGTCACGGACGTTGTGAGGATGGCCGGCAGGCCGGGACGCATCCTGGCGGGCCCGGTTCCTGCGTGCTTGCCGGTCGGTCGCCTGCCACAAATGGCCGCCGCCGGCCTTGACAACCTGTCCATCATCGAAGGTGACCGCGTAGACCTCGTTGTCGGGGAACACGTCGGAAAACTTGATGATCGGGGTGGTGGTCCCGCCGGGTGTGTAGACGAGGTCGCCGAGGGAGAGCTGGTCGTTGCGGGCCCATCCGCTGGGGAATTTGCCGGAGACCGGGACTGGCACGAGCGTGTCCAGAGTCAAATCTTTGAGGTCGCCACCGCCTGGGACGGTGTCGAGCATTTTCGCGGAGAGTTTCTGGGTGCCCAGCAGCAGGTTCACCCCTGCGGAGGCGGCTTCACGGGCGAGCTTGCCGGTGAACGTGCCGATCTCCTGCTTGGCACGGTTGATGGCCACGATCTCTTCCCGAAGGGTTTCCTCTTCGGGGTCATCGGACGGCGGGGGGACGACTTCCTTCTGCATGAGGGAGGTGAATTCGTCGATGAGGACCACCAGGGGCGGGGGCGGGTCGGCGAGTTCGTGGTAGGAGCCGACGCCCATGGCGGAGTTGACCATCTTCCGTTCGGCGACGATGGCGTACACGGCCTTGAGGGTGGCCGCCGCCTCGAACAGGTCCACGGCAAAACCTGCGGCGTAGTCCTTGGCGAATTTGAAGTCCGCGGCCGCCTTCATGGGGTCGATGATGTACAGCAGCGCCCCCTTGATGAGCATGCCGTAGACGAAGCCCTGGGCCAGGACGGACTTTCCCGACCGGGTGACGCCGGCCAGCAGCGCGTGGGGGGAGGTGATCGGGTCGTACATGATCGATTCCCCCTCGATGCCGGTTGCGAAGGGGATGAGGTGCCCGGAGTTGTCGACGGCCTCGAAGTCGAAGGCCACCCGTTCGGGCATCGGGTTTTCGGGGCAGCTGAGAATGCGGATGTTGCTTGCCGAGGCTGTCCGCTGGACATCGATGAAGATGTTGTCCGTCGCGTTTTTGAGCTTCTCCGTCACCGCGCGGACCATGGTGTAGTCCAGGCCGGAGGGCAGGTTGAAATCGGTCACGATGACTTTGTCGTTCTTGGGCAGATGGCCGACATTGGTCAGCACCGGCATGAGACCACCCGTACCGGAGACCCCCGAGTCAAGGAACGCCTGCTCCCAGTCCAGGGCGGCAAGGTATTGCTCATGGCGGGGGCTGGCCAGTTGAACCTTGGACGGCCTGGCCCCGACGACGATGGTGCAGCCGTCCGGGGCGGCGGCGACGCGCAACCAGCCCGAGGCCCAGTGCTGGCGGATCCGGTCCGCCATGCCCCGGACATCCTTCAACGTCACTCCGCCGTAAAGGCGCAGGTCGATCTTCCAAATGTGTTGGCGCGACTCGGGCTTGGTCAGGCAGGTCGCGGCGGCGATCGCGGGACGGTCGGCGAGCTTGGCGGCCTTGAACGCCTGGTTGATGAGCCCGGCCAGCACCCAGCGGGGGGCATCGGAGCGGGGGACCGGTGCCAGGTCATCCGGCTTCGCGGGCACCGCCTCGGAAGCCCAGTACACGCTGAAGGCCTGCGGGTGGCGTTCGCCCTGCCGCTTGCCGGATCCCGGGAACCCGGTCATGGCCACGAACGGGGCGGCATTCAAAGTTGAGGGCAGGGCCGGTTCGAAGAGGAAGAAATCGTGCGGAGTCATGCCCTGGCGGGTGATGAAGGCCAAGTGGTTGACGATCACCCCGTTTTTCAGGCGCGCCGAGTTGGCGGTGCTGGCTTCCATGACGGGCGGGTTCGCCTTGTGCTTGGGGGCGGCCTCGGCCCAGCGCTGGTTCCAGGCGTCCTCGTTGATGAGCTTCTTCATGTCCTTGCCGGTGAGTCCGCAGGCCGGATCCCAGACGGTGTCGTTGTCCGAGAGCGCCCCGGTGTAGACGCAGCCAAGCCCGGACCGGGCACGGTGGTCCACCAACACCTCGGCCTGCAGGGCGTCGGCCATTTCGTTTTTGCCGTTGGCCCGGATGTAGGAGGCGGGGGGTCCTTCGGGAAGGTACCAGGTGATCGCCCAGGCGGAGCGCCCGGAACCATCCGTGTCATCCCCGGCTGGTTCATCCCTGTCCGTGTCATCCCCTCCTGTGCCGCCGGCGGGCCCGGCCGGGACGGTGAGGAGGTGGACGTCGTCGATGACGGGGCGGGAGTAGACACCGTCGGCGGCCCACGCGATCGCGCAGCGGGCCAACTGGTAGACGACGTCCTTCGGGGTGGCGGGGTCGGTGATGTCGGGCATCTGGTCGGAGGGCCAGCGGACAATGTCGAAGCGCAGCGGGTGCTTGGTGCCGGGCATCGGCTGGTTGTTGGAGTCCAGGTTGGGGACGTCCAGAATGGCGACGCGGGCGCCGGTCCCCAGAGTGGGGATGATCTTCTCACCCATCGTCCAGTACGCCATGGCACCGGCCGAGGCGGGGGCGTCGAAGGTGTCGATGACGGCGGTGCCAACTTCCTGCCGGTCAATCAGGCGGGGGGCCGGGTCCTGCTTGAGCATGTCCCACCGGCCCTTCCATTCCTCCCGGGCGGCGACGACGACCCGCCAGTGTTCGAGGGCTTCGGTGATCCAGGCCCGGGAGAGCAGCGCCAACGGTCCACCGGTCAGGCACAGGGCCCAGATGGCCGGCTCCGGGATGGCCGGGACGGCGGCGGCCGTGGTGGCCAGCGGCAGCATGACGGTGGTGATGGTGCCGGCCACGGCGCCGGCGACGAGCCCGCCGATGACCAGCCCGGCCACCCGGCCCGGGTGCTTGCGGGCCAGGGCGATCAGGGAGTCCAGCCGGGCGCCGGGGTTCTCATCATCGGCGACCTGGGTGCGGCGCCGGGACGCGGCGGACTGGGCGACGGCAATGAATGCGGCGGCGGCGTTGATCCAGGGCCCGTACCCGCCGGTGTAGGGATCGCTGACGGGGACCAGGTAGGCGGCAGCCCCCGCCCAGAGGGCAACAAGGAAGGAGAGGTGCGGTTTGAGCCCCGGCAGCCAGTCGGTGGTGGGGAGGGCGAGTTTGAACTTCAGGTCCTCCCAGAACCGGTACTTGTTCATGGCGGCCTGCTCCCCGGCATGGGCCGGTGCCGGGTAGCCGCGGGAATCCTTTTTGCCGGAGAAGATCGCCGGCGGGTACGTCCATGCGGAGACGACCAGTCCGGCCCAGATGGCGGCGACCCCGGGGTAGCCCCGGTAGATGGCGTAGCCGGCGACCGCGACGGCGGCCAGCATGGCCAGCCCGGTGATCGGCTTGGAGGGTCCCTGGTTTCGGCGTGCCGCCATGGTCGTCCTTCGGTGAGAGTTCTGGTCCTGGGTGTACCTATGCGGGCCGGTTCCCGGCGGCGGTTAGGCGAACGGGTCCGGGCCGCGGTGGGGGTTCACGCGGGGCGGACGGGGCGGGCCTCCGAACGGATCATCGCCGCCGACATTCGCCGGTGCCGTTCCACGGCCCGGGCGCGGTGACGTCACGAGTAGTTGGCGCAGGCGGGCGACGATGGCCGGGTCGGCCGGCCCCTGCCGGACGAAGGCCTTCACCAGGGGGACGACGCCGAGGCCGTGCACGATGGAGGCTCCCGGAACCTTCAGCGCCCACGTGCTCAGCGACTGCCCGTCACGGGAAGACCACACGACCAGGCGGGGAAGTCCGATACGTGCGCCCGTGCCGGCCAGAAAGGAGTCCATCGACCGGGAAACGTACGACTGGTCCTTGCCCACATGGTCCGCCTTCGCCCAGCCGCGCCGGTAGCCGAAGACGGATGAGTAAAACCCGGGCTTCCACACCTTGGTGTCCAGGATGAGCACGTTCTTCCCGGAGACGATGACGTGGTCGATGTTGGCCTTGAAGCCCGGGAGGGGAACGCGCAGGTCATGCAGGACGGCGGCCTTCAAGGCGAAGCCGTTCAGGAGCGCCTCGGTTTTCTGTTCCCCCTTGGCGCCGATGCGGGCAACGGTCTCGTTCACCGCCCAGGAAGAATCCTGCAACCCGGTGGCGGCCCGGCCGTAGACGCCGTTCACGTCAGAACGTCCAGATCAGTCGGGCCACGGTCCAGATCCCCAACAGGAGGAGGATCACGCCCAGGACCTTGCCACCGGATCCGTGCATCCAGTCCTCAATGTCCTTCTTGTCTTTGTCCCGGTCGCTGAGGACCCGCTCCTTGAAATTTTTTTCGCTCATACCTCGAAACATGCGTAGGCAATGCGGTCACCGGTGCCCCCTTGACCGGGAGCGAGGCTACGGGTAAAGGTTGGGGATTGGCCGGCTGAGGAGGAGACATGGGGTTGCGTGAGGACGCCGAGAAACTTGTCAGTGAAGACAGACGGAGAGTCGAAGAATACAAACGCAAATTCATCGCAGAAACGCGTGCGCGAGTTCCTGATTCTGTCAAAAAGTGGAGCACCGGCATTGGCCCAGAAGAGGATCCCGTCTACACGACGCGTGATGGTCCGTACACTCCGAGCGACGGATGGAACGGTACCCAAATGGTCTACAACATCGACCTGACACTTGAGGGCATTCATTTCAGAGGACAAGCCATTTTTAGCAGCGCGGGGGGCTCGAATAGTTGTCGACTGGAGATGAAAATCGTGAAGAGAGACGGGAGTGTCGGCCACCCGATCAGCACTCCTAGAGACATCGCATATGCGCTGTCAACGGGAGATTTTAGCTGAGGAGCCTGCGTCGCCGCCGTTACCGACTGCCGGCCCTGGACAGGTGGGACATATGCACCGGCACGGTCCATAGGGATGAGGTATCAGGCGTGCAGGTGCAAAGGCCCGGCACACGAAGCAGAGCGCTGTGGAATTTGGGCCGCGGCCGGAGCCAGTGTCCTTTGAACACGGCAACCCCGACCCACGTCCAGATGATGACCATGAGAAGGAGCGCCGCCCCGATGTAACCGAAGATGAGCCCGATGTTGGCCATGCCTTGTCCTTGTTCACCCGTGCGTCTGATCTGTGCCCTGGCGAGGTGGCCGAAGACGATGGCCAGGACGCACATGCCGATGAGTCCCAGGATCATGGATGTGACGGCGAAGGAGTTGGTGCGGGGGCCGGGCGTCTGGGCCCGCCACGCCGCCGGTACATCGTATGCCGCAAGGGCCGTGTGATCGTTTGCGGGAAACATGGCCGTAGTGGTGGCGACGCCGGCGGCCCGGCGCTCCGCGATGGTCATCCGCCCGTCCGGGCGCGAACCCGCGGAGGGTGCGTGGCTGCTGGAGGGTGACGCTTTGACGGTCGTGCCGCAGGTGCTGCACGACGTGGCGCTCCGGTCGTTGGGTGTTTGGTAATTCGGGCAATTCATGCGGCTCCCCAAGGCTTGATGTCAGCTCCAGGCAGGCAGACCGTACACAACGTTGTGCTGGGATGAGAGTCCTGCAATTCGAGTCAGAGGTCAAGCACCATGCTGAATCCGCTCGATTGTGTCAGGCGGGCTCTCCCGCCTAGCTACCATTCGATGCGGAGCCGGGCCGGAAGTTTTGCGTCGCCGCCGTTGCCGACCGCGCCACCGAGCGGACGGCCCTTGCAGAGGTGCGGTTTGGCCGGTGCCGGGTGCGGGACCTCGACGCCGGCGCGGTCCATGGGGGAGCCGATCATTGCCGTGTGATCGCCCTTGCGCATCCAGTGCGGGGTGGCGGCGAGCAGCTTCGAGTTCTCCAGCACCGCGGTCGCATCGAAGGTGTGCCACGGCGTGAAGGGGTAGTCGCCCAGCAGATCCCGTGGCGCCCACCGGTCCGGCCCGGTCGCATCGTTGATCGCAAAGTCGGCGCGCAGGTCGAAGAATTCTTCGCTCATCAGATGCCGGTCCGGGAACCATGACTCCCAGTGGGCGACCCCCATCCGGGCTGCTGGTGAGTCCTGGCCGCGGCCGGGGAATTCGCGAAGGACGGTTGCCATCTTGCGGTAGATTTCGTGCCGCGGGTCCGTGCTCGTGTGCCGCGGACGGTCAGGGTGCGGGGCCGCGATGAACACCACGGTCAGTCCCGATGTTTCCAGTGGCCGCTCCGAAAGCACCTGCGCCCAGCGGCGGACCTTGTTCTCGAAAGCCGCCGAGGCGGTGGCTGTCAACTCGAACACAATGCGCATCCCGTCAGTGCGGACGATCGTCCCGTCGGCGCGCCGGCTGTCTGTCCGAGCCAGTTTTTTACCGAGCCCCGCGCCTGCGAGCAGGTCAATCGAGGAGAGCTTTTCGCCCAGGACGGCACCGACGTCCAGATACTCACTGACCCTCAGCCCCAGTTCGGTGGCAAGAATATTGTGCCGGTCGTACTGGCCTCCGGTGGACCAGGGGTGGCCGGCGGTGACGCTCAACCACTCCGGGCCGGTGAGGGTCGGCTCGATGATCTTTGTGAAGGAATCCGAGTTGGAGGTCCGGTAGACGACGTTGCGGTTCATGCCGGGGCTGGGCCTGGTTTTGTTCGGGTAGGTACCGATGTCGATGATGTCCAGCGCGAAGGACGCGGCAAGGGTCGAGTAGTTCGGATCCAGAAGGTACCGGCAACCGGTGAAGGCAGCGAGCTGCTCCGATGACACTGTGCGCCAGGAGTCTAGGACACCCCACGCCGCAAGGCGGCCGGTGCGTCCCCGGTTGGATGTCAGGATGCGCAGCGCCTCATCGGGATCCAGGCTCAGCTTGGCATTGCCCTTGCTGAGCCCCTCCTTTTTGTGGTGCCGCGAGATCGAGCCGGTGATCCAGTTGGCCTGGGACCCTGGTGCCCAGAGCCTGTCCCAGTACGGGTCGGCCCGGTGGTGCATGGCCAGGTCATCGTCCGGGTTAGCGGACGGCATGATCTCGGCGTGGATGCCGTCTTTGACGATGCGGCGTTCGGGTGCAACGGTTACCACGGGTAGGCTCCTGCTGGTTTGTGGGTGTAGGCCTGCGCGGTGGCGTAGGAGAGGACGTCGGCTTCGAAGTTGGGGAGCTTGACGATGAACGCGGACTGCCGGCGCTGGTCCACTTCGGAGCGGACGACGACATGGTACGGCTCGAGGTGCTGGATGTCCTCGGTTGTCCATTCGCCGTTGGAACCGACGTTTGCGGCGACCTCACCGGCGGTGGTGACGTCCGTCTGGGCGAACGAAATCAGGGTCGCGTAGGTGAGGAAGTTGTTGCGCAGTGCGGGGCCGAGCTGTTCCGGCCGCTGCGTGGCGAGCATTGCCCGGATGCCGTAGGACCGGCCCTGGTCACGGATCCAGGCGACCACCTCCGGGGAGGTGCCGGCGAGGAGGGAGAGCTCGTCAGCGAAGATCGACACGGACCGGTCCTGTTCCAGCCAGCCGGAGCAGGTGCGCTTGAGCGCGTTCTGCAGCGAGTACATCAACAGTGAGGAGATCTGCTGGTTCTGTTCGTCATCCAGAAGGATGCCGGACGGGGAGGAGCCGGTGTTGATGACGACGGAGCGGTGGCCTTCGATGATGTCCGTCCAGCTGACCTTCTTGCGTGAGGGGGTCCACCAGTCCTCCAGGATCAGGAGCTGTTCGAACTTGTTCCGGGGCGGTTCAAGGAACGGCCGGCGCGCGGACTCGGTGCGGTCTTCGAAGAGGGAGGAGATGGCGATGTACGCCTGTTCGAGTGTCTCGTCCGGTTCGCCGCGTTCGCGCAGCTTGATGCCGAGCGACTTGATGGCCAGGGCCAGCTGGACGGCGATCTTGTCGGAGGTTCCGGCGAGCAGCTGGTAGGCGTAGTACAGCGGGGACATGCCGTGCTTGAGGATCCGGTCGTCCCGGTCTTCGATGGAGTCGATGACGCGTTCGTCCACGGACATTGCCGCGGTGAGGATGGCGACGATCGTCGGGAAGGACCGGGGGCCGATCGCGTCGGCGCCGAACGTGTACTTGAGCGCGTTGGTGAAGAAGACGGCCTTGGCCGCGTTGTCGCCCGGAACGGCGAACAGGTCGATGGCCGGGGTGCGGGCGTCGGCGACGTCAATGGCGAGCACCTTGTCCCCGAGGGTGTGCGCCCAGTGGATGTACTTGGCCACCCCGTCTCCTTTGGACTCGAACGCGATCAGGGTGTTGTGCGTGCCGGGGTAGCCGGGCTTGCCGGACGGGTTGACCCGCTCCAGGCAGTGCCAGCCGAACAGGGAACGGACCAGGAGCGAGTTGTGGGTGGGGATGAAGCCATGGGTCAGGTACATCCCGTCGGCAGCGTCCACGGAAATGCAGCGAACCTGCTCGGACTCGACCCGCTCGATGGACTCAATGTACAGAAGACCCTGAGTGGACCTGGTCTCGGCCGGAAGACGGTCCAGTTTCCGTGGCAGCCTGAAGACGGGCAGCGACGTGGTGAAGTGCATCCGGTGCCTTGTGGAGGTGACCTTCCTGTTGCCGTGCTTGTCGACGTAGCTGGCGTCAGATGGTGTGCTCTTGCACTTGATACCGAGGGACCTGATGAGTTCCAGCGCGTCAGCGGCAAGCCGCTCGTGGCACAGTGTGAGCTCGCAGGTGCCGTTCGCGCCCACGGTGCCGTCGGTGTCCATCAGGCCCTGCAGCACAGCGAGGCGCTGGGTGAAGGACGAACGGAGATAGGGGCTCGGAATGTGCTTGTTGTTGATCAAGCCCAGGGCCCGGAACTTTTCGATGGCTCCAATGAACCCGTAGAGCCCCGGTGCCTTACGTGGACGCAGTTCGAAGCCGGCGGCGGCGATTTCGTCGAGGATCGGTTGGTCAAAGCAAGTGATGGCAGGCCCGTTTGTGTTCCCGTCTCCGAGCCAGGCGCCGAGAACGTAAGGGTCGAGTACGGCGTCAATCTCTTGGCCTTCCACGGGGGCGGCCAGGTCGATGGCCCAGTTCACCGCGTTTTCCGCGGACACCCGGACAGCGGCGGCAAGTTCGGCAGTGGTTCGTAGCTGGACGCGTGCTGCGCGCTCTTTGCCGGCTTCGATGTGGTCGGCATAACGGATGAGGACCTCCCGGAGTGGGTAGACCTCGAGCGTCTTGAAGGTGGCCTTGGTCGGAAGCAGCACGTTGTGCGAATCGCGGACCCGGGGAACGCCGGCGGTCTTGAGTCGCTCGTTCATCTGGGAGACGTCGGCAGTCCTCGGTGCAGCCGCGCCGCAGGCGACCAGGACTTCGCGGGCCGTCATGAGATGTCCATGGCGCGGGGTGAACGATGCGACGCCAATACGGCCGACGGTTGAGGTCTTCTTCGCTGAAAGGTCCAGCAACGCCTTCTTGGCCGACACCGCATCAAACCTTACGCGCGCCCTTCTGGCGTTCGTCGGACCCTCCGGACGAACCGCCACCTGCGCCCTGACCGAATCGATACCGGCTTTCCTGACGAACCGAAGGAGCACTCCGGCCCCGATGCCGCTGACTCGTGCCATGTCGTTCCCTGCAGCCATGGTTCCAGGCTCTATTTGCTCTGCGATGCCGCGAAGTCTCTTGGCTTCCTCTTCCGCACGGCGGTCGACCTCAGCCATCTTTCCTGTCAGCACACCGGACCCGTCGCGGCGTCGGGTGGTGCGTGACGAAACGGCCCAGAGGTGTCCTGCGTCGGTCCTGACTTTCTGGCCGTCACTGAAACGGACCTCAAACATGTCACCGTCAAAAGGTTCGGAGAACCCTGCAACGTTGGTGACACCACCTCCGGTACTGAAGACCTGATCGCCGACGACGAGTTCGCGGTTGAGAGCCCACCCGGTCGGGAACTTGTCCGATACCGGGACGGGGAACCTGGCGTCGAGGCTTTCGGCTTTTCCACTTCCGGGCTTGCCGACGATGGCCACGGAAAAGCGCATCGCGTCGGCGGAGAGGTGGGCCGAGCCGTCGTCGTTCGTGCCCAGCATCGGGCCGATCGGCTGCAGCATCGCCGGCGGTGTGGAGCGGGCCCGGGTCGCGGCGACACCGGAGACGGCTCCGGCGTGCGGGGAGACCATGCCGACGACAACGTTGGGTCCGACCATGAACGTCTCCGGTGCCAGGGGGTAGTCCCCGTCGGAGGCCGGCACGAACTTCTCGTATGGGACTTTCTCGCCGCCAACCATTCGGGATCCCTTGATGGTGCGTTCCTTCCGGGGCGGGCGGGGCCGTCCGCGCCGTGCCGCCGGCGACGGGAACGCCGCCGCGGCGAGGCGGTTGCGAAGTTTCGTGTCCGGGGAGGAGATGCGGCCGGTCAGGGCGGCGAGGCCGAGGGTGGCGGCCACACCGGAGATCGCATACAGGAGCGGGGCGATTCCTGCCGGGATGTAGGCGGCGTACGCTGCCGGGACCTGCGGGAGGCCGAACAGAGTCGCGGCGGCCAGGACCAAACCGATCGGCAGGCCGAGGAACAGGGCGTGCCGCTTCGGGGCAAACCGGACTCCGGAATCCAGGTCGAAACCGGGCAGACCGGCGGTGACCTGGGAGAGCAGCGACGTCACTTCCTCGCGGGAGTTGCCGCCCGCGGCGATGGAGACAAGGACCGCCGTCGGGGAGGTGGAGTGGTGCGTCGGGACAGCGGTGCCGAGCCGGTTTCCCAGCCACGGGGTGTAGAACTTCCGCTCCTTGTTGGAGGGCTTGCGCATCGTGACAGCAACCCAGGAGCCTTCCGGCAACGCGTTAGCCAGCAGGCGCGGAAGTTCGGTCGGATCAATGCCGGACTGTGTCTCCCGCAGCGCCGGGGACGGCTTGTAGGTCAATGACCCGATCGCCTCGGTGTCGCCCAGGTCGGTCGGCAGCTCGGCTTCTTCGGCGCGGGCGCCGACCGTGTGGGCCAGGTGCAGCGGCGCGTTCGTTCCAAGCGAGGTGGCCGGCAGGATCAGGTATCCGTTGAGTCCGGTCTTCTCCCGCCGGGTCAGCAGCGTGGCCTGGCCGGAGTTGGTGGCAGCGGACGCGAAAGTTCCGGCACGCTGAGTGAAGGTTGTGGGGTTTGTGTCGATGCCGCCGGCCCGTGAAAGCCTGAAGATGCGCTGTTCCATACCCTGGAACATGCGTAGTTTCATTGATGATGGCCATACAGACCCGGGTAGGCGGATTTGGGGGTTTTTACAGATCCTGGCTCGCTGCAGAAATCCCCGAATCGCCCGAAACCCGTCCGGGAACCCCGCGCCCGCTTCTGGCCTATAAATGTGATGTATTGACGCGGGCAGGTTGGAGTGGACTGGTCACCCTGCAGGGATGGTTGATGGTGTTGCCGGTGGTGTTCTGCTGACACTTGTTCTGTGTGCGGCTGCACGGCAAAATGACGGCGTCTAGGAAATGGCTCACCCAGGATGCAGGGGGTGGTTGCGTTGCCCATTTTTGGTGCCTCGGGTGTCGCCTGCCGCGGGCCTTTAATGTCCTGCGGACGGCGGCGGGTGCCTCTGATCCATGTCTTGTGGGTGTCCCTTGGTGCCGGTGGCCGGGGGTGCGCTGCGCGCGGGTGGCTTGGGTGGCTGGTGGTGGTGCGTGGGTGGATGTTGGGTGGGGCCTGCCGGCGGCGGTGCTGCGCACCCGGGTGTGCCGTTCCGTTTCTCGCCCCGGGTGCCGTGTCGGGGGACCGTCTTGGTGTCCGGTCCGCCGTGTCGTCCCCCACACCGGTGCCCGCACCGTTCCCCGGATCGTGAACCATGGCGGGGGCTTCGCCCCGGGGCGCAGCCCCCGTGCACCGGGTCGTGAACCGCAGCGTCCCCCGTGACGGGCATCAGCGGCCACCGGCCGCCGGCAGGCCCCACCGGCAGAAGGAAACCACCCCAGGTATCTGGCACCGGCCCGGGGCGCAGCCCCCGTGAAACATTTCGGTCACCGCGGCGGAAACCAGGACGGGGACCGGGGCGGGCCCGCCCGCCGGACACCACGGCGGGCAGCATGATGGCCAACACGACGGGGACGAACCGGCAGCCGGCGCAGCCGACGATGCAGAAGACGGCGAGGCAGACAGTGCTGATGAGGCAGACAGAGACGAGCCCGCCGCGCAGCGGCACGAACAACAACACGGGCCACAACACGAGACCGTGACGGCAACGCACCGGCCGTGCGCAGCACGGCAAAGGGGAGCGCAGCGACCCCGCACGGCCGCAACGAAAGACACCAAGCAGCCGCGGCGAGAAACATGCCGCGCAGCGCGCGCAGCGCGCGAGCACTGGCGCAGCCACGACAACACCACGGAGCCACGAGACGGGGGAACCATGACGGTGGCGGTCCGGGGAACGAGACGGGATACGCGAAGGGCGAGGGGCGAAGCCCCGAGTCCTTCTCTTAATATGGCCCTCCAACCGTTCCCGCCCAAACTTTCCGGCCCGGGTCTGCGGCTACTGCCGGCCCCCACACGCCGCACCACCTGACGGCGGCGCGGGAAAGGGTGTTCGTGGAGTCGGCTATCGCCGGGGAGCCGGGCGCAGGTCAGGCATCCACCGGTTCGGGAATGGCCGCCTGTTCAAGGACGAGCCGCGCGTCGAGGTCGAGCGGATTCCGGAATGGCCGGCGACGATATGATGTTGGCCGTGGTCGGCGGCGCTGTCCCTGGCCAGGACCAGGGCGCTGCGTGCGGGGGCGTTGAAACTTCTCAAACGTGGGAGGACTCCTTCGTCTGGACGGGGCCGCGGACCGTCGCGGGGAACAGGGCCTCGTGGAGGTCGGCGGTGCGGACCGGGGCTTTCAGGAACCCGGTCCAGAGCGTGCCTGCCTCGTCGGAGCTTTTGCGGAGCGAACCCCCGTCGCGGGTGAGGATGGCCGTGCCGTCCGGGAGGGCCTCGGCCTCGACGCGGTTGTGAACGAAACGGGTCGGGACCGGCTCGCCGAGCGCGAGTTCGATGGCGGTTTCGATTTCGGCGTCGCCGACGCAGAGATGGTGGCCGCCGACCGGGTAGCTGCCGTGGCCGTCGATGACGACGACGTCCCAGCCCCCGGTGTGCTCCGTGAACGGGACGACGACAAGGCCGCTGGAGGGCAGCAGCAGGATCTGGCCCCGTGCCTCGTGGGTGTAGCGCTGGCGGGGCAAGAGCTTGCAGTAGTCGGTGGTGGAAACATCATCGGCGCGGGGGTCGGGTGTGTGGCTCATGTCCCCCATGTGTGCGGACCGTGCCGGCCCCCTCACCGAAGCGTGGCGGGCAGGCGCAGCCTAGTCCAGAAACACCAGGCGCTGGTGGATGGGCTCGGGGGTCCAGACGGTGACTTCGCCGACCTTGATGCGGTTTCCGTGGCGGTCGAGTGCGTCGATGTCCTTCCGGTGCGAGGTGAGGATCACGACCTCGCCGTAGCTCTCGGCAGCGGCCCGGGCGGCGGCGGTGTAGTCCAGGAACCGGGCGTTCTCGTCGATGGTGCCGTCCTCGGAGACACTGAACAGTTCACCCGGGTGCAGGGTAAATTCCGCCTTGCGGGAGTTGGTGGCGGAGGCGGAGCCGCCGTGCACGGTGCCGTGGCTGTCGACCCGGACGCGGAAGCTGAACGGGCCGGCCGGGCCGGAAGAATCGACGCCGGTGACCATCTGGCGGGCAACGCTCTCCTGAAGCTGTGCCTCGGTGGTGTCGAAAAACGAGTAGATCTCCGGGGCAATGGCGTTGTCCAAGGTCGTCATCGCCAGCAGGATGTGCTCGGGTCCGACCTCCGGGTGGCCGAGCCGGAGGTGGAGTTCGTGGGCGCGTTCGAACACGGCGTAGACCTGGCCGGAGAACGGGATGTGCCCGGCCGGTGCGGTGGTGCCGCCGCCGAGCCGGCCGGTCGCCAGGTCCTGCAATGCGGCGGCCCCCATGCAGAGGTAGCCGAGTGCTTCACCGGCAAGGCCGTCGTCGCGGCTCAAGGCGATGAGCAGATGGTCAGTATGAATGAAGCGATGGTTTAGTCCGCGCGCTTCTTCCAGGGCGAGGGCGACGATCCGGCGGGCATCGGGGGTGAACTTCTCAAACATGGCGGGGTCCTTTCCGTTCAGGCGGAGAGTGCGAAGCCGGAGCCAGGCTCGGGAGCCGGTGCGGGCGATGCAGCCATCAGGGATGTGAGGCACACCTGGACCGTTTCCGGTGCGGCACCGCAGTTGAGGATGGCCTGTCCGGCAACCTGCACCGATGACCTGTCGTCGATAACCAGGGCCAAGAGCAGGTGTTCGGGGCCGACATGGTTGTGCCAGAACCCCAAGGCGATGCGCCCCGCGGACTGCAGGACTGCTCGCGTGCCGCCAATGAACGGAATGTGGCCGTTCGGGGCGGACATGCCTTCGCCAATGAGTTCGACGATGTGCGAGCGGGCCTTGTCCCGGGTGACTCCCTGCGCTTTGAGCGCCTGGCCGGCGGGACCGGCGTCGCTGGTGAGTGCGAGGAGCAGATGTTCGGTGCCGACATAGTTGTGGCTCAGCAGCCGGGCCTCTTCCTGGGCGAGGACGACGATGCGGCGGGCATCCTTGGTGAAGCGTTCAAACATGGCGGGCTCCTTCGGTGTGGCCGGGGTCGTTGTTGCCTGCCATGTGTGCGGCACGGCGGGCCGCCATGCCCGGCCGGTTCCCGTTCAGGCGGCGCGGGTTCCGGTGCGCAGTTCCAGGTCGGCGGCTTCCAGTTGCGCGGCGAACGCCATGAGGATTTCCAGCGCCACTGTCGCCTGTGCGGTGCGCCCATAGAGCAGATCGTAGGCTTCGGCGGTGAGAATCCGGAGGTCCTCGGACACCTGGACCATGGTGTCGATGTCGCCGATCAGCCGGGCGGAGGCGACCAGCCCGCGGGGCTCCGGGGTGTCGATGAGGTCCTGGACGGCGGCCGCCGCGTCGCGGGCTTCGAGCCGCAGGGCATGGTTCCCGTCGGCGGCGGCACCATCGGCCAGTTGGTCGAAGATGGTCTTGACAGTGTCGAGGGTGATGGTGCCGGGGTGGAGTTCGAGACGGAGGGCGACGGTTTTTGCGGTGACCGGCTGAAGGCGAGGTGGCATGTCAGTGCTCCATATGAGGGGGTGAGGGGTAGGCGGTGCGGAGGGTGCCGCGCCGGTGACGGCGTCCCGTTCAGCGGTGATCGCGAACTCGGCCTGGTCCAGCCGCTGCGCGGTGAGGTGCTTCCCGACGCTACTGCTCACCAGCGCCGGCTTCCGGGTCGGTGGCCGGCCGGTTGAGGAACCGGATGCGCTCGGGAAGGTAAACGCTCCGCCATTTCGTGTCGCGGCCCATGATGACGGCGGTTCCGTCGGCGGCCAGGGCGGTGACGTTCTCGGTGCCGGCCGGGACTCTGATGGTGATGCGGGCGATGCCGCCATACTCCCCGCAGGTGAGGGCCGCCTTGTAGGCGTCGCGGTAGTCCAGGAAGTTCCCGCCCCGGCGCCTGCTGACGTCGCCGCTGGCGTCCTGGACCTGGAAGTATTCGCCGTCGTTGAGGATGAGCTCGACGTCGTACTTGCCGGTGCCCGGGGCGCTGTCGGGGTGCACGGTGCCATAGGCGTCATTGAACGGCTCAAACCGGAGCGCGCAGTCGGGGCCATAGGAGAAGAATTGTTCGAGCGTGTTCACGTGGCCATAGAAGGTTTCCATGCCACTGATGTGTGCGGAGGTGCCGGTTGCGCTGCCCGGGCCTGGGAGGCGCGACCCGCAGGAGTCGGGCAGGCCGGCCAGTTCCTCCGTCGTACCGGCCGCTCGACTCCTGCGGGTGTGTTTGGTGGAGCGGCTTCAGGATGCGGTGGTTGGCTCCGGGCGGTTCGATTCGGGAAACCACGACTTGTCGGTATCGACCAGATCGTCGAAGAGGGTGAGCCGTCCGGCGTATCCTGTCAGGTCCCGGAAGCGGGCGATGACGGCGTCATGGCTGCGGTGGTTGAACACTTCGAGGCGGTCGGCATAAAGGATGTGCACCTCCTTGTCAGCGTCGAGGCCGATCACATAGTCGGGCTCGTGGTGGTGGCCGATGATTTCCCGCAGGACGGTCGTGGTGCTCTCAGCGTTGACGTGGCTCAGGCGGGTGAAGTCGCCGTTCTCCCAGCCTTCGAGCGTGACGGTGTATTCGATGGTTTCGCGAACAGTGACGTGCTCAGGCACGGGGTTCCTCCGGCTGGGTCTGGGCGGGGCCGTCCAGGGCGGTTGGTGCTTTGGCCCCACGGGCTTCGAAGGTCTTCTTGAGTTCGGCGGTGATCCACCCATGGCCCACCGCCTGGTTGTGGGCGTCCTTGTGGCCGGCGGCGTACGCCTGGGCGAGGGCTTCGCGGATGACGAAGACCGTGTTGCCGGCGTCGGCGTGGGGGCTGCTGATCTCCCGTACGACGGCCTGCAGTTGCGGGTCAAGATGGGCGGGCATCGGGGTGTAGCTCATGGGTTCCTCATTCTCGTGGACGGGACGTGGATTGCGTCGGCGCGGTGGTGGAGCCACCCCACATCGGTGGTCATGGCGTTCACCTGGGCGCTGTTGTCGATGCCGGCGTCATGGGACCGGACCCGGATGACGTCGACGCAGTCCTGCAGGTCGGTGGCGGCGTCGGTGAGTGCCTGGGCCGCGATGGCCGGGGCGGCCGCGGCAATGGCACCGGCGAACAGTGCCCAGGTGCCGTGCTCGGCGAGCCAGTCCGCTTTGCTCACGCCGGGCGGCGGGGTGACTTCCCGCATCGCTTCCTTCGCGGCGTCGAGTGCCTGGGCAGGAATGTTCACCGTTTGCGCCCCGTCGTCACGGCCGTGGCGGCTGCCCTGTTCTCGGCGATGACGTCCCAGGACTTGTCCGGGTCGTGAACCTCCCCGCCCTTACGGACGGGGCTTCTGAAGCCTGCGCTTTGCTTAGGCTGCAACGGAGTGTTCTCCTGCCGGGGCCCGGGGGCCTGCGGCTGCAGCGTGGCTAACGGTGTTTTCAGCTACACACCCTGTGCGGGGTGTGGCCCGGTTCCGGGCTTTACTCAGGGCCGCACGCAGGGGTGTGGCTCGGAGATATAGGACCCGGATGGTTTTGTCCGGGTCGATGGGGGTGTATTTCCCGTGTGTGGCGCGCATGAGGATGTTCAGTGCGCCGACGGCGTCGCGGTGGCAGGTGAAGCCACAGTGATGGCACCGGTAGTCGCGCCCGGAGGGGGCGTTGCGTGTAAGGCACGCGGGGCAGGTCTTGGAGGAGTGGGACTCGTTCGTGTAGGTCGGTTTGGATCCGGTTTTGTGGGCCAGGTAGTGGTCCTGGCGTCCGCGGGACCATTGGGAGAGGCGGCGGCGCTGGTCCTTGCCGAAGCGGCGCTTCTCGGCTTTGGCGGTGTTTTTCTCGATCCCGCGCACGTCCCCGACGGCGATCGTGCCGGCGTTGTGGGTGATGGCGATGTCGGCGGCCTTGCGGGAGACCTGGTGGTCGATGTTGCGCAGGGAGCTGTTCGCGTGGGCGCGGGCGTGTTTGGCGGCCTGGTTGTAGCGGCGCCATTGCCGGGAGCCTTTGGTGCAGCGGGACATGAGGCGGTGCAGGTCCGCGACGGCGTTGTTGCGGCGGTGCTTGATGGCGCGGGCGGCACGGCCGTTGATGACGGTGATCTCGTAGGCGTCCGGGGTTTCCACGGCGATGGTCATGGGGTTGATGATGCCGGGGTCGATGGCAATGATGTTCGCCGGGTCCAGCACGGGGGTGGCAGCGGTGCGGTGGCTGATGTGCAGGGACCAGGACCGTCCGTCACGGTCCCAGCAGAGCCGGATTTCGCCCCAGTCGGCGGCCGGCACACCATGGTTGGTGCGGGAGTCGGTGACGGCCGGCAGGGCCAGGCGGATGCCCGGCAGGTTCCGGCCCAGGGACAGGTTCAGCCGCCCGTCCCCGGTGATGCGCCACCCGTAGCCTTTGGTGAAGGACAGCGGCCGGTAATTCTTCTCCCGCCACGGTGCACGGGTCCCGGCACCACGGTTCGCCCGGGAGGTGGCGACCGCGTCGAGCAGGTCATCGACGATGGCCTGTTTCGTGTGGGCGTGCAGCCGCTGCAGGTCCGGGTCCGAGGCTGCGGCCAGGTGCCGGAGCTCCTTGGTGGTGGGGTCGGTTTTCACCTCATCCCACCGGGTCCTGAGGGTCGCGAGGGTGTGGTTCCACAGCCCGGCGGCCCGGTGGCAGGCCTGATGCGCAGCCGTGTAGGAGGCCCCGTTCAGACGCACGGGGACCACGGCCACCCGGTAGTCTGCGGAGCTTCTCTTCATCCTTTGATTTTACAGTGGTCTGGATTTAGAATCAACCTATGATTGATGATGATTTCAGGAACGGCCGTCATGTGGTCTATAAACTTCATGCGCATCTTGTCCTGACGCCGAAATACCGCCGCAGGGTCATGACGGACCGGGTCGGGGCGGAGTTGAAGTCCACGTTCGAGGAGGTCTGCACCCGGTACGGGGCCACCCTGGATGAATTCGAAACCGACCAGGACCACGCCCACCTGCTGGTGACCTACCCGCCCAAGGTCGCCCTGTCGAAACTGGTGATGAGCCTGAAGACCATCTCCTCCATGCGCGTCCGCGCGCACCAGTGGCCCGAGGTCACCCGGGCGCTGTGGGGCGACCACTTCTGGTCCCCGTCCTACGCCGTCGTCTCCTGCGGCGGCGCACCGCTGGAAACCGTCGCCGAATACATCCGCAACCAGCAGTCCCCGAACCGCAAACGCGGCAGATACCCCAGCTGACCTACAGGGCTATCCCCGCCCTCACGGACGGGGGTTGCGCCCAGCAAAAACCCGCTCAAGATCCCCGAACCGGAAGACGCGGGAGACATCCTCGCCGAGGGAGGCGCAGTGGGTGACGACGGCGTCGTGGCTGCGGGATTCAAAGATCCGTTCCCCGTCTTTCAAGAGGAAGTAGATCTCGGCGTCCAAGTCGCAACCCAGCGTGTAGTCGGGCTCGTGCCGGCGCCCGATCTCCTCACGGGAGATCACCTTCACGTCCCGGCGGTCGGGCTCGCCGTACATCTCGTCCGCTTCGTCGTCGCGGGGCAGCGCGATCGTGTATTCGGTCGTTTCGCGGTACGTGATGAAATCGGTCATGGCAGCCATGTGTGCGGAAGACTGCCTCGGTCTCACCGGCTGGAGCTGCTTGTTCGCCGGTGGTTCGTGGCGGTGGGCTTGTCGTGAGAAAACTAAGGGTCCGCCCCAGGGAAGGGGGATTGTTCGGGCTGCGGGCTGTCATCCAGCCAGTCTGGACTCGAATCCACGGGGAAAAGTTTCACCCGCCCCGGTGGGCATGCCACAGCCGGTGCCTGCCCGGATTATGGCCACTCGTCCTGGGGTGCGAACAGGTCGGCGACCCGGTAGTCGGTGGCTTTGAGCTCCTGCAGCTGCATCAGCGCCTGTTCGTGGAAGAACGCAAGATGGGTGCCGTCACCAACACCTTTCAAAATGGTGACCGGGTCCATGGTGTCAGCTTCGAGGCCGGTCCCGTCAGTGCTGCTGATGTGAGAGCGGACGGCGATCGCCTCATAATGCACGGTCCCGGGATGGTGGACCGACCAGAGGGTCACTAGCTCCTGGGCACCGGTGGCCCCCGGGGTCAGGGGAAACTCCGTGCTGATCCGGTTATCGGTTGTCATCTTGTGATGGTCGCACTGGGACGGTGCCAGGAGCAACCAGGCACCGACGTCGACTCACCGCCGCCAGGGCCAGTCCCGTTGCGTTTCCCGCAGCGGCTTGCCGGCCGAGGGTTCCTCACGGCGTTCCTTTGAGCGCCCAGGGGATTTCGGGGGTGGCGATCTCCGCCCAGAGCCGATGGGCGTCATGAACTCTGGCCGGGTCGACTTGGAGGTCGTGTCCGATCCGCGCGGCGGACTCCATGTTGCCCGCCAAGGCTGCCTGCGCGGCCGGTACCAGCAGCAGAGTAGCGAACCAGTACAGGTCGGGCCTGGTGGTGAAGGTGTCGCTGAAGTCGTAGTCCACGGTGCGCGCGTAGCTGTCGATCGTCCGGTCCATTTCGCGGGCGGCGATGGCCAGGGCCAGCAACTCCTGCCGGCGGTTCCCGTCGTCTTCCGCGCGCCAGATCACTTGGAAGCCGGCCGGCGGGGACATGAGCCGGGCGCTCACACCCGGGGGCTGGTCTCCTGGCTTGTTGACCCGGCCGCCGCGGCGTTTGAGCAGGGCCCGCAGGTTGACCGGCTGCGCACCATCGTGCACGTCCCAGGTGCTGATGAACCATTGGGCGGCCAGGGCGGCCCTGTACCGCTGGGACCGTTTGACGAGGACGGCCACGACGTCGGGGGAAGCAGCGGCGCCGGGGGCGATGATCTCCCAACCCCCACAGAGGTAGTCCCCGGTGCCAACCGTTTCCATCGGCCGTCCGCGGTATTGGAAGCTGAACTCGCCGGAGCGGTCCATGTCCAATCGTGCGGAGGACCCGTCCAGGTGGGGTGGGACCCAAGTACGCCTGAAACCTGCCATGCCCCATGGCGGGGAATGCATGGTTCTAGATTCTGGTGGGTGGGAATAGTGCCCCTGGTTGCAGGTCTAGTTTCGTTTGCGGGTCTTGGTCCGGCGGGGCGAGGTTGAGGACGTAGTCTCCGAAGCGGCGGATGCTCCTGGTGATATAGGGAGAGATCGTGGCCAGGTCTTCGGTGTCGATAGTGTGGCCTTCGGCTGCGAGCTCGTTGGCGGCGGCGGTGATGTCGCAGGCGGTGGAGTAGATGACGATGTTGGCCAGCAGCTCGTTGAACTTGATGATCTTTTCCTGCTGTTCGGGGTCGTTGTGACCGATCATTTCGTTCCCGAAAGCCAGCCAGTCGCTGAATTTGTGGAACGATTCGACCCGGTTGGTGATCGCGGTGATCTGTTCGCGCAGTTCGGGGTCGGATAGATAGCGGAGCAGCGTGATGGTGCGCACGACGCGCCCGAGTTCGCGGAAGGCCCGGTAGAGGCGGTTCTTGCGGGAGTGGTTGCCCAGCCTGCGTAAAAGGGTGACTGATGACAGGCGGCCCTCGCGGATGGAAATGACGGTGCGCATCAGGTCGGGCCAGTGGGTCTCGATCAGTCCCCAGTCGATGGCTGTGTCACCGAACAGTGAGTCGATGTGCGTGTAGCGGGTGGTCGTGTCGGGGCGGTAGAGAATGAGGTCTTTCCAGTCCCGGATGCGTGGGAGCAGGTCAAAGCCCAGGAGCGCGGCGAGACCGAAGACGGGCAGGGACTGTCCTTGCGTGTCGGCGTGGATCGTGTCGGGTTGCAGCTCGGAGTCGTTTTGCAGCAGTCCTTCGATGATGTAGACCGCTTCCCACACTCCGCAGGGAATGAAGTGGCTGAACAGCGCGATGTAGGTGTCGGAAACGTGGCGGTAGGCGATGCCTCCGTATCCCCCGTAGCGGATATGGGACTCGGCCAGCAGGTTGTTCTCCCAGGTATCGACCTGGGTGCCGTCGGCTGCGACGGTGCGCCCATCGCCCCAGACGGAGGCGACGTCCAGATGCGCAAAGGCATTGATGACCTCGGCCGAGGCACGGGTGATCTTCTCGGCCGTGGCGTGCTTGTTCCCTGCGGTGTAGAGCTCGTGGGCGCTGACGGCGCCTTCCATGTGGCGGGCGACCTGTGCGGGGCCAAGGAGGGTGCCGTAGGTGAAGACAGTGAGGCAGTATCGGCCCAAGGCGTCGCGCAGTTTCGGGTCGGAGCCCGAGGCCGGTCCGAAATGCTTGTGCCAGCCCAGCCGGTGGGCGCTGACGGTAATGATGTCCAGAAGTCCGCGTTCGCTCAGGCGCTCATGGACGGCTGCTTCCAGGGCGATGGCCGATGGCCTCCGGTCGGCCCCTTTCCGGCGTTTGAGCAAGGGCCGGTCGCCTTCCAGGACGAGGTCGGTGTTGGCCGGGTATCCGGCGTCGGCGGCCTGTGCGGTGTCGGCCAGCTGCGCCTTGAAGTGCTCGACCAGCCCGCTCCCGGTTGCGGGGATGCCGGTCTGGGAGCAAAAGTCCTCGGCGAGGTCGCGGCACTGCTGCCAAGTCATCATCTGCCGGTGCAGCCCCGCGTAGGAATCGGCGCCGACCACTGCGATATCGCCCGAGCGCAGTTCCGCGGCGAGGAATGAGAACACGCAGACCTCCAGGTGGCGGCGCGCGAGTTTCCCGGGGTGCTTCTTGTCACGGATGACCTTCTTCCACGCCTCGGTAGCGAAGGAGTCCAGATCGAGTGCCAGCTTCCGCAAGGTGCCATCTTCGCCGGCAACCGTGAGGGTTTCGGGGACGTATTCACCGGTGCGTTTGCGGCAGGCACGAATGAAGTTCACGGCATTCACCACGCTGGCATCAGCGCTGGTCGCTTCCAGGACAAGGGCCTCCAACAGCTCGAACAGGGCGGCGCGGTGAGCCCGGCAGAACGATTCCAGCAGTGGCAAGTAGTTGCGTCCGTGGTGGGCCGAGACCGCTTCGTGTGCGGCTGTCAGCCGCTTCAGGCCACCGGCGGCCTGAAGCGTCTCCAAGAGTTTCTGCCCCGCCGCGGCTGCGTCGAACCCTCCCTCGGAGGTCTCTTCATTCCCGGACACCTCATGGGCCAGGGAGAGGACCTCTCCGAACACATCGAGCAGGTACTCCGACTCGGCGCGGTGGGCGAGTTTGAGTTCCTCGAGCCGCTCGCGTCCCTTTTTGTGGACGAGGGCCATGCGTTTGCAGAACATCTCGACGGTCTCGTCGCGCAGGCGGATACGGGTCTCATGCAGCAGGCACGCGATGAGGGTCAGCCGCTTGGGCTCCCCGGTCCTGGAGAGTTCATCGACATCGAGGGCGCGGGCCTGCCCGGCGAAATGGGAGATCCGCTGCGCCGAGACGCCGCCGAGCCAGGTGCCGGTCTCGCCGACCGCGTCGAGCCGGCGCAGGAGCTCGATGCGGTCCTTGAATTTCCCCAGCTTCATCGCCGAGCCCGCGGGCGCCTTGAGCGTCTCGAATTCGCTGCGCCGCGATACAGGGTCCACCAGCAGCAATCGTTCCAACCGCAGCCGGTCACCGGAAGCCATCCGCTCTTGAACCCCGGCGAACAGCGTGGTGTTGTACCGGGCACGGATCCTGGCGACCATGCTGTCGAGAGTCGAATACCCGGGCAGCTCGCAGCCGGCACGGAGCAGTTCCTCCAACGCCACGTTAATCAGGTCGGCAGGGTGGTCTTTGGTCACCACCGCGGCCTCCAACGCCCCGGCAGCCATCCGGCGAACCCGTTTGGCATCGTAGACGACGCCCATGCGGACGCGGACATAATCGCGATAGCGCCACCAGGTCCTCTCCGCCCGGGACGCGCCGGCAAGGTCGATCGTCACACCCAACAGCGCTCCAACATGGCCGGTAACGGCCGCGGGAACCTCCTCGGCCCGCGTGAAATACCCCAACCGCTGATAGCACTTCAACACCGTCAGCAGCACCGCACGACCGGCTTCGTCCCGTGTCTTTGCCCCGGCCCAGTCCTTCTCGTCCTCGGTCGGGGTGAACGACTCTGCCAACTGCCGCTCCGATACCGCAGCGGTGAATCTCGGATAGGCGGTCCTGTCCACGGACGTCACGAATCTTCCTCTCCTGCAGGGAACCGGAGGCACCAGCGAGGCGCACAAGTCGAAACAACTTCAGATAACAACGAATATCTGAAGTAGAATACTGCAATGACTTCAGATATCGCGAAATCTGCGGGACAGGAAGGCCCCGGGGCAGCTTCAGATATCACAACGGAAGCAGAAGAAAAGCCTCGACGGGGACGTGCCCCGGCCGGGTTGGCCCCGTATTTGGAACAACTCTGGGGCGAATACCTCCTGCTTCTGGGGTCTGCCCCGCTCGATGACGATTCCCGCCGCGCCTACGCCTCACGGGTGCGTACCTTCTTCGCCTGGCTCGATGGCGCCGACGTGGACAGCTCGGCCCTCTTTGACCCAGCGGCGCGAGACGGAGCCGTCCGGGACTGGCGCACCCACCTTCAGAAAGTCCTCAAGCGCAAACCCGCCACGATCAACGCGCATCTGGCGGCCCTGAGCGACTTCTACACCCGCACCGGCGTGGGCACCCCGAACGCCAAACGGCTCGAACTGCCCTCCACCGCACCCAGGGCCTTGGACGAACGCAACCAGAAACGCTGGCTACGCACCTGTGAACGCTGCACCCACCCCCGCAACCGGGCCATCGGCTACACCCCGTTCTATGCCGGGTTGCGGATCAGCGAGATCACCGCACTCGACCTCGGGGACGTGCGCCTCTCGGCCCGCAAGGGCCTGCTGATCGTTCGTTCCGGCAAGGGCGGCCGCTACCGGGAAGTCCCCGTCCACCCCGTGCTGCGGGAGAACCTGGCCTTGTGGATCAACGAGGAACGCCCCTCATGGCCGGGCGCGGCCAACAACCCCGCGGTCTTCTTGAACTACCGCGGCGAACGACTGAGCGTCAAGGGATGCGATGGCATCCTTGGGGATCTGGCCTGCGACGCCGGTTTCACCGATAGCCCCGACATCGATTTCACCACCCAGATCCTGCGCCACACGTTCGGAACCAACCTCGTGCGCGAGGGCCACGACGTCGTGCTCGTCGCCGAACTCATGGGCCACGCCCGGCTGGAGACCACCCGCCGCTACACGAAACCATCCGAAGCCGACCGCCAAAACGCCATCGACACCCTCCCCACCGACCGATAAACCACGGGCGTGGCAGGTTTCAGGC
>NZ_CP189585.1:0-219279 GCF_050156935.1 Pseudarthrobacter sp. P1 | reverse complement strand
TCAAGACACCTACTGGGCTTCGAACTGGGCGCATTTCTCCCTATTTACCGCCCCATATCCCCTTTAGAGACGTCCGCTGCAACGGCCTACAGGTATCTGAGCCCGGACCATTCGCTGATCATTCTTCGCGAGAGACGCCAACGGCCGCCCAGACGTTGTCTGCGGGCGGCCGTTGCGTAGATCAAACGAGAGGTGGTGGTGATCAGCCGTTGGCCGGGCCGCCACCATCGACAGGCATTTCCGGCAGGACAAGCTCGCTCAGGCCGTATCCATCGATCAGCTTGGCATAGTCCCCGGAGCCAACCATTTTCAGCAGTGCGGCCCGGAAAGCCTTCTGCAGCTCGGTGTCGTTCTTGTTGAACGCGATTCCGTACCGGATCGGCTTCTCTGCCGTCAATGAATGAACTGTGGCACAGTGCCAGGAGGGTCCATAATCACGAACGGTGTGACAAGGACTGAGGTGAAAAGTTGTCCGTCAGCCAGCCCATTAGGTCCGCCCTCCGGTTCTATGCGTGGCTACGCTAGGACAGCGATTCCGTCGATTTCGACCCTGATCCCGTCGCCAAGACCGACAGGGACCGTGGTGCGAGCGGGGAAGGGGCGTTCGAAGAATTCACCGTAGGCGGCGTTGACTTCCGGCCAGTCGTCATCGCTGCTGATATACACGCGCACCGTCACGAGATCGGACATCTTTCCGCCTGCTGCCTCGATGACACTTCGCAGGTTTGTCAGCGCCTGCCGCGTCTGCTCTCCGGCGTCCTCGCTCACGAGTTCACGGGAAACGGGGTCGAACCCGCACTGCCCGGTCAGGTACAAGTGATCCCCGACCCGCACCCCCTGGGAGTAGCTTCCTAGCGGAAGGGGAGCTGCGGGGGTCCTGATCTCTTCTTTGGGCATGGGTAACCATTCCTCTTGTGTGGTGTTTTTTTCGGGAGCATCTTGACGTATCTGCTGTGACGTCTGACACTTGAACTGTCAGACAGTCTGATACTAGGAAGATAGGCTGGAATATGCAAGCCAAATTTCGCAATATCGCCATCGCAGCAGTGGCGGCCGGAGTCATGTCCATCACTGCCTGCGGGGGCTCGACTCCTCAATCGTCTGCAACGTCCTCGGCCCCTGCGGTGAATTCAAAGCTCGCGGCGATGGTGCCCGAGAACATCCGGCAGGCAGGAAAGATCCGCGTCGGTACCGATCCGACCTACGCTCCCTTCGAATCCACTGACACAGATGGAAAGACCATCATGGGGCTCGACCCTGACCTGGCAAACGCCGTCGGCGGGCTGCTGGGCCTGGACGTTGAACTCGTTCCCACATCCTTTGACGCACTGATCCCGTCCTTGGCAGCAAACAAAGTGGATATGGCCATGTCTTCCATCGGTGACACAAAGAAGCGAGAGGAGACCGTGGACTTCGCTACCTACTACTGGAACGGCACACTTCTCTTGGTTAGCAAGGGAAACCCCAAGGAACTCACCGCCGAACAGACATGCGGCGGACGAATCGGCGTGATCAGAGGCTCGCTACAGCAGACCACCTTCCTGCCCGCCCAGGAGGAATCCTGCAAGGCCGCCGGCAAGCCCGCGCCCACAGCCGACGTCTACCAAACGGCTCCGCAGGCCCAGCTCGCTCTCCAGAGCAACAGGATCGATGGAGTCCTGACCGACGCGCCACCCATCGCCGATGCCGCGAAGAAGAATCCGGCAAAATTCGAGTCCGTGGGGCCCCTCCTGAAGAACCCCAACCCCGGTGCCGTGGCGCTTCCCAAGGACAGCAAGCTGACTGTAGCGATAAACGCCGCGATCAACGAACTGATCAGCAACGGCACCTACGAATCCATCCTGAACAAGTGGAACCTGGGCGATATCAAGATTGAAAAATCTGAAATCAACGGAGCTCTTTCGTGAAAACAAGCATGAACGGACTCGCTGTCCCCGACGTTTCCGTCGGACAGCGAAGCCCGGAGAAAGTCAAAAAGCTCAAGCGGCCCGGCCGCTGGGCGTCCTACATTCTGATGGGTCTGGTTGCGGTTCTAGTCATTCAATCCGTCGCAACGAACCCCAACTTCGGCTGGCCCATTGTCGGTGAATACTTCACCTCACCCCGCGTGCTTGACGGCCTGGTGAATACCCTGCAACTGACCTTCATCGCCATGCTCCTGGGCGTAGTCCTCGGAGTGATCCTGGCAGTCATGCGCTTGAGCACCAACCCCGCGCTCTATGGGGCGGCCGGCCTCTACATCTGGTTCTTCCGCGGAACCCCGGTGTTCGTTCAGTTGCTGTTCTGGGGCTTCATCTCAGCCCTGTATCCCACGCTTGTCCTCGGCATCCCGGGAGCGGAACCCCTCTTCTCGACGGACACCAACTCACTGATCACTCCCGTCGTAGCCGCGATCCTTGGGCTTGCACTGAACGAAGCCGCCTACATGGCTGAAATCGTCCGGGCAGGCATCGTCTCGGTCGGCAAGGGACAGACGGAGGCAGCACACGCGCTGGGTATGTCAAACATGCGCACCCTGCGCCGAGTGATACTCCCCCAGGCGATGAGCGTCATCGTTCCGCCGACGGCCAATAACGTCATTTCCATGCTGAAGACGACGTCGCTGGTCAGCGTCCTGTCCGTCCCTGAGCTGCTCTACGCAACCCAACTCATCTACGCCGAAAACTTCCAAACCATACCGCTCCTGATCACGGCATCCATTTGGTACCTGATCGTCACGACCCTCATGACCATCGGCCAGTACTACACCGAACGCCACTACAACAAGAGCACCCGCGCCCAGGGTCTGAGCGTCATGCGCCGCGTTATTGAACTGCAAAAAAGGCGCGGCACCAATGATGCCCCGGCCGGTTAGGAGAACCCGATGACCCAGACACCAAAAGTGATGGTTAAGGCAACGAACGTATGGAAGTCCTTCGGGCACAACGAAGTCCTCAAAGGCATCAACCTGGAAGTTAAGGCCGGAGAAGTAACCACCCTTCTCGGCCCTTCCGGATCTGGAAAGTCAACTTTCCTGCGCCTCATCAATCACCTCGACACTGCCTCAGCGGGGCGCATCACCGTCGACGGTGACCTGGTTGGTTACCGCGAACACAATGGGTCCCTCCACGAACTGCGCCCTCAGTCCATCGCGAAGATGCGCTCGGAAGTGGGAATGGTATTCCAACAGTTCAACTTGTTCCCGCACATGTCGGTTCTTCAGAACATCATGGAGGCCCCCATGGGCGTGAAAAAGGAACCGAAGGCCAGGGTTAGGGAACGCGCCGAACGCCTGCTTGAGCGGGTCGGTCTTGCCGACAAGCGCAACGCCTACCCCGGGTCACTCTCCGGCGGGCAACAACAGCGCATTGCCATCGCCCGTGCACTGGCAATGGAACCCAAACTCATGCTGTTCGACGAACCCACCTCGGCACTGGATCCCGAACTGGTCGGGGAGGTACTGGATGTCATGCATGACCTCGCCTCCACGGGAATGACCATGATCGTTGTGACGCACGAGATGGGCTTTGCACGGGAAGTCGCTGACTCCGTCGTCTTCATGGACGGTGGCGTCGTGGTCGAAAGTGGCCGCCCCAAAGATGTTCTAAGCAACCCCCAGGAGGAACGCACCCAAGCCTTCCTCAGCAAAGTCCTCTAAACCAGAGCATTACCACCGCCGAAGGAACCATCAATGAAAATAGCCGTAATCGGAGCAGGAATAATTGGCGTGTCCATCGCCGCCGAGGCAGCTGCCCGGGGGGCTGAAGTAACCCTGATCGACAAGAACGCCCCGGGCTCTGGGACGTCTTCGACCTCATATGCATGGGTAAACTCGAATGGCAAGGAACCCGTAGGTTACTACGAACTCAACCGCGCCGGCCTCGAAGCACACCACCGCCTTGCCGGCACGGGCGCGGACTGGTTCCGACCCACCGGTCACATCGAACTCGCAGCCACGCTTGAGCACGCCAACGAACTCCAACACCGATTGGAACGGCTTGTCCAGCGCGGGTACGAAGCAGCAGGCATCAGCAGTTCAACGGCCAACGAACTCGTTCCTGACCTGATCGTCCCTGAGGACTGCACCGCCGCTGCTTACTTCCCACACGAAGCTCACTGCTACCCCACCCTGTACATACGTCACCAGCTCCAGCGTGCCAAACACCTCGGTGTCCGCCTGCGCATCGGAGCGAACGTGGAATCCTTCGAAGAGATGACCGACGGCGTGAACGTCGGCCTTAGCGACGGCAGCAGCATTGTTGTAGACCAAGTGATCAGCGCTGTTGGACGGTGGACAAACGACATCACAGCGGCCGCAGGATTGGGTCCGGTTGTTGCCGAGTACCAAGAGCCAGGCGATGTGACCGTCGGCTATCTTGCGGTCACAAACCCCCTGCCCGTGGCCATAGACCGGATGCTCACCAGCCCAAAGCTGAACATCCGCCCCGATGGCGGTGGTCGTTTATTGCTGCAAGCACTCGATCTCGATGTGACCGCGACAGTTGGTTCGGTCCCCGCTCTGGAATCGGACTTGGCAAAGGAGTTCATCGACAGGCTCCAACACATCCTAAAAAACACCGAAAACGCCCATATCACTGAACTCCATGTCGGAGTCCGAGCAATGCCTGCTGATGGGCAAAGTGTCATCGGCGCCGTCCCTTCCAGGCCTTGGCTTTACCTTGTTGCTTCCCACAGTGGCGTGACTCTGGCACCGTTCCTGGGATCGGCAGTCGCTGCGGAAGTGTTTGACGAGCCCGAGCCGCTGTTCGATAGTTTCCGGCCCACCAGGCTGTTGGACAGCTACCCCCAACAGGTTCTGGCCGCGCCCCGCCAGCCCGGGCAACAGTAATCGATAAATCCACGCTCCAGGAACACCTAGGATCGTGACTAGATAAGTGGTGGCGGGTCCCGGCTGGACGGACCCGCCACCGCCGAGGACAGTAGGAGCACCCTGTGAATAAAATCCGACGTATGACCGCAGCTGAGCTGAGCACCGCGGCGCTTCGGCAGCAGATCCTGACCCGCGAAATACTCCCGGGAACGCGGGTTACGGAAGATGCCGTGGCAACTGAACTCGGCGTTTCGCGTGCCACTGTCCGCCAAGCCTTGAACTCCCTGGAGTTAGAAGGGCTGCTCGTCCGCAATCCTGCCTCCCGGGTCCTGGAAGTCCTCACCCTCGACCCCGATGACGTTAAGGAGATTTACCGAGCACGCCGCGTCCTTGAACTGGCCGGCGTGAAGGCTGCCCACGGCGCTCCAGAGGAAGCACTCCTCCAACTCAAAGACGCCATTGCCCAAATGAAGGACGCCGTGACCAACGGTGACGTGGTCGGGTTCGTTGAAGCCGACAAGCTCAGCCATGTAACAACCGTCAGCTTCCTCAAATCCCGCATACTCTCTGAGACGCACGCTTCGCTCATGAGACGCCTCCGGCTCGCCATGACACACCAGGAAGCTGACGAGAACGTAATGACCGACGAACTGCACGAACATCAGGAATTCTGTGACCTGGTCGTGGCCGGAAAGATCGATGAGGCCCAAAAGAACCTCACTGACCGGCTGAACGTTGCAGAACGACAAATGCTCAAGAGCCTAATTGCTCCCCCCATCCACGCTCCTGAATAAAGGAAGCCTCGGTAGGTTTTCTCATGGCGGATACGGATTTGGACGTACCGCCGACAGGTACGCCCTGGCCACCGGTGGACCGAACGCCGCCTCCGGAACGGAAAGCTCCCGTGGACGGTCCTACGGAATGGCTTGTATGCCGAGCTGATCGGTCAACTCCTCACGCCACGAGATGGAGTGATTACAGCCCCGTTCGGACGCGGCGGGGTAGTGGCCGTCGCTCGGCAGGACCTCGCCGAAACAGCATCAATCGTCTCCCGGAACCCCAGGCCGCACAGCGGCCGGACCTACAACCTGGTCGGGAAAAGGGTGATTACTCACCAGGACGTCGCGGACCGGCTGGGATCGGCGTACCGGCCCGGCACAATGGAGGATCTCAGGCAGTCCCTGAACACAGCAGGGCTGTTGCCGTTCCAACACCCCATGCTGCTTTCCATCCACACCGCTGCAGCTCACGGATTCCTCGACGGAACCACCACCGACATCACCCACATCCTGGGAAGGGAACTGGTGGATCCGCTGACTGTTGCAGCAGCCGCCGCGCACAACTGACCCGGATCGAGAAGGCGCCCGCTCAGCGTTCCTGAAACGCCCACCCGCCATTTACCGCTGACAGAACAACGCCAAATATCGCTGTGATTCACAGCCCATGTCCTGGTACCGCAGTTCGGCGAGGTGGCGAGCTTCTGACTGAACCAGTGGGGCGTCAGTGCCGCGACGAAGGGGGAAAGGGCGAACTTGTCCCCGCCCTTCCCGCACTGGAACTCCGAGTTCCTGCTCAATATCGCTTGCGCGATGACGGAGAGCGCCAGCACGACGATGAGGACGATCACGGGGTCAGGCTGCTGGGCATTTCGTCATCCTTTGGGCCGCAGGTACGGCATCCACAACAGAGTATGCCTGCCCGGCTACGTCGGAGCACCTTCCACCTCGTCTAATCTGAAGTTACGCAGGTTAAGACAGGAAGATCCCCGGTTTTCCGGGGATCTTCCTGTCTTTGCTTCTGGGGTGTCTGGCTACTTTCCGTGGTTAGCGGCGTGGTTGTGGATGAGGGTCATGGCCTGCTGCTGGGTTTGTGTGGGTACGGCAAGGAGCTCGAAGGTGCCGGTGGTGCCGGTCATCGTCATGGTGTTCCGGGTCCGGGTCGCCAGGTGGCGCAGCAGGGCCTGGTAGTCGCGGGCAGGGGTGCCATCATCGAGTGTCTGGGTGCTGGCCTTGCGTGCCGCGGCGGCGGAGCGGGTCACGGCGGCAACGGGTTCTTCCGGGACGGGCCGGTCCTCATCGGTGAATGTCAACGGGGCGAGGGCTTTGCGCAGGTGCCAGGTCAGGTGTCCGGCGAGCATGCACAGGAACACGTGGGAACGGGTGCGCTCCTCCGTGTGGTGGTAGATCGGGCGGATGCGCAGGTCCCGGGATTTGAGGGTTTTGAAGATCTTCTCCACGTTCGCCAGGGACTTGTAGACCCGCACGGCCTCGGCGGCATCCATGGCCTCTGCGGTGGTGTTGGTGCGGATGACGTACACCCCGTCCAGGTCCGCTTCCCGCGCAATGCTTTCAGGGTTCCGCACCCAGGAAAGGGAGGTGTTGGTGAGGGTGATCTGGAAGTGTTTGGCCATGTTGTTCTTGCCCAGGGTTTTCCCGACCCGGACCCCGGTTTTCCCGGCGTCCTTGGAACGGCCCGCCGCAACGGCCTTTTGGATGGTTTCCAGCCGCTCCTCGGTCGCGTCGAGGAGCTCGGCGCGCTTGTGTTTGCGCCTCGCGGACAGGGCGGGGTTCCAGCAGGCGATCAGGCGTTCACCGGGGTAGTCGGGGTGGCTGATTTCGGCCAGGTTCTGCTCGTCGAACAGGCTCATCTGCAAGGGTCCCTGGTCCTCGGCGAGTTCCTGGATGGCGGTGTTGCGCAGGGCACTGACCCAGCCCAGAGACGTTTCTTTGAGGGCTTCGATGCGGGCGGAGGTGATCATGCCGCGGTCCCCGACCATGACCATGTCTTCAACCCCGGACAGCGCCTGAATTTCACCGGCAATCTTGATACATGCGGCCGGGTCCGCCGTGTTCCCTTCGAAGACGCGCACGGCGATCGGGATCCCGGCCCGGGTGGCCAGCATCCCGTATTCGATCTGCTCCATTCCGCGCTTTTTGTCCCGCGAATACCCGAAGGCGGCCAAAGGGTTGTGGGTGCCGGTCACCCAGGAGGAAGACAGATCAAACAGGGCCAGTTTGTCCGGGTTGACCTCCGGGCGCAGGTACGTGCGGGCCAACGCCTTTTCGATGGTGTTTTGGCGGTTGCCGAGCCAGTCCATGGCCCGATACAGCTCATCGGTGTTCACTACCCCCAGGTCGCGGCCCAAGGTGGTGTCGGCGAAGAAGGACAGGGTTGCCAGTTTCGAGGACGGTGCGCAGATCCGGGCCGCCAGCAACGCCATGACCAGATCCCGTTCCCGGCACGCCGGCCCGAGCATTGCTTCGAGACCGAGCCCGCGGGCCATGGCGTAGACGGCGTCGATGTGTCCGTGGGGCAGGGACCTCGTGATCGCCAGGGCAGCGCCGGCCTCGACCATGGTCTTGCCGGCCAGGGACGCCTTCAGCGTCTCCACGGCAGTGTCCGGCAGCGCCGAGAGGTTCGCCAGGGTCTCGTGCTTGACCTTCCCGGCTTCCCGGTAGGAGGTGCGCAGCAGTACCGACCGGTACTCGACCTCCACCCCGGACTTGTTCACCCGGCGGGACGTGTTCACGGCTAAATGCATCGCCGGCGTCTTCTGCGTCATGTCCCAACGGTACGCCCCGCGACAGGGAAAGTGAACGGGTTTCCCAAATAATTTAGTGGCTACAAATGTTGGTGCAAAAACGGCCCTTCCCCCGGAATCCAGAAGGAAACCGGGGAAAGGGCCGACGTAACTTCTGTCTAACAGCGGATACATAGGAAACACTCAGAATACGGGCCGGGTCCTTGGTAGCACCTTGACGTAGCCTGTCCCTATGAGCAGTCCCTTGAGGGCCTGTTCGCACCGGAAGGCACGATGAACAATCCAGTCACACCAGGCCCTGACCCTGCACCGATCCTGGACGTCAATGCTCTGGTGGTCCGGTACGGGACAAGAACTGCGGTGGAGGGGGTAAGCCTTCAGATCAACCGCGGCGAGATCTTTGGCCTGCTGGGACCCAACGGTGCCGGTAAGACCAGCACGCTGAGCGCGATCGAGGGCCTGCTGAAGCTAGCGGCCGGCACCGTCCTGGTGGACGGGCTCGACATTCAACGCGACCCGCTCGCGGCGAAGGCGCGCCTGGGCGTGCAGTTGCAGGCCTCCAGTTTCCAGTCGGAGCTGACCATCGAACAGATCGTGCGCCTGTACGCGGGGCTGTACAGCCTGCGCATCGGCAAGACCGGAATCGCCGATCGAATTCGCAATATCGGGCTGGGTGACGAGCGGGGCAAAACCTACAAGTCGCTCTCCGGTGGACAACAGCAGCGCTTGTCCTTGCTGATCGCCGTGATTCACCAGCCGATCCTGCTGCTGCTCGATGAGCCCACCTCGGGCCTGGATCCGCAATCGAGACGACAGTTGTGGGATCGCATCGAGACGCTGCGCACCGGTGGTGGCAGCATCTTGCTGACCACCCATTCGATGGAAGAAGCGCAGGCAGTGTGCGATCGTGTCGCGATCATCGACCATGGCAAGCTGCTCACCCTGGACACGCCCGCGGGGTTGATCGCCAAGCACCGGAACGACCCGCGAGTGGTGAAAGGCGCCCGAGGCGATGTGACCCTTGAAGACGTGTTCATTGGGCTGACAGGGAGTGAGATCCGTGGCTAAGGCAATCACCACCCCCACCGACAGTGGCAGTGTGCGCCCGGAGATCGGGCTGATCTTCGGGGCGCTGCTGCGTGCTGACTTCACCGTGTTGCTGCGCAGCGGCCGGACGCTGCTGTTGAACTTCGCGGTCCCAATCTTCATCCTGGTCATCATCGGCCTTCGCACCAAGGGCGGAACGTCCGCATTCGCCGGTCCCGGGTTCATTATCGGTCTCGCCCTGACCTACGGGCTGATGGCCTCCAGCCTGATCGGCTACTCCAACACGATCGCCCGTGACCGCGATGCCGGCGTGTTCCAGCGGCTGCGCGTCACCCCGGCCCCGACCTGGGCGATCATGGCCAGCCGCCTGGCCGTGCAGATCGTTGTCGACCTCATCATGACCATTATCGTCGTCGTCCTCGGCGGCATCATCACCAACACCGTCTTCAGCCCCGGCCAGTACCTCCTCCTGGTGTGTGTGTCGATCCTGGGCGGGGCCATGTTCCTCGCCATCGCCCAGGCACTCGTCGCCCTGGTCAGATCCGCGGCCGTGATCAACGCCGTGGGCCGCATCCTCTACATCGTCTTCCTGCTGCTCGGACTCCTGGGCGCCAGCGGAATCCTCGGCACCACCATCCACGCCGTTGCCAACTGGTCACCCGTTGGGGCCATGATCAACCTCTACGCCGGCGTGCTGAACCTCTCCGGCTGGGACTGGACGGACACCATCGGGCTCATCGGCACCGCCGGCTACACCGTCGTCGGCGCCTTCATCGGCATCCGCTGGTTCCGCTGGGACGCACGGTAAAGACAAGGGGAGAATGCATGTCGCAGGATGAACAAGAACCGCCGATCGATTCCGAAGGACCGACCGGGAAGAAGGGCAAACCGTGGTTCCGACCGAACCGGTCCGGCCCGGGATGGCACCCAAGTTCCTGGCAGGGCGGGCTGATACTGGCGGTCATCGTCGCTGCGATTGTTACCGTTGTCGTGCTGTTCAGAACCGGGGTGCTGTGATGCGGCAGTCGTCGTGAATGGTTTCCTCGCCTGGGTTGCGGGTTCCGGTGTCGTGCAGGGTGTGATCATCGGCCTGACCTTCGCGTACCTGACCACGGTCCTGGCCTTGAACGCCGTGGCGAAGACCGAGACAAAGACCGTCAACGGCTGGAGCGCGATCCCCAATGCCGGCCAGCCCGGCAACGGACTGCTGGTGCGGGCCGCACTGCAGAAGGCACTGCCAGTCGTCAACGTGTTCGAAGAGGCCGCCTACTGGACAGCAACCAGCGATGACGCAGGGGCGCGCCTCAGTGGAGGGCATGCCTATTGCCTTCACTTCCCGGCTGGTCAGCTTCCACCGACTGACGCCTTCTGGTCGCTCACAGCCACGGACACCGTCGGCTACAAAATCAGCACCTCCATCGGCCGATCGAGCGTAGATAGCCACTCCGGCCTGCTGAAGAACGCTGACGACTCCGTCGACATTCTGCTGCAGCCACACCAGCCATCCGGTGCCGCACAGAACTGGCTGGCGACGCCGCCGGGTCGGTTCAAGCTCATGCTCCGCGCCTATCTGCCGGGATCTGCCATCGTGGACGGCAATTACGAGGTACCCCCGGTGGTTGAGGTGCGGTCATGAATCGCCTGATTCTGAAGCACGGCACTGCGGTCACGATCGTCATTCTTGCGATCTTTGCTTGGGTCATCTACCGACGGATTGTCGATGGCGGTCTGGACGCGATCATTCCGCTGGCAGTAACGGCTGTGGCCGTGTGGGTGACCGGTACGTTCGTCTTCATCTACTTCTGGCCGCGAATCACGGTCGGCGGCTTCAAGCGCATAATCGTCAGCCGCGGGTTGGGCGGCGGGCCGATTCCTGTCAACACGATCTATGCCGTGCCTGAGAGTGCGTCGCAGTCCACTTCGTCCGGCAGCGTCATCGCAACCGGCACCGATGATGTCCTGTACGTCGGCGGCTGGCTGGACGTAAAGGCCGGACCACAACTTCTGCACGTGCCCGAGATGGAAGGCCGCTACTACAGCGTGCAGTTCACCGACCTGACCAGCGGCGCCAATTTCGCCTACGTCGGCAAACGCACCACCGGCACCACGGCCGGTAACTTCCTCCTCTGCGAAACCAAGTGGGGAGGCGACACGCCAGCACGGATGACCCGGATCGAAGTGCCGCATCATGCCGCATTGCTCATCGGTCGAGTGTTCGTCGCTGACGAGGGCGATCACGAAGCGGCCTACGCACTCGCCACACAGATCCAGCTCAGACCACTAAAACTCGACCGCCAACGTTAACCCGGCCCTGGACCATTAAACGTGGCCACTCACGCCACCTTCAGGAGGACCTGGCCAAGTGAGCCCAATAAATCCGAGGGCGGCAGTCAACTTATGATTCGGGTGGCTACAGAAAACGGAAAAATCTTACGCTAAGGGACCGTCGAGGCAACGTACCCGCTGGCGCACAACTTGTCGATGGACGCCGTGTCAGTAACCGTCCGCAGGGGAACGCTGAGCGCGACAAGGTCGGTTTTCAGTAGGGGATCCGCACGCGGGCAGTTCGACAACCTTGATGGTGACGAGCGCTATCCGTTTCTTCACCATCGTCCAGAGCCGTGATCGTGGCGTTGGTCGAGATGCTGGGCGTGTTCCTCTACGACCTGCCGGGCCGGACCGCGAGAGCGATGTACCCAGAAGCGTTTGAGCGGCCCCAGGAAGCTCCCCGTCGACGGCTCAGCCGGTGGCGCAGGGCGGGCCGGTAGCGGCCCGCCCTGCTTGACGACTGAGCGACTCCGGGCTCGTCGCGGTGTAGTCATGGATGGTTATCCAGTCGGGGACTGACTGCTCCCCTGATCATGCTCATCAGCGACGCGATCCGGCCGGGAAGCGCGTCATCGTCGGCCTGCTGGGACATGAGCCAGACATCCATCGCCTCGCCCATGCCCATCGCGACCGCGATCAGCAGGGTGGGTGGGACGTCGTCGCGCACCGCTCCCACCCGTTGCCCGGTGGCGAGCACCTGCGCGATCCATGGGAGGGATGACTGCTCCAGTTCCTCCTGCGCATTCTGTGAAGCGGGGCTCTTCGCCGCGGCGGCCCAGCCGCGCAGCATGGCGGCCAACTGCGGTGACGCGACGAGTGCTCGCATCAGCCGGAGGTAGTAGTCGCCCAGATCCGACCAGAAGGCGTCGGCATCCCCTACGCTCAGGTCGGGCAGTGGACCGACCTGCTCGAACAGCCCGGCCAGGCCGAGGTGCGCGACGTAGGCGTAGAGATCCTCTTTGCCGTCGAAGTAGTAGTACATCGACCCCTTGGAGATTCCGGCGGCATCGATGACCCGGTTGAGCGAGGCGTCGTGAAATCCGTGCGCCGCGAACTCGTCGAGGGCCGCTTGCACGATCGCCTGTTGCTGCTGCGCAGGCAATTTCGTGAATCGGGGTCGAACCATTCGGTCAGCGCCTCGAGTTCTGTTCCGGGAAGGACGGGAGTTCGACGCGGTCGTGGAAGCTCCTGCCCATCGCGATGTCGGCAACCTTGGGAAGCCCCATCATCTTCAACACCGTATTCCTGACGAAAAGCTGGACTCTGTTCTTCGGGGCGAAGGCCAGACCCAAGCCCTGGGCGGCATCCTGCTTGGAGCGTATCAGCGGGGCCAGCCGCTCCTCGTAGCGGGCGAACGCCTCGCGGTGGTCGCTGGTTCGTGCCAGTTCCGCCGCCAGCGTGTAGGCCTCCACCATGGCCAGTGCCGAGCCCTGTCCGGCCAGGAATGACGGGCACGCGCCGGCATCGCCCACCAAGGCGATGCGGCCGGTCGACCACGACGGCATCTGGATCTGGCTCACCGAGTCGAAGTAGAAGTTCTTCGCGTTGGGCATGGCGGCCAGCATCTCGGGAACCTCCCACCCTTTGTCGCCCAGCTTCTCCCGTAGCAAGCTCTCCTGTGCCGCGCGCTCGACCGGCACGTCGCCGTCGTGCCGCAGGCTGAACAGGAGCAGCGTGGCGTCGTCGCGAAAAGAGAGTCGGATCGCCTGAAACCCGACCTCGGCGTACATCATCGCGACGAGCTCGTCACGTTCCGGATACCGCTCCGCATCGAACGCGGCCACCACCATGCCGAGATACTTCTCGAATTGCTCATCCGGTCCGAAAGCGAGCTTGCGCACCCGCGAGTGCAGGCCATCCGCGCCGATGACGAGATCGAAATCGCGGGTGCTACCGCTCTCGAAGGTGACCCGAACGCGCTCACCGTCGTCGGCGAGGTCTCGCACGGTGTCGCTGAGCATCAGCTCCACCGCGCCGTCGAGGGAGTCGTAGATGACCGCGGCGAGGTCAGTTCGCGGAATGCTCAGATACCGCTTGTTCGACTCGATCACGGCCTCGGGGTTGAACGACGCGATCTTGCGACCGTTCCGATCGATCGCTCTCGCCTCGGTGAACACGTAGCCGCGCGTGCGCAGCTCGGGCACGATGCCCATCCGCTGCGCCACATCGAAGCCGGCGCCCCAGAAATCGATCAGGTAACCGCCGGTGCGCAACTTGGGGGCGTGTTCCACGATGGTGACCTCGTGGCCCGACTTGTTGAGCCAGAATGCCAGCGTCGGGCCGGCGATCCCGGCTCCCACGATCAAGACCTTCATGACGCATCCTTTCCGGCGACCGGTTTAGACCACTAGTCTAAACCGTTGGTCTAAGACCGTCAACGGGTCCGCGCTACCGCCCGAAGACCGGGCGGTGCTTCTGCTGAAACGCCACGAATCCGTGGGAAAATCCCGCACCGCACCGCGCCCAGGTGTGCCCGGCCTGGACTGCGCCCACCGATGTCGGTTCTCACCGTCCGTAAGCCGATCCCCACCGCGACACCTGCCGACCATTCCCCCGTCGCGAAAAATCCATGCAGATACCGGGTCTCCCGATTGACGTACACCCCGCCCGCAAAACCGTCCCGCATAGGTGACACAACCGCCAAAGTAAGCCCCATCCTGACGCACAGCCTCGGTGATGTTTCGCGTCTCAATAACTGCACACATGCGGGGCACTTGGAGTGTGGATTTGATCGCTCTTTGGCGGCATTCCGTTAACGCTTGGTGTCGCCTTTAAGGAGGATGAATCGCGGCTAGTCCTTGAGTTCTCCCGAGCGTCTATAAAACGTTGCGCGGGACATTCCAAGGTCCCGGGCAACCTGCGCAGCGGGCTCGCCGCCTTCGACCAGGCGGACAGCGCTTCGTACCTGGCTGTCGGTGACCCGGCGGGGTCGGCCGCCAAGGTCCTTTCCCGCTTCTCGGCGTTTGCTGATGGAATCGGTGACGCGTTCGCGTTTGATCTCGTGTTCCATTTGCGCGAGAGCGGCCATGATCGTGAACAGCATCGATCCCATGGGTGTCGCGGTGTCGACGTCCCCACCACCGAGGTTCAGGACACGCAGCCCCGCGCCCCGGCTGCGGAGTTCGTGGGCGAAGGCGAGCATGTTCTGGGTGGATCGTCCGAGCCGGTCCAGCGTCGTGATGACCAGGGTGTCACCCTCGATCAGCGCGTCAAGTGCCCGATCGAACTGAGGTCGTGAGGCCCGCGCCCCGGACACACCGTGATCAACGTAGAGGTCATCGCGCCGGACGCCGGCGGCCAGAAGATCCGCCCGCTGCCGGTCGGTGGACTGCTGGCGCGTCGAAACGCGTGCGTAGCCGATCAGTTTCGTCATGGACTGCTCCGATGTGTCTCGTAACTAATGGTGGATGCACGGATTCAATCAGAAGGTTTCGAGACGTAGTTACGAGAATCGCCGGCTGCGGGCGAACCCACACCGTTCCGCGAAAATTAAGGCACTGCCCGTGTTCGCGGTCGTTCGGCCGGTGAGGCGTCTCATATCCCAAGGGTTACAAGACATGCCGGTAGGAGCGATGACGATCTGAGCTCGGAGTGTGGATTGCCGCGTAACCTGACTGTCCCGCAAGTTGTCCCAAAAGTGCCGCCAGGGACAACTTTCGGTACGGCGCTCGGTAGACAATGGCAACGCTCGCCGTCATCTTCCGCTGTCCCTGCGGATATCCACCCGACCCACGGCGATTAAACCGCCATGGGCTGGCAGGAGGGTGGCCTCGAGACCACGATGACAGCGCCCATGCGAACCTCGGGATGTGGGACTTCGCCGGCATTGACGTGCTGCCGCCGGACCTCACCTCCTCTGTCCAAAAAAGAGTGCCGTCGATGCGGGCCGCAGTCGATTCAGTGCCGTTGGGCCCGGGCGGCAGCCAATTGCTTTTGCAGGCCCCTGTTGGCCGCTTCGAGTTCAAGGACGACGTGGATGCCGGCCAGATTCAGACCGTCCTGGAGCAGTGCGCTGATCCGGCGCAGGGTCTCCAGATCCTGTTCGCTGTACCTGCGAGTTCCCCCGACCGTCCGCCCGGGTTCCAGCAGGCCCCTGCGCTCATACAGCCGGAGGTTCTGCTGACCTGTCCCGACCAGTTCCGCAGCCACCGAGATGGCATACACCGCCGCGGTTCTCCCGGTGTGCTGCTCCATCGGACCCTCCTCGAATACTCCGAATTACCCCCTTGCACCAGTTTCCTACCGGTGCTATAAAAAATCTATACCAGCCACAACAGATAAGCAGGCTGGGACTGAATGATAGGAAACGATCTGTAAGGAGTGAGGAGACCATGCTGATGCGTACCGACCCGTTCCGCGAGCTCGACAGGCTCGCCCAGCAGGTCCTTGGCACCACAGCCCGGCCGGCCGCCATGCCCATGGACGCCTGGCAGGAGGGCGAAGAATTCGTCGTCGCGTTCGACCTGCCCGGAGTCGCCGTCGATTCGGTGGACATCGACATCGAACGCAACGTCCTGACGGTGAAAGCGGAGCGCAAGGACCCGGCCGATGAAAAGACGGAGCTGATCGCCGCCGAACGGCCCCGCGGCGTCTTCAGCCGCCAGCTCATTTTGGGAGACGCCCTGGATGCCGACGCGGTGAAGGCCAGCTACGACGCCGGGGTCCTGACGCTGCGGATCCCCGTGGCCGAAAAGGCCAAACCGCGCCGCATCGAAATCGCATCGGACAAGACCCCGCATCAGGAAATCAACGCCTAAGACGCGCCCGGTCAGGCCCGCAGGACCGGGAGCATTGGACCGGCCGCCGGAAGAGTAAAGGGCGATGCAGACCAGCCACGCCACCGCGCCAGTTACGCACCCAAAAAACGGCCCCCGACGATGCCTCCCGCACCGATGGTCCCCGGCCCCACGGGCCGGGGACCATCCCCGCCCCTGGCCGCACTCCAGGTCCTTGGGGGACAGGACGAGGAAAACAGCAGACGGAAACCGGACCATGAAAGAACACAGCCCGGATCCCTACGGGGTACTCCATCTCGGGCCCGCCGCGACGGCCCGTGAGGTCGCCCGCGCCCACCGGGCGCTGGTGCGCGCCCATCATCCCGACACCCGTACCCCCGGGGCAGGGCCCGCCGGTCCGGAAGCCGGCGCGCAGGAACTGCAGGACATCATGGACGCCTACGCGGTGCTCGGCGACCCCGCCAAGCGGGCCGCCTACGACCGGCACCGGCGGGAATCTCCGCCGCCGGCACCAGCGCCGGCACCGCGGGCATACGGGCCCTTGGGTGTTGCACCACACGGCCGGTCCGGTCCTGCCCTGATCATCGGCCCGGTGCGGTGGGAAAGCCACGTGTGTGTGATCGACTATCTGTAGGCCGTTTCAGCCGAGAATATGGGCCACGTTGGTGGCTCGTTTCAGGCCAAAAGAGCGGTAAGAATCAGGCCAGTCATTTCATCCCGGAATCAGGTTTCGGGGGCTGGTTTGGAGATAGAGATCACCCGGTGGTTCGGGCCCCGCCTTGAGTGTCAGGGACATGGGCCCGCCACCCCCAGATAGGTTCCTTACGGCGCTGCCATTGCGAAGCGTATGCGCCGGAAGGGCTGGAAAGCAGATGACGGTACCCATGTCCGTACAAGAAAATATCAGACGACTCGACTCCCAGGGAGTCCCCGTGCGGGAGATCGCCCGCAGGCTGGGAGTCAGCCGGACCTCGGCGGCCAAGTACGCCGAGCAGCAGGACTTCTCCCCGGCGCCGCCGGCACCGCTGGCCAGGCCGGGTGCCTCGGTCCTGGCCGGGTTCGAGCACATCATTGAGCGGTGGCTCATCGAGGATGCGCGCCGGAACCGCAAGCAGCGGCACACGGTCAAGCGGATCTTTGACAGGCTCGTGGAAGAGCATGGGTTCACCGGCACCTATTCACCGGTCCAGCGGCACGTGAAGAAATGGTTGGCCGCCAACCGGCAGCCCGGCGAGGGGTTCACCGAACTGGTCTGGCCTGCCGGCACCGTGCAGGTCGACTTCGGTCAGGCCGAGGCCATCATTGCCGGGATCCGGCAGGTCCTGCACATCCTCGTGGTGACCTTCCCGTTCTCGAACATGCGCTTCGTCCAGGCATACCGCGGCGAGACCGCTGAATGCGTTGCCCACGGGCTGCGGACCGTGTTCGAGCACATTCGGGCTGCGCCGCGGCACATGGTCTTTGACAACGCGACGGGCATCGGAAACCGGGTGGGAACCAGGGTGACCGAGACGAAGCTGTTTGGCGCCTTCAAACTCCATTACCGGTCCCAGTCCCGCTATTGCAATCCATACTCGGGCCACGAGAAGGGCAACGTGGAGAACGCGGTGGGGTTCCTGCGCCGGAACTTCATGGTCCCCGAGCCGGAGGCCGCCACCTTGGAGGGGCTCAACAAGGTCCTCATGGCGCGCTGCGATGCGTTGGCCACCACAGTGCACTACCGC
This sequence comes from Pseudarthrobacter sp. P1, assembly GCF_050156935.1. Lineage (NCBI taxonomy): Bacteria > Bacillati > Actinomycetota > Actinomycetes > Micrococcales > Micrococcaceae > Pseudarthrobacter > Pseudarthrobacter sp. P1. The sequence goes on along the minus strand of NZ_CP189585.1, from coordinate 201,093 downwards.
AAGGGCCTGCCCCTGGGTGAGCTGTTCGCCCAGGACGTGGCCGCGCCTCCATGGAACTGCCGGGGATCGGTTTCGATGCCGTGCGCTACGAATCGCGCAAGGCCGACAAGACCGGGAACCTGCTCATTGACGGGAACACGTACGCCGCCGGGCCCGTCTTCCACGGGCGGATGCTCACGGTGGGGTTGGGACACGACGTGGTGCAGATCCTTGACGAGCATTCCGAACCCGTCCGCACGTTCCCACGCGTCTTCGGGAAGCAGGCCGAGACGGTCTTCGACCCGGCTTCCCTGGTGCCGCTGCTCGTGACGAAGCCCGGGGCGTGGTCCCATTCCCCGCTGCGGGCCCTGGTCACCGACCCCGTGCGTGACTGGCTGGACAAAGCCACCGCCACCGGGCGGCGCCGCCTGTTCAACGCCGTGGACGCCGCCTCGTCGGCGGCGGGATTCGATGCCGCGGTGGCCGCTGCCGACACCCTGATCCAGCGCGGGGATGCACCGGACATGGCCATGCTGGGCATGCTGGCCCGCCGTCTGGCTGACGGCACCGAACCGCCGGCAGCCAACGTGGATCTGAGTGTCTATGACACCTTCACCACCCTGAACACCACCACCGGAGAAGTCGCATGAACCCGATCACCGTCCAAGACATCCTCGAAGCGGGCAAGCATGCCTCGCTGACCGGCAGCGTGTTGACCGAATGGGCCGAGAAGGGCACCCCGAAACAACGCGAATACCTCCACGAGGTCCTGCTGGCCGAGCACGAATCCCGGCAGGAGTCACGCCGCCAACGATTGCTGAAGGCAGCGAGGCTGCCGGCCATGAAAACACTCACCGGGTTCGACTACGGCAGTGTCCGGTTCCCGGAGGACTACGGCCGCGAACCCCTCGAATCCCTGGATTTCATCAACCGGGCCCAGGACCTGGTCCTCTACGGGGACGTCGGCACGGGCAAGACCCACATGGCCACCGCCCTGGTGGCCGCAGCCTGCCGGCAGGGCATCCAGGCCAGGTTCTTCACGACCTCCGCCCTGGTCATGATGCTGCGCCGCGCCAAGGACGAAGACCGCCTCGACAAGGAACTGGCCGCCCTGGCCAAGAACCAGCTCCTGGCGATTGACGAACTGGGCTACCTGCCGATCGATACCGAAGGGGCCAGGCTTCTCTTCCAGGTGATCGCTGACGGGTATGAAAAACGCAGCCTGATCATCACCACAAATTTGGAGTTTTCCCGCTGGGGAACAGTGTTCGGGGACGACAACATGGCCGCCGCCGTCATCGACCGGCTGGTCCACCACGGACGGCTTCTGCAATTCCGCGGCGAGTCCTACCGGGTCAAAAATGCCCTCATGAAATAGCCAACCGCTGAAATGGACCAGAAACGGGCCGAGGTGGCCTAATTCTTAGCGCTGAAACGGCCTACTTAGACTTGACGAAACACACCACGGGAACCCGGCTCCCGGACGGCAGATCACCGGAGGTCAGGTTACCGGCCGATGGGATCTGTTCGGCCGGCTGCCGGACCGTGGAGCACGGGGTGAAGAACCCGCTCCGGGCGGGTACCGGATCCTGTGGTGGAACCGGCGGTGAATCCGCCACGCCCGGCCTGCCACCGTCACACCGAACGATCCTGAAAGGAGCCTGCCATGAGCCCCTGGCACCCGTACGATCACCTTCTGCTACCGGCGTTTCATGAACGGTTTGAACAGCGCTGGGGCAAAGGGACGGCCCCGTTCCTGGACCCCGAAGTACATGAACAACCCCTGCCCCGGGCACAATGGATCAACGCCGACACCGGCGCGGCCATCGCCGTGGTCCCCATCTGGGCCGAGGACCCCCGGCACCGCTCCTTCGGGGTCTTCTACCTGCCCCCGTCCGGGGACATCTGGGTGCTGCACCCCGGCTACACGGCCTACATCGAGCCAGGCAAAACAGACACCGGCGAACAGATCACCCTCCGCAACGACGCCTTCAGAAAGGCCGTAGACCACGCCAAGGAATTCATCTACGGCACCCAGTTATAGAACAGGCGTGCCTGGGAGGAGTGCCCCGCAGGAACGTAAATCGCTGGCCAAGCGCTCAGCCCGGGCGTCGAGGACGTCCCATTCGGTCCTTGTCAGACCAAGTCGCTGCTTCCCATGTTCAGGTAGCGGTACACGGTGGCGCGGCTGGCCCCGATGATCTTCCCGATGTCGGCCGGCGTGAGCCCCTGGGCTTTCAGGTCGCGGGCGCGCTTGACCTTCGCATGGGCGGCGGTGACTTCCCGCCGTCCGGCCTTTCGCCCGTGTTCGGCGGCCGCGGCCATGCCGGCCCTGGTCCGCTCGGCCAGCTGGTCGCGCTCGAGCTGGGCGAACGCGGACATGACGGTGAGCATGGCCCGGCCCATCGGCCCCGTCGTGCTGATGCCTTCCGTAATGCTGCGGAAGTGCACGCCTCGGTGTTCCAGGTCATCGATGAGAGCCAGCAGGTTGCGGGTGTTGCGCCCCAGCCGGTCCAGCTTCCAGACCACCACCTCATCACCGTCGCGCAGGTGATCGAGCATTTTGTCCAGTTCGGGCCGGCTGGCCTTCGTGCCGCTCACGCCGTGGTCGGTGAAGATCCGGTGGCAGCCCGCGGCCCTCAACGCCGCATGCTGCAGATCCGTGTTCTGGTCCACGGTGCTGACTCTGGCATATCCGATACTCCCCATGCCGACTCCTCAAATGATCATCAAAGGCCAAATTTCCTTTTGTTGAGAATAGCCTACGTGAGACACATTGATGAGACGATTCCGGGTCCCGGGAACTGCCGCGAAAGCTGGACTTCGGCCAACCGCCGTCGGCCGGCCGTCGTGTCCTGATAAAGGAACCTTTGATAGGACGTAAAACTCCGTCCCCCAGGCGCTCATATCCACTTCGTGGACGGGAGGTGCCACCAAGTGATGCTCACCCTCTTAAGCGGTGCCTTGACACGGCGGTAGTCCGGCGGGGCGCTCCACCCGTCGTCATGTGGCGTCGCTGGGAAGCGTCCAATCGAAGTCGCGGGACGCAGTTGCCCGTCGTCTGGATTGAAGGGAAGAATCCTGAAGACCCCCGCCTCAGGATCCACTGCCCCGTCCACGAGTCGCATCCCGGACCACACGCCCATCTTGCAGAGTCCCGGATGGTGGCCGGCGTGATCGACCTCATTGCGCGTGACGATGACCGAGTTCCCTCTGCTCTGGGTGCCTTTCGCTTCAAGGTAGATCCGCTCGGTAGCCCTGTCCGCTGCGGCGTCGTAGGGATGATTTTGCCGGGTGTCTGTAACGGTCCAGCCGGCGTTTCGGTAGTGGCGCATCAAACGATCATGTGCAGCATTCTCAATCGCTCTGCGGATGTCGGCGTCCATTTGCAGCCCTTGGCCCCCTGCACCGGGTAGATCCCGCGCCTCTGGTAGGTCCGCCTCTACCGCGCCGGCAGTCTCAGGGTCCGGGCCATACAAAATTGAGTTCCTGCTGCCGGGCGCGTATTCGACCGGCGTCCAGATCAAGGCCTCGTGGACGGGATGTCCAGCCGACAGGGGGCGGCCGTTGAGAGCCTTCTTTGGTCGCCCTGTGTCGATACCCGTCACGATCTCGTGATCCGGGCCACGGAGTTCCACGACCAGCACGATCCGGCCTTGGTAGTTGAGAGCTGCCCATCGCTCACTCGCGATGCGCGTCTTGTCCAGGAACCAGTCACCGCGATTGTGCGCCCAGAGCTGCTCTGGTGTTGCCTCAGGGTCCTAGCCGTACCAGTCACGCCCGAGCGGATCATCGCTGTCGGCGGTCTGTCGGTCGCTGAGCTTGATGTTCATAACCATGAATCGAGTTATCGCCGACCGATGCCAGCGAACCACGCACGACAGCGAGTGGAACCTCGTGCCGTCCGCTGGCCTGACCCCGGCCGGCGCCTCGTCAGGGGGTTGATTGATGGAACCGTTCCCAGCTGATCAGCGACGGTATGGCGGCGCCCTCCACTCACGACACCGGCCATTTACCGCTAACAAAACAACGCCGGATACTGCTGCGATTCACAGCTCGGAGCGTACCGGTGGAGCATCATGGTCTGAGAACTCCCATGAGCGGTCATCGGGACCACTTTGACGGGGCTCCCGGAATCTCTGAAGCAGCAAGAAGAGTGCACACCCGTTTTGCTACGTCGACTTGAAGAGGGCTCCAGGAAAACGTCAACTGCCCGCGAATATAGACTTCCCCGCCCTGGTCGTCCTCCACCAGGGACACTGCCAGGCCCACCGGCACGGCAGCCGAAACCATCGCAACAGGCAGGGGCGGTTGGGTGGTCATGACAGCCATCATGTCGCCCTTCCAAACGCAATGAATTCTCATGTCTATTTTATCGTTAAATGGGCAAAATTATTATCGTTAAATGGGCAAAATTAACAGCAGTGCATCGACGGGAGACCCCGGAAAATCAACGAACACCCCAGGTCTTCACCCAGCCATGTCCCGAGACCCCAGCCTCCGTACTCTGCCGGGCTGATGTCTTTTGCTTCTGCCGAGGTGACGTCTTCAGCCTTTACGTTGAGCATCTTCATCACGCCGCCGCCGTAGACTCGAGCCCCCGATTCGTTCAACGACGACCTTACCCAGGGCGACTGCAAAGTCGCGGGTGACTGGTTGGCGTCTTAAATAGTGAGACGATCCGGGGTCCGACTGACTGTTAAAAGAGGATTAAAAGAGGATAACCCCCGTTAAGCCAGTAGGTGTTGAAGCCGCTGTCTTACCAGGAGTTCCCTCGTGCCATCCTCTCACCTTGCCTTGTTGGTCGACGGATTTTCCGGTTCCGGGCCGGTGTCCATCCATCGATCGCGCCCGGGCCCTGGCGGTGCTGTGTGAACTGCCGGATCCGCGGGCGAAGCGGGGCGTGCGGCACCGCTTCGCGCACCTGCTGGTCATCATGGTGTGCGCCGTCATCGCCGGGCAGAAAACCCTGGTGGAGATCGCCGAATGGGCCGCCGACACGGCCCGGGACCAGCTCGCCGAATTGGGCATCGGCGCCCCACACGCCACCACGCTCGGCCGGGTGCTTGAACGCCTCGACGGGGACGCGATGGACAAACTGGCCGGCGCCTGGGCCCAGGCGGTGACCTCCGCAACGGCGATCGCGATTGACGGGAAGGAAGTCCGTGGTGCGAAGAACGGTGGCGGTTCCAGGGTGCATTTGATGTCCGCCATCGACCAGGACACCGGTGCCGTGCTGGGGCAGGTCTCGGTGGCCGAGAAATCCAACGAAATCCCCTATTTCTCCACCCTGCCGGACGGCATCAAGGACGTCCGTGGTGTCGTCGTGGCCGCCGATGCGCTGCACACCCAACGTAATCACGCCGCCTACTTGCACGGCCGGGGCGAACACTATGTGCTCCCGGTTATGCCGATCTGGGGTATTCATCTGACCGGCCTAGTTTTGGGTCCGCCATGGCCGGTCGGCGGCAGTGTGCTCCATGCTTGGCGGGTGGCCGCGGCGTGTAGGCGGAGTGGGGTGGGCTGGTTTGGGCCCGGGATCGGCGACTATGCCGCGGTAGCGTACCGGGTCGTGGGCGACGGCGAGTTGCAGCACGCGGAAGAAGATCAGGCCCGGGCTGGTGGAGTGGCGGCGGTTGAAGCGGAACACGAACTCGTTGAGGTAGGCCTGCAGGTGCGCCTCACCGACCGAGCCCTGGTGGGTGCCCAGCAGCCAGCGCTTGGCTAATGAAATGACGCGGTGGACCGCCGGCAACAATGGCCCCGGGTCCTCGCCGCGGGCGCGGGCAGCGCGTTGGCTGCGCGGCTCGTGGCCATAGCCGAGCGCCCCGATGCCCTGGTAGCCGGCCCAGCCATCGGTGATGACCAGGGTGCCCGGTGCAACATTCTCCGCGACGAAGTGATGCAGTGACGGCCCCGTGGCATCCGTCAGCAACGCCATGCGGGCCCGGCCGAAACCCGCCGGTTCGGTGACCTCGACCGCGACACCGGCCGGGGCCTTCTTGCCGCGGGCACGTCCGCCGGCCAGTCCTGGCTCGTAGCCGCCGATGAATGTTTCATCGACCTCGACCACGCCGGCCAGCCGTTCCCGGCCCGGACGCACCAGCACCGAGCGCAACCGGTGCAGCATCGCCCACGCCGTCGGGTATGAGCCGATCCCCAGCGACCGTTGCAGGCCCTGGGCGGAGATGCCGTTCTTCTGCATGGAAAACAGCCGGCAGGCCGTGAACCACACCGTCAGCGGTGTCCGGCGGCGATCGAAGAGAGTCCCTGCCGTGACGGCCGTCCGGGCGCCGCAGGCAACACATTTGTGCCGCCCGTCGGCCATAACCCACCCGCCGGCATGCGAGCAGTGCGGGCAAACGAAGCCATCCGGCCAGCGCAGCCAATCCAGATAGTCCAGACAATCAGCATCGGTCGCAAACCATGCCCGGAACTCCCCGGCAGAGCGCGGGTAATCCACCCCAGCCCGGGGCCGGAACTCGTCCACACCCTCATTTTAGTCCGGTCAGCTGACTACCCCAGAGTATTATTACGAGTGGACAGCAGGGACTCCGGAATTGACCGGCACTCCGGAAGGATCCCCACGATGGCACCTTCAGCCGCAGACCGGCTCGCCGCCTGCCGGCGCCGCTACAGGGAGCTGGCGCTAGAGATGGCAAGTCTTGGCTACATCTGCGCCGGCAGCCTTGCCCTGCGCCATAACCGGTGTGGCAAGCCGAACTGCCGGTGCCATGCCGACCGGCCGGTGCTGCATGGTCCCTGCTGGCAATGGACCGCCAAGATCCACGGCAAGACCGCCACCCGCCGGCTCACCGGGCCCGAGCTCTAGGCCGAATGGATCGCCAACGACCGGAAACTACGCGCACTCGTTTCCCAGATGCGCAGCGTCGCCAACCAACCCACCGAACTCCTGCTCAAAGAGAACGCGCAACGGGAGCGCTGAGGTTTAATCGCAAGCTAAGACTGTTCAGGGGACACGTGCAGGAAGTGCTGTCCAGGCCCTGTTCTGACACTCTTATCCCATGCTGCCTGACGTCAGGCTAGCGTTTACCTAATATTGACAGGAGGCGGAGTGACCGTACTTCGCAACAACTGGTCATGGACTGTCATAGCAGCCATATCCGTGCAAGGGGATCCTGGCCATGGTTCAGCCGGAGAATGCCCCCTTCTGCTGGAGCCGTATATACGACGAAACCTTCGACGGCTGGTCGTCCACAATGTAAGGCTATATGTGTGGAGCGATTATTTGCGGCGCGCGGTCGGAGGCAGGGGTGCCCACGAAGAGCCGCCAGGGCACGGCGTGGAGGTCAATCTGCTTCCCCGCGTATCGTCCGGGGGAGTAGATTCCCCCCATGAAGCGGCCGGTGTTGGTTGCGATGATCACATCGTTCTGGTCGACGAGGCACGTATTCGGAGGTAGGGCCCGAAGGTTCGGTTCGAGCTGGCTTTGAATTCCCCGGACAAGTACATCCGCAGCGACGATCCCGACCATTTCTTCCCCCACGAAAACGGCTTTGCTGAAGGTGATGATGTTTTCGTTGCTCCCGTTCGCGTCCAAGTACGCATGGCTGATGTGGACGGCTCCATCGCCGTAATCCTCGGGACGCCACGTTGCCGTACCGCCCTCATATAAGTCCCAGTCGATCACGAGCCGCTGAAGGGACTGAGGTCCAGACGGGGCATGGCACCACGCCGCGCCCGCAGGGCCGAATGAGACGTCAGGCAAGAAGCCCGCTCCGTATAAAAGTGGAACGGCCCCTTCGAGAGTCTGTCGCGAAGCGTCGTAGATTGCGTCCAGGTCAGAGCTGTCCCCCTGACGCTTAGAGCCTAGCTGTGCGCGAACCGCGTGTTCAATCGAACGGATCGAGGATGAGGCCGTATCCGCCAGCAACTCCGTAAAGGATTCGATCAACGCTACTTGGCGTTCTTCCTTGACGGGGTCAGAAAAAGACTCTTCGCGTGATCCGTCCACGCTCATTCGTAAGTCGAGTACCCGGTTCATATCCGAACGGACATGATCTTCGGCCAGAGCCCGGGCTTGTGCCCCGTCTCCGGACCGGATGGCCTCCACGATAGCGACATGTTCTGCCGCGGCGTTACCGTATCCGACGGGGGCTGCCCAAATCAGCGGCCCCACCTCGGCCTGCATCGCCATCTCCTCGCGTGTGAGCCTGACGGAACCCGAGCTTGCGGCAAGTTCGATGTGAAACCTGCTGTCGTCACGGATCGCCTGCGCAGAATCCTCAGCCGACTCGATCTTCAGCGCCATGGATGCCAAGCGCCCAAGGGAAAGCCGTCCGCTCCGCTCCGCCGCGGCCGCAGCTGCCGAACCCGCCAAGAAGGCCCAGTAGTCACGGATATCGCGCAGGTCATCAAGAGAATAGGCCATGAGAGATTCACGCTCGGCCTTGATGATGTCGCCGGTACTGGCCTTGACGAAGCTTCCGCCGCCCTTGCCCCGCCGCGTCTCGAGCAAGCCGCGCCCCCGTAGCTCGGCCAACGCGGCGCGAAGAGTCAGTGTTGACACGCCCATCTTGGCTGCAAGCTCGTTTTCACTGGGCAGCTGAGTCCCGTCTTCAAGCACTCCGAGCTCAATGGCGTACCTGAGCCGCCTCCCGACCTCTTCCCCCCGATCAAAGGTGGCCAAGGGGGCGAAGGCGAGCTGCTCTCTCCACGTGGTCATGGACCCTTGCTCCTTCGTAGGCGTGCTCGGCTACGCCTTCTTCATTGTCTAACCTTTAACTTCAAATGTCTATTGACATATAAGCTTAAAGGTCTAAGACTTAAGGAAGAACAGAGGGATGTAGACATCTCCGCAACCGGGTTTTGAAAGGAAATGATCAGCATGACACGAGAAGAAGCCTATGCAGGTTGCCCTTCGGACTCGTACGTGGAGTTCTACGGCGGGCAGTGGCTTGTCATTCCGCTTGCGCCAGTTGAGCAGCCCTCCTTTTTCACCTGTCTGCCTCGCAGCAGGCGGGGCACCTACCACTAGGGCGTGTCTCCCAATGCGGCGCTCCAGATGACGACGGCGTGCAGGACGGCCGCTGAGCGGTAGGTGAGGGCCAGTTTGTCGTAGCGGGTGGCCAGGGACCGCCATTGCTTGAGGGTGTTGAAGCTGCGCTCGACCACATTGCGCCGTTTGTAGGCGTCCCTGTCGTATCTGACGGGGCGTCCCCCGGCGGAGCCCTTGCGTTTCCGGTTGGCCTTCTGGTCGTCCTTTTCCGGGATAACGCACTCGATGCCCCGCCCGCGCAGGTACGCCCGGATTGCTTTGGAGGAATAGGCCTTGTCGGCCATGGCCCGGTCCGGGCGGGTGCGGGCCCGGCCGGGACCGGGCCTTTCTACCTTCAGGGCCTCCATGAGGTTCTCAAACATCGGCGAGTCCCCGCCCTGGCCCGGCCCCAGCAGCAGGACCAGGGGACGCATGTTGCCATCCACCAGGGCGTGGATCTTGGTGGTCAGCCCGCCGCGGGACCGGCCGATGGCATGGTCCTCAGGCTCGTCGAGCAGATTCCTGTAATTCGACAGGTCCCCCTGTGTGGCGGGGCAGGTTCGTGCCGTGCTGGTGGGCACGGTTGACCGTGGAGTCGATCGAGACCTCCCAGTTGATCAGCCCGGCCGTGTCCGCGCGGGTCAGCAACGCCGCCAGGACCTTGTCCCAGGTCCCGTTGGCGGCGTTGCGGCGGTGGTGCTTCCACACGGTCTTCCACGACCCGAAATAGGCAGGGAGATCACGCCATGGGATCCCTGCCCGGTAGCGGTAGATGATGCCCTCGGTCATCAGCCGGTGGTCGTTGAAGGGTCGGCCCGGTTTCCCCGACGAATCGGGCATCAACGGGGCAATGGACTCCCACTGGGCATCGGACAACACGGAATAGCGAGAAGGCACCCATCAATCATGCCAAACCGCAAAACCACTGATTAGGAGACACACCCTAGGGCGTGTCTCCCAATGCGGCGCTCCAGATGACGACGGCGTGCAGGACGGCCGCTGAGCGGTAGGTGAGGGCCAGTTTGTCGTAGCGGGTGGCCAGGGACCGCCATTGCTTGAGGGTGTTGAAGCTGCGCTCGACCACATTGCGCCGTTTGTAGGCGTCCCTGTCGTATCTGACGGGGCGTCCCCCGGCGGAGCCCTTGCGTTTCCGGTTGGCCTTCTGGTCGTCCTTTTCCGGGATAACGCACTCGATGCCCCGCCCGCGCAGGTACGCCCGGATTGCTTTGGAGGAATAGGCCTTGTCGGCCATGGCCCGGTCCGGGCGGGTGCGGGCCCGGCCGGGACCGGGCCTTTCTACCTTCAGGGCCTCCATGAGGTTCTCAAACATCGGCGAGTCCCCGCCCTGGCCCGGCCCCAGCAGCAGGACCAGGGGACGCATGTTGCCATCCACCAGGGCGTGGATCTTGGTGGTCAGCCCGCCGCGGGACCGGCCGATGGCATGGTCCTCAGGCTCGTCGAGCAGATTCCTGTAATTCGACAGGTCCCCCTGTGTGGCGGGGCAGGTTCGTGCCGTGCTGGTGGGCACGGTTGACCGTGGAGTCGATCGAGACCTCCCAGTTGATCAGCCCGGCCGTGTCCGCGCGGGTCAGCAACGCCGCCAGGACCTTGTCCCAGGTCCCGTTGGCGGCGTTGCGGCGGTGGTGCTTCCACACGGTCTTCCACGACCCGAAATAGGCAGGGAGATCACGCCATGGGATCCCTGCCCGGTAGCGGTAGATGATGCCCTCGGTCATCAGCCGGTGGTCGTTGAAGGGTCGGCCCGGTTTCCCCGACGAATCGGGCATCAACGGGGCAATGGACTCCCACTGGGCATCGGACAACACGGAATAGCGAGAAGGCACCCATCAATCATGCCAAACCGCAAAACCACTGATTAGGAGACACACCCTAGTAGTGCTTGGTTAGGTTGGTGCCCGTTGCCGGCACCAGGGGCAGCGGCCGATGAGCCCGATGACTGCGGCCTGGAGTTCGTGCAGCACCTGGTAGAAGCTCAGGGCGGCGGCCGGGCTTTTGGGTGGGCAGCCAGGCGGAGGGTCGTGAGGAAGAGGTGGGCGGCGCTGACCAGGGTGGCGTGGTGGTGCCAGCCGGCCCAGGTCCGGCCTTCGAAATGGTCCAGTCCCAGGCCGTGCTTGAGTTCGCGGTAGTCGTGTTCGATCTGCCACCGGATCTTCGCCAGGCGCACGAGCCCGGCCAGCGCGGTGGCCCCGGGCAGGGTGGAGAGCCAGTAGTCCGTGGGTTCCGGCGCGTTTTGGGGCCACTCGATGATGAGCCATTCGGCGGGCACGGCCCCCTCACCGTCCCGCGGGATGGTCCGGTTGGCCGGACGGACCCGCAGGGCGGCGAACCGTCCGGTCATGGCCGCGTCCGGGTTCCCGGGGCCGGTTCTCGTGCCCTGCCGCCAGGTGACCGCGGTGAAGGCATCGCGCGCCTCCTGCGCCAGTTCCTTCACCGAGACCGGGGTGTCGTGGTACCGGAGGGCGTGTGGCCTGGGCCCGCGCCCGCCGTAGTCCATCAGCGCGGGGGCCGCCCCGTCCCGGTGGACGCTGGTGTCGGACTTCACCGCGGCCACATACAAGATGCCCCTTTCGGTGAGTGAGGACCGGAACGGGCCGCACTCACCATAGCCGGCGTCCATGACCAGCAGCGGCGGGGGAAAGCCCCAGGCGGCGAGCTCGTCGATCATTTCCAGGGCCAGTTCCCACTTTCCCCGGTGCCGCACCGTGTCAGGGATCTGCGCCTTCGCCCGCCGGGCCGCGGCCTTCGCGGCGTCCTCGTTGGTGTCCTGGCAGGTGTCGTCCCAGGATTCGGGCAGGAACAGGCGCCAGTCCAGCGGGCACGAGGCGGCGTCGGTGACGGCGTTCACGGACACGCCGATCTGGCAGTTGCCGACCTTGCCCAGGTCGTAACTGTTCAGGGGGTGGCGGGGATCCAGGGGTTCCCGCAGAAGAGGTCCCTGAGGGCACCACCGGCGTTTTTGCCCTGTTTCCGTGCGGTTCCGACGTAGGAGCGCACGGCCAGAAACGCTTCGGCGCCCTCCCATGACCGCCAGGATCCGGAGACCTTCTGCTGCAGCTTGACCATCCGGACGTCACGCTCCGCGTGGTTGTTATCGAAGCTGACGGTGAAGTCGTGGGCGAAGCGCAGGACATCGTCCTCGTAGGTGTCCAGGCGTTTGAGCAGGGAACGCACCGGGCCCATCGCGGGCCGGCCGCGCTTCCCGGTCGGTGGCGGGAGCGGATTCAGTCCCACCCCGCGGGCAATCAGGCACCGGTACCGGCGCCGGTATCCGCGCAGCACCCACTTGTTCAGGCTGGTCTTGCCTGCCGCTTTGGCCCCGTCCACGGCCACGAGCATCTCCACCAACAAATCGGCCATCCGCAGCGGCCAGTCCTGCCCGCCGGCCTCGGCGATCCCGGCCAGTTCCCGGAGGTGGTGCGCGTTGCACAACCCATGCCGGACCGGGTAGCGGCGGTAGGCCGGAAGCCCGGCGTGCACCGCCACCCCGTTGAAGCCGTGCCCCAGGATCCCGCCGGCTTCAATGGACCCGCCGCTGCGTGCCGGGGCCAGATGCAAGAGCGTCACCGCCCCGGTGGAGGCCACATGCACCCAGGCCAGCTTCCCCTGAACCCGGGCCCCGGTCTCATCAAAGTGCGCCACCCCTGCGTGGCGCACCCGGGCCCTGGCCGCTTCCAGGAACGGTTCGAGCAGCTTCTTCGCCCGCGGTTGCAGGGAGGCCAGCCACCCGGTGGAGACCGGGGCACCGAAGGCGTCGGCCATCAGCTCGGCGGTGCGGGCCACCGGCAGGTGGTGCCGGCCCATCAGCTAGGCGCCCAGCCCCTGGATCCTTGGCCCGTAGCAGGTGGTGGCGGTGGCCTCGGCCGGGAAGGGCGCTTCGCACTGGTGCCCGCAGGAGCATTGGCGGGTGCGTGCCCGGTGCTCGGTGATGTGCAGCCGGATCGCGGGCAGGTCGAAGACCTGCCGGAACCGCTCTCCGGTCACCGGTCCCTGGGAAACATCCAGCCCGCAGCGCCCGCAGCGGTCCGGTTCGTGGATCGGCACCACATCGGGGGTATCGACCGGTTCCGGGCGCATCCCCGGATCCCCGGACTGCTTGCCCGGGGAACGGCCCGAGGGCCGGCGCAGGGACCGTGGCGGCGGTTTGGTGAACGCGTCGGTGCTCGGTGGTTTGGAGGAGTTCTGCGAGTTCTTTTTCAGGCGGCCGTCGAGGGTGGCGACCGTCGAGCGCAGGGAGCCGACCCCGGTTTTCAGGGCCGTGATCAGCGCGTCGGATTCTTCCAGCCGGGCCAGCAACGACCCGATTCGCGCGTCGGATTCTTCCAGCCGGGCCAGCAACGACCCGACCGTGGGAACAGCGGATGAATCGGACATGTGAACCAGCCAACCCGGGAAGGTGCCTACCTGCCTGCGAACCTCTTCAGAATCCACCCGGCGGACGCCTAAACCGCGTCAACACGCCACACGCCCCCTGAATAGTTACCTTTGGCGGAAAAATCCTTGAATCTCCGGGCCCTGCCCGGCGTGTCATGGCACCATAACCGGCCCTCGTTTCCGATGCTTTTTGTTACCAAACAACGAAGCATCACCAGGAACCGAGGGCCGTAGCCATGATTATGCACGGGGGTTCCCTTCCGCCGCAATGCACCGCGGCAACTGAACACTTTGATGCGTTCCGCCAAGGCTATTACCGGTGCCTCACCCGCCGGGCCGACACGCTCTTCGAACTCACCGATGCGCTGCTGTGCGCCCGGGGGAAAGTCACGGACCTGGCCCACCTGTCCCTGGAACCCGGGCACCACCGTGGTTACGGTGCCCTGTACGACGCGATCAACCACGGCCAGATCAACCACACGGCACTGAAGGAACACATCGGCGCGGTGCCCGTGCCCACAATGCCTGGTCCCGACGGCCGGGAGAGGGTCGTGCTGGCGGTGGACGTCTCGAACTGGCTGCGCCCGGATGCCGCTTGCAGTCCCGGACGCGCCTTCTGCCACGCCTACGCCCGGGGCAGCGGGCAGGCGCAAATGGTTCCGGGCTGGCCGTACTCCTTCGTTGCGGCCCTGGAGCCCGGGGCCACCTCGTGGACGGCCCTGCTGGACGTGGTGCGGCTGCGCCCCGGCGATGATGCCACGGAGGTCACCGCCATCCAGTTGCGCGGTGTCGTCGAACGGCTGATCGCCACGGGGCATCAGGTGGCTTCCGATCCCGAGGTTCTGGTGGTCATGGATGCCGGCTATGACGTGGCCCGGCTGGCCTGGCTGCTGCGGGACCTGCCGGTCATCCTGGTGGCCAGGCTGCGTTCGGACCGGGTGTTCTACGCCCCGGGCGGTGCCCGCCGCGGCCCGACCAGGGGCCGGGCGCCACGCCACGGGGACAAACTGGTGTTGCGCGACCCGGCCACGCATCCGGTCCCGGTGTGCGCCACGGAGCATGTCCTGGACCGGTACGGAACGGTGGAGGCGGCCGCGTTCGGGCGCATGCACCCGAAGCCCGGTTCCCGCGGCGGGTTCAAGGACCACCAAGGTCCACTGCCGTTGATCGAGGGCACCGTGATCAACTTGAAGGTCGAGTATTTGCCGGGGAACCGGAACCCCAAGCCCTTGTGGTTGTGGGCCTCCAAGCCGGTTCCCGATGACGGGCAGGAAATGGATCATTGGTGGTCGATGTATCTGCGCCGCTTCGATCTGGAGCACACCTTCAGGTTCCTGAAACAGAACCTGGGCTGGGCCAGACCACACCTGCGGGAACCGGCCGCGGCCGACCGGTGGACCTGGATCGTGATGGCAGCACACACGCTGCTGCGCCTGGCCCGGCCACTGGCCGTTGAATGCCGTCTGCCATGGCAACCGCCAACCCCGGCAACATGCCTGTCCCCGGCGCGGGTCCGGGCAACCTATCGGCGGACCTGCCAGAACACGGTGCATCCCGCGAAGCCGCCGATAGCCTCAACTGCCGGCCCCGGACGCCCCAAGGGCAGCATCAACCGGACCAAACCTGTGATCCAGCCCGTCGGGTTGGCCCACTACAAGGTTAAATAGCAAGCTCAGGAATCCACCCCGAGACCGAGGTTCCGCCGTTGGGGCTGGTGCCGCGCCGGCAACGATGGCGCCTGCCGTTCATCTACTCCAGCGCCGACATCGAAGCATTGATGCACCAGGCCCGCAGCTCGATCGCCCAACCATTGCGGGCAGCAACCTATGAGACCTTGATCGGGTTGTTGGCGGCCACCGGGCTGCGCATCGGCGAGGCCATCAAACTCGACCGCGCCGACGTGGACTGGAGCGGGCAGGTGTTGCTGATCCGTGAGTCCAAGTTCGGCAAGTCCCGCCTGGTACCCCTTCAGGACAGCACCCTCCAGGCCTTGAAACGTCATGCAGCACTGCGTGACGAGCTGCAAACAGTCTCGGTCGATGCCAGTTTCTTCGTCTCCCTGACGCGCAAACGGCTCTGCTACACCGTGGTGTGCCAGACATTCCGGCAACTGGTCACGAATGCCGGGATCGGGGCCGATGCGCCCTCAGCCCCGCGGATCCACGACTTGCGCCATACCTTTGCCATCCGGACCCTGCTCAGTTGGTACCGGAGCGGTGAAGACGTCCAGGCAAAGGTTCCATCGTTGTCAACGTACCTTGGCCACCGGGAACCGGCCTCCACCTGCTGGTATCTCTCCGCCGCTCCGGAGCTGCTCGCCTTGGCCGCCGAACGGCAAAACACGCGCTGGACGGAGGTGCGCTCGTGACGCTCATAGCCCCGACGCTGCAGCTGTTCTTCACCGACCGCCTTGCCCAACAACGCCAAGCCAGTCCCCGCACCATCGCCGCATACCGCGGCGCCTTCAAACTCCTTCTCGGGTTCGTACACGAACAGACCAACAAGCTGCCCGCCCAACTCGACTGGGACGACCTGGATGCAGCCATGATCTCCCGATTCCTCAACCACCTCGAGGACCGGCGGCACAACAGTGTCAGGACCCGCAATGTTCGGCTCACCGCGATCCGTTGACTCTATTCATACGCAGCACTGCGCCATCCCGAACATGCGCTCCTGATGCAACGGGTGCTGGCCATCCCGCCCAAAAGCTTCGAAAAGCGTGTCGTGACGTTCCTGACCGCACCGGAGGTTGATGCCATCCTGGCGGCCCCGGACCAGTCCAGCTGGGAAGGCCGGCCCGACAAGGTGCTGATGCTCCTGGCCATCCAGACCGGACTGCGCGTTTCCGAAATCACCGGGCTGAACTGCAACGACCTCACTCTGGGAACCGGCGCGAACGTCCGTTGTGAAGGCAAGGGACGCAAACAACGCGCGGTCCCACTCAACCGACCCGTCGAAGCTCTGCTGCGCGCCTGGCTGAAGGAACGGGCGGGACAACCCCACGATCCGCTCTTCCCCACGCGCACCGGACGCCGGCTCAGCCGCGATGCCGTCGCGCTGCGAGTCAGCACCCACGCCAAGGCTGCCGCGCAGAAATGCCCGTCGCTGGCAGGGAAGACAGTCCATCCCCACGTCTTCCGCCACACCTGTGCCATGTCCCTGCTCCAGGCCGGTGTTGACACCTCGGTGATCGCGCTCTGGCTTGGCCACGCCGGAGTCCGCTCCACAGACGCCTACCTTCATGCCGACCTCACCATCAAGGAAAAGGCACTCGCTCTGGTGGCACCAACCACGGCGACCCCGGGACGGTACCGCCCACCGGACAAGACCTTGGCGTTCCTCGAAAGCCTGTAACTATGCCGATATGGGCGAGCCGGTTCCCCACGGAATCACGGCAACAGCGCCCGTTCCGGGGCCGGCACGTCAAGCGCCTCGGCATAGTTGCCGGCTCGGCATAAATCGATCTATGCGGATATCCGCATAGATTGACGAGGTGGGCTACATCCCGTTTGACCAGGACTCCGCGAACCTGTTCTTCCAGCTGTTCTCTTCCCGCTACGAGAAGGCCGCGCTGGTCCTCACCAGCAACCTCGCGTTCAGCCGCTGGGCCGACGTGTTCGGCGACGCCACGATCGCCTCGGCCATGATCGACAGGATCGTCCACCACACCGAGGTCATCAACTTCCCCGGCAACAGCTACCGGCTCAGGCCACCGACTCTGGCACACTGGAACCACACACCGTGGCCATGTTTTCTCCAGCCCGCCGACGCCGGTAGGCCGTGACTCGTTAGAGAACTGTCTCAGCGTGACTCACCCCGGATTGGCGCTTCCGCCAGCCAATGGGAAGGGAGAAATCGACATGACCAACGTGGCCGAAAAGTACGTGCACCTCATCGGTTTGGACACCCATGCCAAGACCCACACCTACGCCATCCTGTCCTTGGCGACCGGCCAGATCACCGAGATGGCAACTTTTCCAACCAGTCCGCCGGACATCACCCGCGCCATGGCGTGGATGGACCGCCGGACAGGCAACCGGAAGGCACTGGTTTCCATTGAGGCGCCAGCTCCTACACGGGGCCGGCCTGACCCGTGCCCTGCTGGGCGCCGGAACCGAGGTCTGTGACGTGCGGCCCCCGCGAAGGAAATCCCAGCTGGGCAAGGGGAAATCCGATGCCATCGCCGAGGCTGCCGCCGCCCAAACCGTCCTGGGAATTGATGTCCTGTCGTTGCTCCGCCCCCGTCCCGACGGTGACCGCAACGCCCTGCGGATCCTCTTGAACGCCAGGCGCAGCATGGAGGGCCAGCGCACGGCGGACCGCCTGGCACTGACGGCCTTGGCCTGGACCACCGCCTTGGGCATCGATGCCCGCAAGGCGCTCACCGACACCCAAATCCGCACCATCATCGCCTGGCGCCAGCGCGCCCATGGCGACCGGGCCGATGCGGTGGCCCGGGCCGAGGCCCGGCGCCTGACCCTGGCCGTCGTTCGCTTCACGGCCGAACTGGAGAACA
Source organism: Pseudarthrobacter sp. P1 (assembly GCF_050156935.1). NCBI lineage: Bacteria > Bacillati > Actinomycetota > Actinomycetes > Micrococcales > Micrococcaceae > Pseudarthrobacter > Pseudarthrobacter sp. P1. The sequence goes on along the minus strand of NZ_CP189585.1, from coordinate 183,208 downwards.
ACAAGGCCGCCCTGGCACAGATCGTGGCGGACATGGCACCGGGCCTCCTAGGCGTGCCAGGTGTTGGGCCGGTGACGTGGGCGGTCATTCTCACCGCCTACTCACACCATGGAAGGATCCGTTCCGAGGCCACATTCGCCGCCATTGCGGGCGTCAATCCGATCCCGGCGTCCTCCGGCAACACCGTTCGTCACCGGCTCAACCGGCACGGGGAAGGGCGGCTGAACCAGGGGCCGGACACCATCGCCGGAAGCCGCATGAGTTTCGACCCCGACCCACGGGACTACGTCGCACGACGGACCCAGGAAGGGAAAACCCGCCGCGAGATCCGCCGCTGCCTCAAACGCATCATCGGCCGACAGCTCTACCGCAAAATCAACTCCATCATGCCTTGACTCAACCCATAGAAGGGTTGACGTTGACACTGATCTGGAAAGTTGTGATTGAGTGGAGTATGGCTTCCCCCATCGAAGACTATGCGTTGGTATCGGACCTTCAGACCGGGCCTCTCATATCCCGGGATGGCAGCGTGGACTGGCTCTGTTTCCCACGGTTCGACTCACCATCCGTGTTTAGCCGAATCTTGGGCAGCGATGAGCACGGCCGCTGGCTGCTAGCGCCCAGCGAAGCTGGCGCTGCCGTTGTCGATCGGCACTATATTGACTCGACATTTGTGCTCCAAACCATCTGGAAGACCGGCGGCGGAACCGTCTTAGTCACCGATTTCATGCCACTGGGGGGCAGCGGATCATCCCTTGTCCGCCGTGTCACGGGTCTGGAAGGCAGCGTAGAAATGCACCAGGAACTCCGGATCCGGCCTGGATATTCAACGGTCCTGCCTTGGATGAGCCGCGCGCGCGACAACGAGCAGACCGCGGCGCCCGTCCTGTTGGCCATGGCCGGTCCGGATGCCCTCGCACTGAGGGGACCTCATCTTCCGCATGCCCACGCGCACGGGCACGAGGGGGAATTCCTCGTTTCGAAGGGCGAGCGGCTTGATTTCGAACTGGCATGGTTCCCCTCGCACCGCCCGTTGCCCGCAGCAACTGACGTTGATGTGGCTCTCGAAGAAGCCACTGACTATTGGAGCCGCTGGGGAAGTCACTGCCGGCAGGAGGGCGTTTATGGGGGTGCGGTAAAACGTTCGCTGTTGGTGCTGCGGGCTCTCACACATTTTGAAACGGGCGGCATAGTCGCAGCGCCCACCACGTCCCTCCCCGAGGATTTCGGCGGGCCACGGAACTGGGATTACCGATACTGCTGGCTGCGCGATGCGGCTCTGACACTGGAATCGATGCTGACCCATGGCTACGAAACGGAGGCACTTCAGTGGCGCAACTGGCTTCTTCGGGCCCTCGCTGGCGATCCCGAGCAGATGCAGATCATGTACGGGGTTGGGGGAGAACGGGAACTCCCTGAACGCGAACTCAACCACCTCCCCGGTTATGCCAACTCCAAGCCTGTGCGCATTGGAAATGCGGCGGTATCGCAGTTCCAGGCTGATGTTGTGGGCGAAGTGATGGTGGCATTGGAAAGACTGCGTATGGCCGGAGGCAGAGAAGACCATTTCTCCTGGGCCCTTCAGAAGGCACTCCTGGGATTCGTCGAAAAACACATCGATGACAAGGACTTCGGCCTTTGGGAGATGCGCGGGACTGCACAGTACTTCACCCACTCCCGCGTGATGATGTGGGCCGCCTTCAACAGCGGGATCCGGGCCATACGGATCCACGGACTGCCTGGCGATGCAACAAAGTGGGAGAATCTCCGCGCCTACTTGCGTGAAGAGATCATGCGCGAGGGATTCAACCGGAGCATCGATTCCTTTACGCAGACCTATGGCGGAACGCAAACAGATGCGGCGCTGCTTGTCATGCCCCAGATCGGTTTTCTCCCCTACAATGACAAGCACATGCTTAGCACCGTCACACGGCTGGAACAGGAACTCCTGACCGACGACGGCCTGTTGCTGCGCTATCGGACCGAGAGCGGCGTTGACGGCCTGACACCGGGTGAGCATCCTTTCCTCGCATGCTCTTTCTGGCTTGTGGAGCAGTACGCGCGCACAGGTCGCCAGGCCGAGGCCAAGGCTCTTATGGACAAGCTCGTGGGGCTTGCCAACGACCTTGGTCTGCTTAGCGAGGAGTACGCAACAGACGAGCATCGGATGGCTGGGAACTTTCCGCAGGCATTCTCGCACTTGACCCTGGTCAGGGCAGCAGATGCCATGCACGGTGTTGACCGCCTCAGCCTGGCGGTCGACGCTCCCATTTAGTGGCATGGCGTCGGAGGAGCCGGGATCGAAAGCGCCCACCTCAGGTGCCGCCGGCATTCTCGAGGTAGGACTGGGGGAACTAAGCTTGCTATTTAACCCCTGCGGGTGGAACCGAGAAAAACGAGGGTGGCCATTCGGCGTGTCGAGTAGCCCAGAAGGCCGCCGTTTCCGATGCTTTGTGTATCCAAACAATGAAACATCACCGGGAAACGTCGGCCTTGATCATGATCATCCATGACGGTTCCCCCATCTCGCCACCAGCAGCGGATCGCAGGCAATTTGATGCGTTCCGGGAAGGCTTCTACGACTGCCTGACGCGCCGGGCCGACACGTTGTTCGAACTGACCGATGCGCTGCTGTGTGGCCAGGGAAAGGTCACCGACCTGGCCCACCTGTCCCTGGAGCCGGAACACCACCGCGGGTACGGGGCACTGTTTGATGCTGTGAACTCCGGACGGATCAACCTTGAGGCGCTCAATGCCCGGAGCACCGCGATCGGTGTCCCAAGGATGCCCGAACCTACCGGCCGGGCACGGATCGTGCTCGCGGTGGATGTCTCAAACTGGTTGCGCCCTGACGCCGCGGCCAGTCCCGGACGCGCCTTCTGCCACGCCTACGCCCGGGGCAGCGGGCAGGCGCAAATGGTTCCGGGCTGGCCGTACTCCTTCGTTGCGGCCCTGGAGCCCGGGGCCACCTCGTGGACGGCCCTGCTGGACGTGGTGCGGCTGCGCCCCGGCGATGATGCCACGGAGGTCACCGCCATCCAGTTGCGCGGTGTCGTCGAACGGCTGATCGCCACGGGGCATCAGGTGGCTTCCGATCCCGAGGTTCTGGTGGTCATGGATGCCGGCTATGACGTGGCCCGGCTGGCCTGGCTGCTGCGGGACCTGCCGGTCATCCTGGTGGCCAGGCTGCGTTCGGACCGGGTGTTCTACGCCCCGGGCGGTGCCCGCCGCGGCCCGACCAGGGGCCGGGCGCCACGCCACGGGGACAAACTGGTGTTGCGCGACCCGGCCACGCATCCGGTCCCGGTGTGCGCCACGGAGCATGTCCTGGACCGGTACGGAACGGTGGAGGCGGCCGCGTTCGGGCGCATGCACCCGAAGCCCGGTTCCCGCGGCGGGTTCAAGGACCACCAAGGTCCACTGCCGTTGATCGAGGGCACCGTGATCAACTTGAAGGTCGAGTATTTGCCGGGGAACCGGAACCCCAAGCCCTTGTGGTTGTGGGCCTCCAAGCCGGTTCCCGATGACGGGCAGGAAATGGATCATTGGTGGTCGATGTATCTGCGCCGCTTCGATCTGGAGCACACCTTCAGGTTCCTGAAACAGAACCTGGGCTGGGCCAGACCACACCTGCGGGAACCGGCCGCGGCCGACCGGTGGACCTGGATCGTGATGGCAGCACACACGCTGCTGCGCCTGGCCCGGCCACTGGCCGTTGAATGCCGTCTGCCATGGCAACCGCCAACCCCGGCAACATGCCTGTCCCCGGCGCGGGTCCGGGCAACCTATCGGCGGACCTGCCAGAACACGGTGCATCCCGCGAAGCCGCCGATAGCCTCAACTGCCGGCCCCGGACGCCCCAAGGGCAGCATCAACCGGACCAAACCTGTGATCCAGCCCGTCGGGTTGGCCCACTACAAGGTTAAATAGCAAGCTGAGGAACAACGTTCCTCCATGTTGGGAGAAGTCCAAACGGCTGTCGAACAGCCGTCCTTGCTGTGGTATTTCACCCCGTCGGCACGATCCACCAGTCCACCAGCAATGGTTGGACTCCACATTCGGAGTCGGCGGGCAGTCCTTCTGAGACCAAGGCTTTCCCCCGGCGGTCGTCTGCTCCCCCCTTTTGTAGGAAAACCCATTCGCGGCACAATCTTAAAGCCGGCAATGAGTGAGCGTGGGGGGCGTCCCCGGTTCGGCAATCGCCTTCGATGCGAGTTCGCACATCCAAACCGAATTCGCCGCGGAGCGCGGCACGTCCACCGGTAGAGCGAAAGCCCGGGGGCTTGGTCCCGTACGCGTATTATGGGGTCGTGGCGGGCCGCTCGTCGATCGGGCGAGTACGGAAAATGTGCGGCCCCGGTGAAGTTGTATTCCCTCATTCGGTGTGAGAACGGTGGAACCATGACACGCGTCGACTTGGACGGCTGGGTGCGTGTTCGCGGCGCCTGCGAGCATAATCTCAAGAATGTCGACATCGACATTCCCAGGGACTGCATGGTGGTCTTCACCGGCGTGTCTGGCTCGGGCAAGTCCTCGCTTGCGTTCGGCACGCTGTATGCGGAGGCTCAGCGGCGCTATTTCGAATCGGTTGCGCCTTACGCGCGGCGACTGCTCAATCAAGTTGGCGCGCCGGAAGTCGAGGAGATCACCGGGCTGCCTCCCGCGGTCGCCTTGCAGCAACGCCGTGGCGCGCCAAGCTCTCGCTCGACGGTCGGCACGATCACCACTTTGTCCAATCTGCTCCGCATGCTCTACTCCAGGGCCGGCACATATCCGCCCGGTGCCACGCACCTCGCCGCCGAGGCGTTCTCGCCGAATACCGCCGCCGGCGCCTGCCCTCGCTGCCACGGCCTCGGGGTGGTACACGACGTCTCGGAAGAGCTCCTCGTGCCGGACAGCGAGTTGAGCATCCGCCAAGGGGCGATCGCTGCCTGGCCGGGGGCGTGGCAGGGTGCAAACCTGCGCAGCATTGTGCGCGGTCTGGGGATCGACATCGAGAAACCATGGCTTGAGCTGCCCCGCGCAGATCGGGACTGGCTGCTGTATACCGATGAGCAGCCCTCCGTGCTGGTCGAACCCGAGCCCGGGCGCATCGACCACGGCTATTACGGAAAGTTCTGGAGTGCCCGCAAACACATCATGAATGTGCTCTCACAGTCGCAGAGCGAGCGGATGCGCGACCGGGCCTTGCGCTTCGTTCGGAGCATTGCGTGCCCTGACTGCAGCGGCAGCGGCCTGCGTCCGGAGGCTCACGCGGTCACCTTCGCCGGGCGCACGATTGCTGAGATCAATGCGGTGCCACTCTCAGATCTCGCAGCCGAATTGAGAGCCGGCGTCGACCGCGCAGCGGCATCTCCGGAGGGGAGCAGCGAGGCGGCCAGCCGAATCTCCGCCGACGTGATCGCGCGGGTCGACATACTCCTTGACCTCGGCCTCGGGTATCTTAGTCTGGGACGAAGCTCGACCACGCTCTCGCCTGGTGAATCGCAAAGGTTGCGCATCGCGACCCAATTGCGCTCCGGGCTCTTCGGAGTCGTCTACGTGCTCGATGAACCCTCCGCTGGGCTGCATCCCGCCGATGCGCAGCCACTTCTGAACGTGTTGGAGCGCCTCATCGCTTCCGGCAACTCGCTTTTTGTGGTCGAACACGACCTCGACGTCATCCGCCGTGCGGACTGGGTCGTCGACATCGGACCCGCTGCAGGCGAGGGTGGCGGGCACGTCGTCTATTCCGGGGCTGTCGACGGGCTCCGCCAGGTTGAGGAGTCGGTCACCGGCCGCTACCTCTTCCCGCGCACGGCGACGGCCGTTCGCGAGCCTCGAACACCCTTGGGGTGGTTGCGCCTGCGCGGGGTCACCCGGCACAATCTCCGTGACGCGTCAGTCGAGGTTCCCCTCGGTGTGATGACGGCCGTCACCGGCGTCTCGGGATCGGGGAAGTCGACTCTCGTGACCCAGGTGCTCGCGCACGTGGTGCGCGGTCATCTGGGGGCGGCGCCCGAGGGTCTGGACGAGGCGGTGCTCGAGGTTGACGTGGAGGGTGTGTCGGGGGTGGAATCCTTTGATCGGCTGGTGGTCGTCGACCAACGCCCCATTGGCCGCACCCCGCGCTCCAACCTCGCCACCTACACTGGCATGTTCGATGTTGTGCGCAAACTCTTCGCTGCCACGGAAGCGGCGAGGGCCCGTCGATACACCGCGGGACGATTCTCGTTCAACGTCCCCGGTGGGCGCTGCGAGGCGTGTCAGGGCGAAGGCTTCGTGTCGGTCGAATTACTGTTCCTGCCCGGAACCTACGCGCCCTGTCACACCTGTCACGGAGCACGATACAACGCCGAGACGATCGAGGTGACCTATCGCGGGGAGTCCATCGCGGATGTCTTGGGGATGACCGTTGACGCCGCCGCGGTCTTCTTCGCCGATGTCCCCGCCGCGTCCCGCAGTCTGGAGACGCTCCGTGATGTCGGTCTCGGCTATCTCGGTCTCGGCCAGCCCGCGACCGAGCTCAGCGGCGGCGAGGCGCAGCGCATCAAGCTGGCGACCGAGTTGCAACGGGCCCGCCGGGGGCATGCGCTCTACCTGCTCGATGAGCCGACCGCGGGCTTGCACCCGGCCGACATCCGGTTGCTGCTTGACCAACTGCAACGACTGGTGGATGCAGGCAACACCGTTGTCCTGGTGGAGCATGACCTGGCTTCGATCACCGCCTGCGACTGGGTCATCGATCTGGGGCCCGGCGGCGGAGACGCGGGCGGCCAGGTAGTTGCGTCCGGCACCCCAAGGGACATCGCGGGCGGCAGGGGCGCGACGGCCGAGCACCTCGCGGTATGGCTCGCGAGGCACGACCACAGCGCATGAGCGGTCGGGGCGGAGCCTGTAGAGTGTTGAAAAAGCGGACTCGATGCCTAGCACCGGCAGCAGGTACTCCGGGGGATACCTGCCAGCCCCCTCGATATGTTCCCCGCAGTCGGTCCAGGTCGGCTTGTCGCATCTTTCGCACGTCACTTGTGCACCTTGGAGTCAACCAGTGATGCTTCGATCGATAGCATCCACCCCCGGAGCACTCCCCGGCACCTGTTAAAACTGCGGTTCCCACACTCCAGAAGTGGCGCCCACCTCCGCCAGTTTGGGAAGTGCACCAAACGTTGTGCCAGGCGCGTCTGCCGCCAGCGAGGTTGGTTGTCGTTGACACTGGGTACCCTGCGAATACCGTGCAAAATAGCGCTGCGATTTACGCCATGTATCGGAGCCTTCTGCTAGCTTTGGCGACATGAGTATTGCTTGCTGGATATTTGCGGGGCTTCCATGGGAAAACTGATCGGCTATGTCCGGGTCTCGACCAGGGCCCAGGACACGGACCTGCAGATCCGGGATCTGCTCGCCAACGGCCTGGGCGCGGACAAGGTCCATCAGAAAGTCGGGCCCGAATGAGTGCCGATGCCGTTGAATGGCCTGTCGGAGGGTCGCCCGCCGCGCTGCTGGACCTCGCGCTGGCCGCGGCCGCGGCCGGGGCCGGGGTCCTGGCCGGCCGGAACGCGGCGGAACTGGATGTCACCAACAAGGGAGATTCGGGGGACTGGGTGACCGCCTTCGACCTCGCTGCGGAAACCGCCGTCCGGGACGTCATCACCGCGGCGCGGCCGTTGGATATCATCACCGGCGAGGAAGGGGGCACCGCCCTTCCGGCCACGCCCAGCGGTTACCGCTGGTCCATCGACCCGCTCGACGGCACCACGAACTTTATCCGCAACATCGTCTACTACGGCACCTCAGTGGCCGTGGCGGACTCCGAGGGTCTCTGGCTGGCCGGCGTCGTCAACGCCCCGGCGCTGGGCCGGACCTATTACGCATCCCGGGGCCGCGGCGCCTGGCTTGAGGAAAAAGGACAGCGCACCCAGCTCAACGGTCCCGTTGCCGGACGCACCGGGCAGATCCTAGCCACCGGGTTCAATTACGATCCGGCCCTCCGGGCGGAACAGATGGCGAACCTCGGCAGTATCATGGAGGGCTTCGCCGACGTGCGCCGGCTCGGGTCCGCAGCGCTGGACCTGTGCCTCGTGGCAGACGGCACCCATGACGCGTATGGCGAACGCGGCCTCCATGAACACGACTTCGCGGCCGGCGCCCTGATCGCCGAAGAGGCCGGCTGCTGGGTACAGCGCCCGAGGCTGACGAGCCCGCTGGCCGGCGGCCCGTCCGAGAACGAACGGCTGGCCGCCTGGACCTGCGCCGGGACGCTGGAACTCTCCGGGACGTTCCCGCTCTGACCGGCCGCGGTCAGCCCCGGGGCGGCCGACTACGACGCAATCGCCCGCATTACCGCCAACTGGGGTATTCATCTGACCGGCCTAGTTTTGGGTCCGCCATGGCCGGTCGGCGGCAGTGTGCTCCATGCTTGGCGGGTGGCCGCGGCGTGTAGGCGGAGTGGGGTGGGCTGGTTTGGGCCCGGGATCGGCGACTATGCCGCGGTAGCGTACCGGGTCGTGGGCGACGGCGAGTTGCAGCACGCGGAAGAAGATCAGGCCCGGGCTGGTGGAGTGGCGGCGGTTGAAGCGGAACACGAACTCGTTGAGGTAGGCCTGCAGGTGCGCCTCACCGACCGAGCCCTGGTGGGTGCCCAGCAGCCAGCGCTTGGCTAATGAAATGACGCGGTGGACCGCCGGCAACAATGACCCCGGGTCCTCGCCGCGGGCGCGGGCAGCGCGTTGGCTGCGCGGCTCGTGGCCATAGCCGAGCGCCCCGATGCCCTGGTAGCCGGCCCAGCCATCGGTGATGACCAGGGTGCCCGGTGCAACATTCTCCGCGACGAAGTGATGCAGTGACGGCCCCGTGGCATCCGTCAGCAACGCCATGCGGGCCCGGCCGAAACCCGCCGGTTCGGTGACCTCGACCGCGACACCGGCCAGGGCCTTCTTGCCGCGGGCACGCCCACCCTGCAATCCGGGTTCGTGCCCGCCGATGAATGTTTCATCGACCTCGACCACGCCGGCCAGCCGTTCCCGGCCCGGACGCACCAGCACCGAGCGCAACCGGTGCAGCATCGCCCACGCCGTCGGGTATGAGCCGATCCCCAGCGACCGTTGCAGGCCCTGGGCGGAGATGCCGTTCTTCTGCATGGAAAACAGCCAGCAGGCCGTGAACCACACCGTCAGCGGTGTCCGGCGGCGATCGAAGAGAGTCCCTGCCGTGACGGCCGTCCGGGCGCCGCAGGCAACACATTTGTGCCGCCCGTCGGCCATAACCCACCCGCCGGCATGCGAGCAGTGCGGGCAAACGAAGCCATCCGGCCAGCGCAGCCAATCCAGATAGTCCAGACAATCAGCATCGGTCGCAAACCACGCCCGAAACTCACCGGCAGAGCGCGGGTAATCCACCCCAGCCCGGGGCTGGAACTCGTCCACACCCTCATTTTAGTCCGGTCAGCTGACTACCCCAGACCACCAAATACATGTGGCCTCCTTGTATGTGGCGCCCGGAAGGCGCCGACTGGCCTCGAATGCTACGGCAGGGCGGTATCCGCGGATAGGCCGATTGTGGGCCACCCGGTAAACTCGACGGATTACCACAAATGACTTCAAGGAGACAGATATGGACCAGCTCATCCAGATCGGCGGATCGGTGCTGGTCCTTATCGCTTTTGGCCTGGCACAGCTGGGAATCCTGGACCACAAGTCCCGCCGCTACCTGCTGCTGAACACGTTCGGATCCGGTGTCCTGGCATTGCAGGCCCTGTTCAGCGCGCAGTGGGGCTTTCTGCTGCTGGAGGGTGTCTGGTCCATCATCTCGGCGATCAGCCTGGCCGGTGTGCTGCGCCGCGGACGACCGCGCCGCATAGGCACCCCGCCTTTCCAGCCTCCTCCCGCGGACGCCCCCGTCGCGTAGGCACCCCGCCTTTCCAGCCTCCTCCCGCGGACGCCCCCGTCGCGTAGGCACCCCCACTTTCCGCGGATCCCGTAGATATTGCGTAACTACTCAGCTGGTTCTTGGGCAGGGGCCGGTTCAGTTAATGGCGGGTTGCCAGGGGTTTCCGTTGTGGAGTAGGACTATCGCGTCGAACGCTGATTGGCCTTGTTTGGCTGCGGTGGAGAAGTAGGAACGCAACCGGCAGAATGCTTCGGCACCGGCCATGCTGCGCAGCCCGCCGGAGACTTTCATCTTGATCTTCAACGGCCGGATATCCCTCTCGGATCCATTGTTGGTGAACGGCACACGCAGGTCCGTGGCGAAGCGCAGCACCTCCTCACGGTGCCCGTCGAGTCGGTCAAGCAGGTTCACATGCTTGGGACGTTTCTTGGCGTGCTTGCCAGGATGGTGGACAGGGTTTGCCGCCCACCCGGCCTGGACGAGGGTTTCGTATCTTCGCTGGTACTGTGCCAGCAAGGCGGGGGCGAAGTGGGTCCCGCCGGCCTCCCTGCCACGGTGTGCGACACGGTTATTCTCAGCCAGCAGCCGCTCCATCGGCTGCGCCCAGCCTTCCTGGCCGTCGACTTCGGCCGTGGCCACCAACTCCCGGGACAGGTGGGCCCCGCAGACCGCGTGGATGACGTTCAGACGCCAGTAAGGTGCAAAGAAGTCCGTCGTGAGCACCGTATCTGGTTTCAGGGCCGTCAGCACCCCGGCGTCCTCCATCCCCTGGTACCCGCGCTTGGGCGAGACCGTGTACCGGGTCAACTTCTCCGTGCGGGCCGCGTGCACCCAGGCCAGTTTCCCGTCCACCCGGATCCCGGTCTCGTCGGCGCCAAGCACCGGTGCCCTCGACAATCCCCGGGCCAGGGCCTCATCGAAGCCGTCCAAGGCAGCGGCCGCACCAGCTTGCCAGCTGACCAACGAGCCCTGGCTGACCGGGGCCCGGACCACGTCGCTCATCAGTTCGGCGGTGCGTTTGAGCGGCAGGTGCTGGACGCTGAGCATGTAGACGCCCAGGGCCCGGTGGGCTGCTTAGGAGTTTTCGGACAGCGGATTAGTGGTTTTTCTACGCTGCCGCGGCCGGCTGCTGGTAACTGTAGTGGACTTCATTCGGTCGCCGGTAATCGAGTGCCGAATGGCGTCTGCGGCTGTTGTAGAACCCCTCGATGTAGCGGATGATGTCACTACGGGCCCGGTCCTTCGTGGCGTACGTCGTGCGGTACACGCGCTCGTTTTTCAGGGCCGAGAAGAAAGTTTCTGCCTGGCTGTTGTCCCAGCAAATGCCGGTTTTCCCCATGGATGAACGCATCCCCAAGCTGGCGACCAGGGCCCTGAACGAGGCTGAGGTGTAAACGCTCCCGCGGTCTGAATGCCAGATCGCGTTCGGCTCGATTCGTGTCGTGGCTGCGGCGTTGCGCAGGGCCCGTTCCACTAGTTCGGAGCGCATGTGGTCATCGATGGCCCAACCAACGACTTTCTTGGAATAGCAGTCGATGACCGTGGCCAGGTAGATGAAGCCCTGCCACGTATGGATGTACGTGATGTCTCCGACGAATTTGATGCCAGGCCGGTCGGCGGTGAAGTCCCGGCGGACCAGGTCCGGCATTGCGGCTGCCGCTTCTGCATCGGCGACCGTGGCGGTCCTGAAGGGCCGCGGCTGGCACGGAACCAGGCCTTCTTGCCTCATGATTTGGCGCACCAGTTCCGGGGAACACTCGGTCTCCTGGGCCGACAGGTCGGCGTGGATCCGGCGGTACCCGTAGGTCCCCTCGGATTCCTCAAAGAAATGCCGTACACGGGCGGTCAGTGCCGTCCTGCGGGCTGCGGTGGCCGAGACCGGGCGGGAGCGCCAGTGGTAGAACCCCCGAGCGGGAGACCTCCAACCACCGGCACATCTTCAACACCGCCGGCACCTTCTCGGTGGCCGCGTAGGAATCGATGAATTCATGCTTCGCCACTACCGTGGCTCCCGCACGAAGTATGCGGCCGCTTTTTTTAGGAACGCGGCCTCCGCCTTCAGTTCCTGGTTCTCACGTTCCAGTTCCTTGAGCCGGGCACGTTCGGAGACGTTCAACTCCGCCTCCGTCTCAATGCCACCGTGGGCTTGCCTGTACTTCTTCAGCCAATTGCGCAACGTCTCGGCGCCCACGCCGTATTCGGTGGCGACGGATTTGATGGGCTTGGACGAGTCGATGACTTCGCGGCACAGTTCATCCTTGAATTCCTGACTAAACCTGCGACGGGTTGATGACATTCTGGTGATTCCTCATTCCGGTAGTCCCCATCATTTCAGGGGTACCACTGTCCGAAATCCCCAGAGCAGCCCACTAAGGGGTGGCCGGTGAAGGCCACCCCTTAGCCTGCCTATACTCGTGGCCCTGGATGAGCAGGATTTCTTTACCAAGGAAGTCCGCATCCTGGGTGTCTATGCCGCTGGCGAGTTCCGGATGGCGCAAGAGGTCACTGTCTGACCCTGGCTGGGTGGGGTCGCGCGCCGCCGGGCACGCTGTGGCCTTCTCGCGCGCCGCCTGCGCGCTTGAAGTCATGGACGGCGCTACCGGCGGTGAACACGGAAGCGGTCATGATGGCCCCGTGCCCAGATAGGTAAGAAAGCCCAGGTGGCCCTCGTAACGGCCCAGAGCGTCGTCGATCACCTGTTGGCGCGTTACGCCCATCAGGTCGTAGCCCTCGGAGCCGGTCTGATCGAAGACTTCCGCGCGATAGTAAACGTCCGTTTCGTGGAATGTACGCCCACCGAACGTCGGCACCGGAGCTTCCACGGCCTCGATCTGATAGAGGAAATCGCGATGATCCGGAATGGGAACCACCAGCGCGTAACTGGAAATACCCGTGGATTCGTGCCGGACAATGTCCAAGGTGGCCTGGTGGCCCTGCTTGGTGAATTCCTCCACCAATTCGGCCAGTGCCGGCTCCACTGTGTGTTCCATGAACTGGGCTATTTCCATCTTCGAGGGATAGGACCGGATCCCCGTCAGCCTCTGCCGCCAGGTGCGGTCCGGCCCGTGGCCACCGTGCACGGCCTTCGCCTGCCGGCGCAGTTCCCGGCCCACACGTTGTGCCTGCTCCGTCCGCAACGCCTTCGCGAAGGAAGCCATCACCAGCCAGGCGATGATCGTCACCGGCAGGGCGAAGATCAGCGTGGCGTGCTCCATGGTGGTCACGCCGCCAGCCACCAGCATCGCAATGGTGAGCAGCGCGGTGAGGACGGCCCAGAAGATTCGTAGCCACTTGGCCCCGTCCTGCGACGGATCCTTGATGGTGGAGGAGAAATTGGACATCATCATGGCGCCGGAGTTGGCACTGGTGAGATAGAACAGCATGCCGGATAACGTACCCAACCCGATCAGGAAAGAGGCTCCGGGGAACATCCCGAGCAGTGCGTACCAGCCTCGTTCCGGGCTGTCGATGGCGAGTTCGGCGAACTTTGTGTTGCCGCTCAAAACCTCGTGCATGGCGCTGTTGCCGAAGATGCTCACGACCAGGAAATCGCACAGCACGGGGGCGGTGATCGCAGCTATGACGAACTCGCGCAGCGTCCGGCCGCGGGAGATACGTGCCAGGAACAGGCCCACGAACGGCCCCCAGGCAAGCCAGAAGGCCCAGAAGAACAGGGTCCAGCCGGCCATCCAATCCGAACCGCCCGCATCGTACGCGAACGTTTCCAGCGTGCGGCCGGGCAGGGTGACGGCAAAGCGGCCGATGTTTTCCACCAGGGCGTTGAGCAGGAACGCGGTCTGGCCGGTCACGAGTATGTACAGCAGCAAGGCCGCGGCGACCCAGATGTTCAGCTCCGCGATCCAGCGGATTCCTTTGTCAACGCCGGACGTGCACGAGGCGATGGTCAGTACGACGGCGACAATCACCAGCGCGATCTGCAGGGCCAAGCCTTGCTCCAGACCAAAAATTATGGAGAAGCCGATATCCAGCAGGACCACGCCGATTCCCATGGCCGTGGCCACGCCGAAGACAGTGCCCACCAGGGTGACGATGTCGATCGTGTCACCGATGCCACCCTTGACGCGCTTCCCCAGCAAAGGGTACAGGGCCGACCTAATCGACAGCGGCATGCCCCACCGGTAGGCGAAATACCCCATGGCCATTCCAAGGAGCGCATACATGGACCAGCCAGCCACACCGTAGTGGAACATGGTCCAGACCACGGCGTCCTGGGCGGCGGCCGCCGTTTGGCCGGTCCCTTCCGGAGGATGCATATATTGAGTGATGGGTCCGGTCACGGAGTAGAACAGCATGTCGATTCCCACACCGCAGGCGAACAGTTGGGCCACCCACGTGAAAAGCTTGTACTGGGGCCGGGAGTGGTCCGGGCCCATCCGGACCGACCCCACCTTGGACAGGGCCACCCACAGGACAAAACCGATCACTACAGTGACGGTGAGGACGTAAAACCAGCCGAGGTTCTGCGCGATCCAGGCCACCACCGTTGTCATGGTGTTCTCTGCGTTGGTGGGCATCAGCATCGCCCAGAGCGTGAAGGCGATGATAATGGTTGAAGCGATGATGAAGACGCGCCAGTTAACCCTGGGGCCGCCGTCTTTAATGAGTTGTGGGGGCGCTGTGTTAGCGTCTTTGTCTTTGTCGATGATGGTGGTACTCAAGGGTCCCGCTCCAATTTTTGGTCCAGGCTGCGTGAAGCACAGCACGTCATTGTGGTGTTCGCGGCCTTTTCCTGGTAGGTCAGATAGAGATTCCGGTGCCGAGGTGCCCTCGGCGCCGGAACTTCCAATCGGATGCCGCTATGATGCAGATTCACCGTGAACGGGTGGCTCTCGTCCAGCTCGGTCGTGCCAAAGGCTTCTTAATACAGGCGGACCAGCGGCCAAGATCCCGCGCTTGGCCCGAGATTGTATCCAGGAAGGCAGCCGGCCCGCAGACGTAGAGGTGAGTTCCGAGTTTCTGGATGGTGAAATTTTCCGTCAGAACCTTCTGGAAGGTACCGCGATCAGTGCATTCTGCCAGCCCCGGTCCCGGAAATTTCCTCGTTCCCCATGCGCGCCCCCGCCCAAGGTATGATTCCGATTCCTGCCGCAACGGGCAGATTGTGCGTGGCTGTTGCCGCTGGGGCGAAGGTACTGCGAGGACGTGAAACATGCACACGGTCACCGATCGCGAACCGATGCATTGCCAGGGAGTCGCCAGCACCGTCTTCGATCTGGAGGACCGAAGACGGTGCAACCAAACGGGGCGCTGCCTAAACCGGTGAGCGAATAGGCATTAACGCCGCTGGATTCGGCTCGCGAGGTCTTCTTTAGGATGACATGGAGCCGTGAGCGGTGAAGAAACCCAGACCGTAGTCAGGGGTTTCAAACGTCACTTCTGCTCCCTTGGGGAAAAATAGGACATCGCGCTCCTTCGCGTGTGTCACTTCCCCTGTCGCCCGGTCGGTGAGGATGAACTCACCCTTGATGACAACTTTCATCTCGTCGCAGGTGTACGTGTACACCAGGGGCTCGGAGGCCTTCAGCTCGAAGAATCCGGAACTCATGACTGAACCGTTGGGGTGGGTGAGGGAGTCAGCGATTGCGGCGTCACATCCAGGGACGTTCATTGACGGCAGTCCGATATAACCGTTTTCCACCTTGTGAATGGATCCGGTCTTGCTCAGTGTTCCTACGGTGAGGGTTTCCATGGTTTTCTCCTGTGGATAGTGGTGTGAAAGCCTGACTTATCTTTGTCAGAACTGTGTAATATTGATAGCCGTTAGCGTTGCGTGTTTGCTCCTGCAGCACTCATAACGGCTCTCCCGGTCAATGAAATTTCTGGTACTGATCGACAGGGTTCCGCATCGGAACGCCTGTCCTGGTCGCTGTCAGAAGATCACGTAGAGTTTGCGCAGTGTCTCGTGAATCTCCCAGTTGCCACTCCAGCCCCGAGGGATGAAGACCGTGTCTCCGGGACCCAGGAACTCAGGCTCGCCGCCGTCGGGGGTAATTGTCATCGAGCCTGAAAGAACGTGCACAAATTCGTTTGTTTCAAGGACCCAGCGGGAGGGTCCTGCGGTGCATTCCCAGATGCCAGATTCGGCACCGTCCTCGTCCTTCCACAGGTAGACTCCGCGAGTGTCCATCTGATGCCCCGTCGCTTCAGGACAAGGGCCCCAGTCATCCAGCTCCGTAACGTTCCCTGCATCGCGGATAAGGCGGGCGGAGATGGAGGCTGTCTTTTCAGTCATTGTTTTGCCTTTCGTGTGGGCTACCAGTCACGTCTGCCGATAGAGGTTCTACTTTTTGTTTCATTGCGGAAAGGCCTATATTTCGGAGTATCGGAAGGAGTGCGACTCGAGACCTTCGGGGTTGGGGCCGTAAATGGTGACCATTCGCGCGTAGACGGGTGCCCAGTATCGGCCCAGACGGCCGGGATTGACACGCGCCGAGTCGCCCGGCTTCAGGATGACAGTCTTGCCTTCGCTCTCGATATGGAGTTCGCCTTCCAGCACGAAAGCAGTCTCGCTGTGCGGGTGAAAGTCCTCCCAGGCACAGGCCTTCAGCTCCCACTCCGAGAGTATGAAGTCATCCCATTTGCCGTTGGGGTGGGAATTTATGAATCTGCAGCGCAATCGACCCCATTCGCCCTCCATGGCCGTCATGGGCTTCGCTTGCCAGAAGTCGATCGCTTCCCTGGACGTCAGTGTCGGGAGCTGAGGAGTGGTTGTGGACATTGTCTTTAACCGTTTCGCTAGTGGGGAGAATCTGCTGTGCAGCGTGCCTTGGTGGATCTCGGTGACATTGCACCAGCGTGATGCGGGTCACTTCGCTGTGAATACTTTGACATGGACGAATGTTCAAGTCAACGGTTCATGTCGACTCTTTAAAAACCTTTGTCTGAATGCATGTCTTGTCTCATCTGATTTCCTTCATTTCGCCGTGGGTTCAGGTGGCGTGTCCGGTTGTCGTCCATGCCGCCTTTCATGGCGCAGACGATGGCGAAAAGGCAGGCAGTGGCGGGGAAGTGGGCCTTGATGTGGGTGACGGCATTGCAGGCCTAGAAGTCCAGGATTCTGAATGAGCAGGCCGTGTTGAGAGGGCGGCTCCGAGACTGTCAAGCGCCGGGTTTGATGGAGGTCCGGTTTCACCCGTTTCACCGATGTGGTACCGGGCTGGTGTGGCTGGAAGGTTGCCTCGGCCTCCACCGGCGGGATGTGGCCGATCTCCCCGTGGAGTCTCACAGTTGTACCAGTCCACGAAGCACCGATGAAGGCCCAGGCGTCATGGACTGACGCGAAGTGCACGGGGAATTCCGGACCGTATTTCAGGGTCTTGAACAGCCCCTGGAAATATGGGGTGTCGTTGCTCACCCGCGGCCTGGAGTGCGAGCGGATGACCTCCAAATCCGCCAGCAGCGCGGCCACCGTTTTGGAGGTCATGGATGTCCCCCCGGTCCGCGTGCACGACCTGCGGGACGCCGTGGATGCCGAAGATTTCCTTCATCATTTCCACGGCCAACGCCCCGGATTCGGTGGCGTGCACGTGCGCGCCGACGATGAACCTCGAATGGATGTCGACCATCATGTAGCAGTCGAAATACTTGCCCCTGAGCGGACCGGCAAGCTCGGGAATGGTCCGGGGCGGGTGCTTGGCCAGCCGGCGGCGTTCCTTGACCTGTTTGTTTTCCTCCAGCACCCGGTAAAGGTCGACAGCGATCCCAGATAGATCCCCGCATCCAGCAGCTTGGCATCGACCTGCATGGGGCCAGGTCCACGAACTCGGGTGAATTCAGCGCCGCCAGGATGCCGGCCCTCTTCGGTGGAACTGAGCTTGTTCTTGGGCACCACCGCCGCATGGTCCCGCGGCGGGGCCGGTTTGCGGTTCGCCGTCGTCCGCGAAACACCCGTCAACGATGCGGCCTTCCGTGCGGGGATCTTCAATTCCAGCATCGACCGATGCGTGGCCATCAGTGCTTCTTGGACCGGGGCTCGTCCGGGATATCCTGTGAGGCGCTCTCTATGAACGCTTGCAGTTTTCCCATCAGCTCCAAGGCTGCCTCGGTCTTCTTCAACCGGCTCTCGCTCACCTCCAGCTGGCGGCGCAGCCGCGCATTCTCGGCCTGCTCCGCCGACGGTTTCCCCATCGGCTCACCGGCCTTCTTCCCGGCCAGGACCCCGGCGTCACGCAGCCGGCGCTACTCGGTCATCTGCGAGGAATACAGCCCTTCCCGGCGCAGGAACGCACCACCCTCATTGCCCTGGCATGCGGTCTCGTACGCGGTCAAAAACTCGAGCTTCTGCACCGGGGTCAACGACCGGCGAGGCCTCGGCCCACCGGCCCGGGACTACTCATGGAACCATCTTCGCGCACCGCACTCAAAACTGGACTGGACTTGCTATGAGCCCCTGGTACCGTTCCAGCCTGACACATAGGGGTGCTTCGACGGGGCACAGATTGCCCCCGTGCTCCCGGGTTCATGCCTGTCACCGGAGTCCGTGGCTGTGTGCCAGGGCGATGGCCTCGGTGCGCGAGCCGACCCCGAGCTTCTTGAACAGGTTCCGCACGTGGAACTTGACCGTGTTCTCGCTGATGCCCAGCGTTGATGCGATGGTGCGGTTGCGGTGTCCGGCGGCAAGGTGCTGGAGCACTTCTAGTTCCCGGGCGGCAAGGTTCCATCCGGCGACATCCCCGGCAGGGCGTGTCGGCAGGTCCAGGGGGAGCGAGACGAAGATGTCCGCACCCCAGCCGGGCATGACGTCCATCCGCAGGTGCCCGGTGAGCGCCTGGACCCGGCGCTCAAGGCCGCTGATGCTCGGCGTGTCGGCGGAGAGTGTGCCGCGGCCGTCGTCTCGGACGTTGATCAGCAGGTTTTCGCCGTCGCAGTCCCACTGCGTCCGGATCCTGCTGATGTCGGTTTGTTCCATCATGGCCAGCACAAGTCCGCGGACGATGGCCCGTGCCGCGTGGGCAACTTCGCCGGGCAGGTCCCGGCCATTCAGCGGCGGTTCGATGAACTCGACCTCAACGCCGCTGAACCGGGTGAGCGGCCGCAGGTCCTCCCGCAGGCGTTCGAAGGCCTTGGCGACGGGTTCTTTCGCCAGATCGGTCGTGCGGTCGCTGAGGGTGCGGAGCCCGACCAAGGCCTTGGCGGCGAGGTCGGTGACGGTTGTGCGGGCCGCTGCATCCGCCAAGGAGGACGAGCGCAGGGCAGCCAGGAGGGTCTCCAGGGTCGTGGAGTGCAGATCGGTCAATTCCGCCGTCACACGGATGCGTTCAGCTGAGGCCGCCCGCGATTCCAGCAGATACGACGGCGGTGCATCGGCCACTTTCTCCTGGATCCGCCGGGCAGCAAGACGCCACAAATACGTCACCATGTCCAGCCCGGCGTTGTGCCCCGGGCCGGCCGGGTGGGGATCCGTGAGGACGAGGAGGGCATGGCTGGGGGCATACTTCAGGGCGAGCACCGGGCGTGGCCGGCCTGCAATCTCGGCCTCCCCGAACCAGGGGGTCTCATCCGTGAGGGCAGCTCGAAGATTATCCAGCTCGGCGATGGAGACCCGGGAAATGATCTCTTCCTCACCTGCCTTCTTCTGTGGCCGCCCCGTGCAGTCTTCGGTGAAGATGACCAGCGAGCTGCTTCCCAGATAGGGGAGCGAGGCGTTCCGCAGCTGCTCCGCGATATGGGTCAGGGGCGCGTCGGCCAATGTTGCTATGGCCTGCAAAAGCGGCCAGTGCGGGTCAGGACTAGGCGCGGTGGATTCCTGCAGCGATCGGTGGGTGGCTGAGCTCATCGAAGCAGTCTACCGGGGGCGGCCACGTCCGACCAGTCCGAATGGGTAGTAAGAACCGTCAGAAAACAGTGTTACACCTACCCGTTCGTTTCGCGAGGATGGGTATCAGCCAGAAAACATCCGTGCGGCCACTACCGGCCGATGACCGAATCGAAGGGGATTAATCGTGAATCCGACAGCAACTTTGGTGACCACCTTGTCAGATCCTAAATCAGCAACACTCGACTGGACGCCCGAAGACCAGCGCGCGGTGGACACCGCACGAGTTCTGGCCGCCGATGCGGTCGAGAAGGTCGGCAACGGCCACCCCGGCACCGCGATGTCCCTGGCTCCCGCCGCCTACCTTCTCTTCCAGAAGCTGATGTGCCATGACCCGTCCGATCCGGATTGGCTGGGCCGCGACCGTTTCATCCTTTCCCCCGGCCACTCCTCGCTGACGCTGTACATCCAGCTGTTCCTCTCCGGGTACGGCCTGGAGCTGGAGGACCTGCAGGCCCTGCGCACCTGGGGTTCGCTGACGCCGGGCCACCCGGAGTACAAGCACACCAAGGGTGTCGAGATCACCACCGGCCCGCTGGGCCAGGGCCTGGCTTCCTCCGTGGGCTTCGCGTACTCCCAGCGCCGGATGCGCGGCCTGTTCGACGCCGATGCTCCTGCCGGAGAAAGCCCGTTCGACCACACCATCTGGGTCATCGCCTCCGACGGCGACATCCAGGAAGGCGTCACGTCCGAGGCCTCCTCCCTGGCCGGCCACCAGGAACTGGGCAACCTCGTGGTGGTCTACGACGAGAACCACATCTCCATCGAGGACGACACCGACATCGCCTTCACCGAGGACGTCCTCGGCCGCTACGAGGCCTACGGCTGGCACACCCAGCGCGTGGACTGGACCAAGACGGGCGAATACGTGGAGGACATTGCCGAGCTGTACACGGCGCTGCTGAAGGCCAAGGCCGAGACCTCCAAGCCGTCCATCATCTCGCTGCGCACCATCATCGGGTACCCGGCCCCCAAGAAGCAGAACACCGGCAAGATCCACGGTTCAGCGCTCGGTGCCGACGAAGTCGCGGGCCTAAAGGAAGTCCTGGGCTTCGACCCCGCCAAGTCCTTCGAGGTCGACCCGGCCGTGCTGGCCCACGCCCGCTCCGTCGTCGACCGCGGTGCCGCCGCGCGCAGCGCATGGGACGAGTCCTTCACCGCCTGGCAGTCGGCCAACCCCGAGGGTGCTGCCCTGCTGGAGCGCATCGAAGCCAAGAAGCTTCCGGCCGGACTCGACGCCGCCCTGCCCTCCTTCGAAGCAGGCAAGGACGTCTCCACCCGTGCCGCCTCCGGCAAGGTGCTCAACGCGATCGGCCCGGTCCTGCCCGAGCTCTGGGGCGGATCCTGCGACCTCGCGGAGTCCAACAACACCACCATCGAGGGTTCGCCGTCGTTCATCCCCGCCTCCCGCTCCACGGAAACGTGGAAGGGCAACCCGTACGGCCGGGTGCTGCACTTCGGCATCCGCGAGCACGCCGCTGCCTCCATCGTGAACGGCATCCACCTCGCGGGCCCGACCCGGGCGTTCTCCGGCACGTTCATGATCTTCTCCGACTACCAGCGCCCGGCGATCCGCCTCTCCGCCCTGATGGGCGTTCCCTCCATCTATGTGTGGTCGCACGATTCCATCGGCCTCGGCGAAGACGGCCCCACGCACCAGCCGGTGGAGCAGCTCTCCTCGCTGCGTGCGATCCCGGGCCTGGACGTGGTCCGCCCCGGCGATGCCAACGAGGTGCCCCAGGCGTGGAAGCAGATCCTGGAGAACACCTCCAACCCGGCCGGCATCGTGCTGACCCGCCAGAACATCCCCACGTACGCCCGCTCCGAGGGTGCCGCCACGGCCGAGCTCTTCGGCTCCGCCGACGGCGTCGCCAAGGGCGGCTACGTGCTGGCCGAGTCCACCGCGAACGGCGCCGTTGTGGCCCCGCAGGTGCTGCTCATCGCCACCGGTTCCGAGGTGCAGCTGGCCGTCGAGGCCCGCGAGGCCCTGCAGGCCGAGGGCATCCCCACCCGCGTCATCTCCATGCCGTGCGTGGAGTGGTTCAACGCCCAGACGGACGAGTACAAGGAATCCGTCCTTCCCGCCGCCGTCAAGGCCCGCGTCTCCGTTGAGGCCGGCCTGGCGCTGGGCTGGCGCGAATTCGTCGGCGACGCCGGCCGTTCCATCTCGCTGGAGCACTTCGGCGCCTCGGCCGACTACAAGCGCCTGTTCCAGGAGTTTGGCATCACGGCAGAAGCAGTCGCCGCCGCGGCCAAGGATTCCCTTTCCGCCGCAGGCAACTAACAACCAACTGCCCTGCGGCCGGTGCCGCGGGACGGACCACGGCCGTCCCGCGGCACCGGGGCCAACCGTCATCATTTTCGAAGGAAGAAGCAGAAGCCATGACCAATGCAACACCCACCGCACAGCTTTCCGACGCCGGTGTATCCATCTGGCTGGACGACCTTTCCCGCGAACGGCTCTCCAGCGGCAGCCTGCAGAGGCTCATCGACGAAAAGAACGTCGTCGGCGTGACCACCAACCCATCCATCTTCCAGGCCGCGATCACCTCCGGCACGGACTACGACGCGAAGATCGCCGACCTTGCCGCGCAGGGCGCCAGCCTTGAGGAGACGATCTTCGAGATCACCACCGCCGACGTCGCCGACGCTTGCGACCTCTTCGCCTCCATCGCCAAGTCCACCAAGGGCGTCGACGGCCGCGTCTCCATCGAGGTCGACCCGCGCAAGGCCTGGGACACCAAGGGCACCATCGCCGAGGCCAAGCAGCTCTACAAGAAGGTCAACAAGGACAACGTCCACATCAAGATCCCGGCAACCCTGGAAGGTCTGGCCGCCATCGCAGAAACCCTGGGCGAAGGCATCAGCGTCAACGTCACGCTGATCTTCTCGCTGGAGCGCTACCGGGCCGTCATCAACGCCTTCCAGACGGGTCTGAAACTGGCCAAGGACAACGGCCACGACCTCTCCACCATCCACTCGGTGGCATCGTTCTTCGTCTCCCGCGTGGACACCGAGATCGACAAGCGTCTGGACGCCATTGGCACCGATGAAGCCAAGGCGCTGAAGGGCAAGGCGGGCGTTGCCAATGCCCGTCTCGCCTACCAGGTCTATGAAGAGCTCTTCTCCACCGAGCGCTGGGCCGTGCTGGCGGCTGCCGGCGCCCGGCCGCAGCGTCCCCTGTGGGCCTCCACCGGTGTGAAGGACCCGGCCCTGCCGGACACCCTGTACGTGACCGGGCTGGCAGCTGCCGACGTCGTGAACACCATGCCGGAAAAGACCCTCGACGCCACCTTCGACCACGGCGTGGTCGAAGGTGACACCATCACCGGCACCTACACGGAAGCAAAAGGCGTGCTCAACGCCCTCGAAGGCGTCGGCGTCTCCTACAACGACGTCGTCGCACTCCTGGAATCCGAAGGGCTGGAGAAGTTCGTGGCCAGCTGGAAGGAACTGTTGGCCGACGTCGACGAAGCCCTCGCCGCTGCACGGCAGGCAGCCTAACCCACCGAGCACTCCCTGCTGCGGCGCCACCGATGCTCCGCAGCAGGGAGCACCACCAAGGGTTTTCGCTAAGGACTACACCCTGTGGGTCCCGATGCTGAATCCGCCATGCGTCCCGGCTGCGTGGATACGACCTTGGGGGTCTCCACGCAGCCGAGGCCAACGAGCAGCCGGCGCAGTTCCAGGCCCTGTTCCGCAAGATCCGACCGATACCGAAAGGCAGACACCATGCCCAGTGTGCCCCCGAAGTGCTGCATCAACCCCAGCATCCTCTCGGCCGATTTCGTCAACCTCGAGGCCGAGCTGGCCCGCATCAGCAATGCCGATGCCGTGCATGTGGATGTCATGGACAACCACTTCGTGCCGAACCTGACCATCGGCCTGCCCGTCGTGGAACGGCTGCAAAAGGTCAGCCCCGTGCCGTTGGACGCCCATCTGATGATTTCCAATGTCGACCGCTGGGCGCCGCAGTTCGCCGACGCCGGTCTGAGCTCGGTGACGTTTCATGTAGAGGCGTCCGATGCACCGATCAAGCTCGCCCGCGAACTTCGCGCCCGGGGGGCCAAGGCCGGCATGGCGCTGCGCCCGGCCACCCCGGTGGAACCGTACTTGGACATGCTCCCCGAGCTGGACATGCTGTTGATCATGACGGTGGAGCCCGGCTTTGGAGGCCAGGCGTTCCTGGACGTCATGCTGCCCAAGATCCGCCGCGCCCGAGCGGCGGTCGATGGGTCGGGGGTGGACGTGGCCATCCAAGTCGACGGCGGGATCACGGAGGAAACCATCATCCGCGCAGCGGAGGCGGGTGCCAACGTCTTCGTGGCCGGATCGGCGGTGTACGGCAGGCCATCGCCTGCGGACGCCATCGAATCGCTGCGTGCGAAAAGCCAGCTCGCCTTCGCCCCGGCGACACTGCACTTCAATGACATTGCACTCCAACAAGCCTAAAGGACCACTCATGCGCGTTCACATTGCCACCGACCACGCCGGCCTCGAGCTCAGCACCCACCTCATCTCCGCGTTGAGCGCCAAGGGCTACGAGATGGTCGACCACGGGCCGACCGAGTACGACGCCGAGGACGACTACCCGAGCTTCTGCATCAACGCCGCATCCGCCGTCGTGGCAGACCAGGCTGCCGGCATGGATGCGTTGGGCATCGTGCTGGGCGGCTCCGGCAACGGTGAGCAGATCGCCGCGAACAAGGTCAAAGGCGCGCGCGCGGCCCTGGCCTGGAACCTGAGCACGGCCACGCTGGCCCGCGAGCACAACGACGCCAATGTGGTGGCCGTGGGCGGGCGCCAGCACAGCGTGGAGGAGGCCACCGAGATCATCGAGGCCTTCCTTGCCGAGCCCTTCAGCAATGCCGAGCGCCACGAGCGCCGCATTGGCAAGATCGCCAGCTATGAAACCACCGGCGAGGTTGCCGAATAGCTTGGCGCTTCACCAACGGCGTCGGCGCGGGTTCGCCAAAAGGGGAGTGATGCTCCCGGAGGCTGGGCTGTGTGGCGGGCGTGCCCTGAACACTGGGCAATGACCTCGCCGCGACTGATTAATCGTGTGGCTTCGACATCGCGGCGGAGTGGGTCAATTCCGTCCGGTACCGGATCCCACGCCACAGCCGTTGGATTCGCGCAACGCACAGGTGTACCCAGCACCGACGACTGCGCAGTGGCAACACACCCCGGCGGGGCAGGCATCGCAGAGCCACCCACAGGCCAAGCTCACCCCTTATTAACGCTACGAAGAAGCCGCCTTCCCGTTCGGTTGAAAACCTAATGGACGGCGGAGTATGCCCTGACCGGCCGGGAAGGGCCCATGGACGAATCTCATACAAGGAGCCAGCATGCCCATCGCAACCCCTGAAATCTACGCAGAGATGATCGACCGCGCCAAGGCCGGCGGCTTCGCCTACCCCGCGGTCAACGTCACGTCCTCCCAGACGCTGAGCGCCGCACTGCGCGGGTTTGCCGACGCCGGTTCCGACGGCATCATCCAGGTCACCACCGGTGGATCCGCCTACTGGTCCGGTTCCTCCGTGAAGAACATGGTCACCGGTTCGCTGGCCTTCGCGGCCTACGCGCGCGAGGTTGCCAAGCACTACGACATCAACGTCGCCCTGCACACCGACCACTGCCCCAAGGGCCACCTGGCCGACTTCGTGCTGCCCCTGCTGGCCGAGTCCGAGGCCGCCGTCAAGCGCGGCGAAAACCCGATCTTCCAGTCCCACATGTGGGACGGCTCCGCCGAAACCCTCGATGAGAACCTGCGCATCGCCCGCGAAATGCTGGACCGCGCCGCTGCCGCCAAGATCATCCTCGAAATCGAGATCGGCGCCGTGGGCGGCGAGGAGGATGGCGTGGAGAACGCCATCAACGACAAGCTGTACTCCACGGTTGCCGATGGCATGGCCACGGTCGAGGCCCTGGGCTCCGGCGAGAACGGCCGCTACATCACCGCGCTGACCTTCGGCAACGTGCACGGCGTCTACAAGCCCGGCAACGTCAAGCTGCGCCCGGAGATCCTCAAGGACATCCAGGCCCAGGTCGGTGCCAAGGTGGGCAAGGCCAACCCGTTCGACCTCGTCTTCCACGGCGGCTCCGGCTCCACCGAGCAGGAAATCAAGGACGCCGTCTCCTACGGTGTCATCAAGATGAACATTGACACGGACACGCAGTACGCGTTCACCCGCCCGGTGGCCGGCCACATGCTTGCCAACTACGATGGCGTGCTGAAGGTTGACGGGGAGGTCGGGAACAAGAAGCTCTACGACCCGCGCGTCTGGGGCGCACTGGCCGAGGCCGGAATGGCTGCCCGTGTCGGCGTTGCCGCCCAGGAGCTCGGCTCCGCAGGCAAGACGTTCAAGTAGACATGGGCGAATCGTTCCGCACCAACCTGCTCGGCCCGGAGCCCACGCTCCTGCCGGTCGAGACCGAGGCCTACGAACAGTTGGAAGCGGACTAGGAAGCATTGAACCTCGCGGGAAAGCAGCGGTCCTGACCATACGGCAGTGCAATGCCAGCCTTCGGCCAGGAGCATCAAGCCGTGGCCGCCGACATTGATGTCCTACAGATGGGCCACCGGCCGGCTTGGCCGACGTTTACTGATGGAGGCAGCGATGGCAACGAGAACCTGTCCATCCCGGGTATGCGTGGCCTGAAGGCGCTGCGGGGAATAGGTGCGGATCGTCGCGTCCTGACCCTCAGCGGGGGAACACCGCCACCGGCACGCCGATGGGGGGGCTTGTGGGGCGGGTCGTGAGCCCGTGGAAGAGGGTGCCGTCATCGCGGCCGTCGAGGGAGCCGGTTGACAGGCGAGCACCTGCGGCCGGGTTGGCCACAGCGTTCACTGGCGCCTTTGCCGCTGCTGTCGTGGCTGACGGAACGGACACGCCCTAGGGCGTGTCTCCCAATGCGGCGCTCCAGATGACGACGGCGTGCAGGACGGCCGCTGAGCGGTAGGTGAGGGCCAGTTTGTCGTAGCGGGTGGCCAGGGACCGCCATTGCTTGAGGGTGTTGAAGCTGCGCTCGACCACATTGCGCCGTTTGTAGGCGTCCCTGTCGTATCTGACGGGGCGTCCCCCGGCGGAGCCCTTGCGTTTCCGGTTGGCCTTCTGGTCGTCCTTTTCCGGGATAACGCACTCGATGCCCCGCCCGCGCAGGTACGCCCGGATTGCTTTGGAGGAATAGGCCTTGTCGGCCATGGCCCGGTCCGGGCGGGTGCGGGCCCGGCCGGGACCGGGCCTTTCTACCTTCAGGGCCTCCATGAGGTTCTCAAACATCGGCGAGTCCCCGCCCTGGCCCGGCCCCAGCAGCAGGACCAGGGGACGCATGTTGCCATCCACCAGGGCGTGGATCTTGGTGGTCAGCCCGCCGCGGGACCGGCCGATGGCATGGTCCTCAGGCTCGTCGAGCAGATTCCTGTAATTCGACAGGTCCCCCTGTGTGGCGGGGCAGGTTCGTGCCGTGCTGGTGGGCACGGTTGACCGTGGAGTCGATCGAGACCTCCCAGTTGATCAGCCCGGCCGTGTCCGCGCGGGTCAGCAACGCCGCCAGGACCTTGTCCCAGGTCCCGTTGGCGGCGTTGCGGCGGTGGTGCTTCCACACGGTCTTCCACGACCCGAAATAGGCAGGGAGATCACGCCATGGGATCCCTGCCCGGTAGCGGTAGATGATGCCCTCGGTCATCAGCCGGTGGTCGTTGAAGGGTCGGCCCGGTTTCCCCGACGAATCGGGCATCAACGGGGCAATGGACTCCCACTGGGCATCGGACAACACGGAATAGCGAGAAGGCACCCATCAATCATGCCAAACCGCAAAACCACTGATTAGGAGACACACCCTAGTACTACAGGTGCGTTTGCGGGGTGTGGCCGCGGGGCTTGTAATGCCAATGTCGGGCGCGGTGTTGGTGTTTCCGTCGCCAGGTTGAGTGGTCCAGGACGTGGTGAGGGCTGGTGGTGCGGTGCCAGGCGAGCCGGACGAGCAGCTGCCTGATTTCGGGCAGCGAGAGCCGGATCAGTTCCCCGTTTCCGGCGGCAGCGCCCCCTTTTGTGGAGCGGATCACGGTCGGGAAGGCCTGGGCGACCATGGAGAGGGTGATGTGCCGGTACCAGCCGGTGCATTGGCGGACCTGGTAGTGGTCCAGTCCGGTTTCGCCCTTGGAGGTCCGGAAGGTTTCCTCGATCGCCCAGCGGGTGCCGGCGATCCGGGCCAGTTCGGCCAGCGAGACCCGTTTGGGGCCATGGCAGATGTAGCAGGACAGGCCGGTGGGGTCCTTCAGGGACCGGCGGGCC
This sequence comes from Pseudarthrobacter sp. P1, assembly GCF_050156935.1. Lineage (NCBI taxonomy): Bacteria > Bacillati > Actinomycetota > Actinomycetes > Micrococcales > Micrococcaceae > Pseudarthrobacter > Pseudarthrobacter sp. P1. The sequence continues at coordinate 155,212 of NZ_CP189585.1, read as the reverse complement.
AGCAGCCAGTGTTCCCCTGTTTCGGCGGGGCCGTTGATGCGGGTCCGTGCCCAGGAATAGCGGCGGTCGCCATTGCTCGCCGGCCCCGGCCGTCCGGGTCCGCCAGGCAGTGCCGCGCAGGGACGCGATGAGCTGATCGGCGCGCCATTGCTCGCCGGCCCCGGCGGTGGGGGCGATGACGTTTTGGTTCATGGGCACAGCCAGCACATGGTGCAGGCCCTTGGCCTCCAGCCGGCGGCGCAACCCCGTGTGCTGCCCGTAGACCGCGTCGCCGGTGGCCCAGCGGGCCGGTATCCCGGCCGCGAGGGCCCGGTCAATCATGTCCGCGGCCAGCACCGGCTTCGTGGCGAATTCCCTGGTCTTGGGGATCCCCGCCCGGGTGCACCGTTCCCGGTCGTCGGTCCAGGCCTTGGGCGGGTGGAGTTCCCGGTCCAGCAGGCTCCGCCCCGCCGGGGTGGAGTACGTCAGGAACACCCCGATCTGGCAGTTTTCGACCCGACCCGGCGGTGCCCGAAGACTGGCGTGCGACCCCGGCGGACGCGGCGCCCTTCTTGAGGAATCCGGTCTCGTCGATGGCCAGGATCCCGTCGGGATCGCCCAGGTGGCGGTTGACGTAGCCGAACAGGGCATCGCGCACCGCATCCCGGTCCCAGCCGGTGGTGGAGAGCAGGCGCTGCATGCCATCCGGGGTGCCGTGCCCGGCACGTTCGGACAGGGTCCAGGAATTCTTGCGTTCCTCCTCCGAAAGCAGCCCCCGCACATACCCAACAGCAGTCCGGCGGGGTTCGGAACGGACAAACCGCGGCCCCATAAGATCGCCGGTTTCCTCCAGACCTTCGGCCCGCTCTTCCACGTCCGCCACACAAATATCATCACCCACCACCAACGATTGACAGGCCCCAAGCGGAAAGTCCGTTTAAACCGCCGATGCAGCCCAAATCAAACGCGACTGTCGTACTAGGTCCAGGCGCGGAGGCCCCGATGGGACAATCTGGCTGGGCACAGTGGATGGGAGCCCCTGTCCGCGCCGACTTCATCTTCCGGAACTTTGCGAATTGTTTATATGGGGCGGGCAGCTCAGCCGAACAGGACGGCGGCCTCGTCGTAGCGGTGCTGCGGGACGGTCTTGAGGTTGCCCAGCGCCTCCGCAAAGGGCACATGCTCGATCTCGGTGCCGTTGAGCGACACCATGGTGCCCCAGCGGGATTCCACCACCGAATCCACGGCGGCCATGCCCAGGCGGGTGGCCAGCACGCGGTCGAAGGCGCTCGGCACGCCGCCGCGCTGGATGTGGCCCAGCACCGTGGCCCGGGTCTCGATGCCCGTCATTTCCTCGATCAGCGGGGCCAGCTGCTCGCCGATGCCGCCCAGGCGCGGGCGGCCGAAGGCATCCAGGCCGCGTTCGGAGTGGGCCGAATCCTGGTGGTCCGGCACGAAGCCCTCGGCGACGACCACCAGGGGCGCGCGGCCGCGCTCATGCGCCTCGTTGACCCAGGTGGCGATCTGTTCCAGGGACGTCTTCTGCTCCGGGATGAGGATGGCGTGGGCGCCGGTGGCCATGCCGGAGTGCAGGGCAATCCAGCCCACGTGGCGGCCCATGACCTCCGCGATCATGCAACGGTGGTGGGATTCGCCGGTGGTCCGCAGCCGGTCGATGGCCTCGGTGGCGATCTGGACGGCGGTGTCGAAGCCGAAGGTGTAGTCGGTGGCGTCCAGGTCGTTGTCCACCGTCTTGGGCACGCCCACGATCTTCAGGCCGGCGTCGGTGAGGCGCTGGGCGGCGGCCAGGGTGCCCTCGCCGCCGATGGCGATGATGGCGTCGATGCCGAGGCGGTCCATGTGCGCCTTGATGACCCCGGGGCCGCCGTTGCCCTCGAACGGGTTGGTGCGCGAGGTGCCCAGGATGGTGCCGCCCTGCTTGGAAATGCCGCGGACGCTCTGGCGGGGCAGGTCCATGATGTCGCCCTCCACCACGCCGCGCCAGCCGTCGCGGAAGCCCACAAACTCCTGCCCGTGGACCTTGATGCCCTTGAGCACGGCTCCGCGGATCACGGCATTGAGTCCGGGGCAGTCGCCGCCGCTGGTGAGAATTCCAATTTTCATGTTTCGGCTCAAATCGTCGGAGAAGGTGCGTGGGGAGAGTGCCTCGCCGAACCCACTTAGATGGGTGGTGGGTTCGGCGAGGGGTGGGACACAAAGCCATGACAAGATTCCGGCCGGGGAGACCACCGCCCTGGTCCTCTCGTCAAAGTCCACTTCTTAATGCGGCCCAGCCGCCCGTACGACGTCCATCGCGCCAAACGCAGCGGCCCGTTCCAAGGCCCCTTCGACAACGTCCACAAGTCCGGGCACCGTAGTACAGCTGGTCTGCAGTCAAGGTGGACACCGCAGGATACATGCTCCGCATGCGTGGCCGACATAGCCAAATCGGATGATCCATGTGACCCTGCCGTCCTGGACTCCACCGTCGTGAACCGGACACTGAGCGACCGGTTCTGTGCCACGGACTTTGGGAGAAATTCCCGAGCCGGATGTCAGGCGCAACCCCTTACACAAGGTCCCACTGTTTGGTGCCGTGAAAAATGGCCACTTGCCGGGTTGAGGTGGCCAACTCTTGTGGGCCCAGACACCATCCGCGGCGTTTGAAGCCGGCTCCTTCAGGCGCCAGTGGCCCTCGAATCTTCGGCATACCTCATGTTGATTTGATAGCCGTTCGAACCAGATACCCCACTGCAGGAGGGCCGCCCGTGCCAGGCAAGCCTACTCATGCTCACAACCTGTCAGGCCCGGGGTTCACCCCGGGCCTGACCCGGTGGAGGTCTTCCGTGGTTAGGCGGCGAAGATCACGAAGAACTTTCTGATCCGTTCCTGGATCTCCCAGGTTCCCTGCCACCCAATTGGGAAGAAGCCGGCAGTTCCAGCCTCCAGGGTGACCGGTTTACCGCCATCCTCAGTGACCACCATGCGGCCCTCAAGGACGTGAATCACCTCACCGCGCTCCAAAAACTCCCACCGGGATAGTCCGGGTTCGGCCTCCCAGACTCCAGAGAGGATGCGGGAATCGTCACTGGTGAAGGGTATGGAAATTCGCGTTGGAATCTCGTCGCCCAGCACTTCGGCCAAGGGAGGGCCGAGCAGGGATTCGTCTAGTTTCCCCTCGAAGAGCTCGGTGGGCTGGAAGGTTTTGCTCATTGGATGTACCTTTCTGCTGCTGCTCGCCGGTATAGTCTCCGGCGGGCTGGTGGTGATGGCCGCGGCTCGACTAAGCAGCGGTTGAACTTATCCCAGGGAGGCAAGCACCGACATGGCCTCTTCAACGACATTCGTAGCCGGGAAAGACGGTCGCTTCACGCTGGCCATCTCTTCCATGACACGGACCACCTGGCAGCTGTAGCCGAACTCGTTGTCGTACCAGACGTAAAGGACCAGGTGATTGTCGTTGGAAATGGTGGCGAGGCCGTCAACGATGCCAGTTCGGCGGGAACCGACGAAGTCGGTGGAGACCACCTCGGGTGAGTCGACGAAATCGATCTGCTTGCGCAGGTTCGAGTGCAGTGACATTTCGCGGAGGAAGTTGTTGACCTCATCCCTGGTGGTGCCGCTTTGGAGGCTGAGGTTCAGTATCGCCAGGGAAACGTCCGGGGTAGGAACGCGGATGGAGCTGCCGCTGAGCTTGCCTAGCAATTCGGGCAGCGCCTTGGCCACTGCCTTCGCGGCCCCGGTTTCGGTGATGACCATGTTCAGTGCTGCGGAGCGACCGCGCCGGTCGCCCTGGTGGAAGTTGTCGGTCAGGTTCTGGTCATTGGTGAAGGAATGGACGGTCTCCACGTGGCCGTGAACCAGGCCGAACCTGTCATTGACGGCTTTCAGGACCGGTGTGATGGCGTTCGTGGTGCAGGACGCTGCGGAAATGATCCGGTCCGCGTTGGTGATGTCGCTGTGGTTGATGCCATGCACAATGTTCTTCAGCCCGCCCTTGCCCGGAGCGGTCAGCAGCACCCGGGCCACGCCCTTGCTCAGCAGGTGCTGGGACAGGCCCTCCTCGTCACGCCACCGGCCCGTGTTGTCCACCACGAGGGCGTCCTTGATGCCGTAGGCCGTGTAGTCGATGGTGGCGGGGTTGTCCGAGTAGATGACCTGAATCTGGACGCCGTTGGCTGTGATGGTGTTGGTTTGGTGGTCCACCTTGATCGTGCCTTCGAAGGCACCGTGCACCGAGTCGCGGCGCAGGAGGCTGGCACGCTTGGTAAGGTCGTTCTCAGAACCGCGCCGGACCACGATGCCTCGCAGTCGCAGGTCGTGCCCGCCGCCTGTCTTTTCGATCAGGAGGCGTGCCAGGAGACGGCCGATCCTGCCGAATCCGTAGAGCACCACGTCGGTGCTGGTGCGGCTATCGCCGTCGCGCTTGCCCACGAGCTCGGCGAGTTCCGTGCGGAGGAATTCCTCCAAGGTGGCATCGCTGTCCCTTTCCTTGAATTTTTGGTTCAGGACGGCGATGTCGATCGAGGCCGGACCGAGCTGCAGCCGCGCCAATGTGTTCAGCAGCGGGGCAGTCTCCTCCAGGAGCAGCTCGTCCATGCTGATCCGGCGCGCGAAACGGTGCGCCTTCAGGATGCCCATGGTGGACTTGCTGATCAGGCTGCGTCCGTGGATGGAGGTGACCACGTTGTTTTCGCGGAACAGCCGGCCGATCACCGGAATCATGGCCTCAGCGAGGGCCTCGCGGCCCATCCATGTAGCAAGACAAGAATCTGAGGTTTGTAGCATCGGGCTGCCTTTCCAAAGTGAGGTGAGCATGGCATCAATCCTCCTGTCCCTTTTGGATAGGGGGAACGCTAATTCAGGATGGTTTTGACTACCCATTTGAATAGGCCACTGCGTGGGTTGTCCCGAACGCGGGCCCTGATGAATGAGCCCACATCGTTCATTCCCCGGCGACGGTGGCCGAGCCCGGGCGGCCGTGGGCGTTCCCTAGGTCCATTGCCCGGACCGCGGACGTGCCGCTCTCTGCGTACCGGAGTTGCTTCGGGAGGCAGTCCTGCCCTTTGCTGGCGGAAACACACTGGTGATCTTCACGGCTGAGTGCAGGCGGCCGCAGAAGAGTGCCGGCGATGAAGATGTCATCGCTATGGTGTCCATCGGTGAACTGCAGCAACTGTGGGCACCTGTGACGAGGACGCTGAGGTTAGGAGAAGCCCACACATTGCCCGCAGGAACCGGCAGAACCTGGCGCTCACATTTACGGTCAGCAATGCACTGCTGGTCATCGCCTGCGTGGACAGGCCCGGGCGCCTGTGTCCGGCGGTGTGAAGCTGCGTACGGAAATCCTCATGGACATCCAGGAGTAGGCAGGCCAGAACACCGGCAACGATAAACCGTTTGACTGCGTTCCACGGTGGACCCGGTTCTTCCAATTAGGATATCGCTGACGCGGTGTCCTAGGGTGTCACCAAGATGAACGTCGGCATAGACGCTCCGCCGGCACACCAAAGCGTCAAGACATGGCGCCAGGGGTTGGCCCGTCTCCTGCTGACTCCGACGAGGGCACGGTCTCCATGGAAAAACGCAAACCGGCCAGCAAGACCAGCGAGGGCGAGATATCGATGACCAGACGGCTAATTGATGGCTTTGATGGGGTGCTCGCTGACCTTGACGGTGTCGTGTATACCGGATCGAGGGCGATCGACGGTGCCACCGACGCTCTCGATAGGCTCGAGGGCGAGGGCAAGAGCCTGGCATACGTAACCAACAACGCGTCGCGCTCTTGCGAGGAGGTTGCCACCCATCTCCGGGAACTAGGAGCACCTGCCACCGCCGGGCAGGTGTTCGGATCCGCGCTGGCCGGTGCAGAGCTGCTGGCTGGCGAGGTAGCCGCAGGCGCGGCTGTGCTCGTCGTCGGCAGTCAGATCCTCGCGGACGCCGTCAGGGCACAAGGACTGGTCGTTGTGCCCACCTCGGATAGTCGGCCAGACGCTGTCATTCAAGGATTTTCCCCTGCCCTCGGCTGGAAGGATCTGGCAGAGGCCGCCTTCGCGATCACAGCGGGTGCCACCTGGGTAGCGACGAACATGGACATGACCCTTCCACAGGAGCGGGGGTTCGCTCCCGGCAACGGATCACTGGTGGCCGCGGTTGCCTCTGCCACCGGCAAGTCGCCCCTGGTGGCAGGAAAACCAGAACCAGCACTCTTCGAGACGGCGGCACGCCACTCCGGCGTAGAGCGCGCCCTCGTCGTCGGCGACCGACTGGACACCGACATCCTGGGTGGAAATCGCGCGGGCATGGCTACGGTCCTCGTCCTCACGGGTGTGGACTCCGTTCAAACGGCCCTGGCTGCCCGCTTGGACGAGCGTCCGAACTACTTGATCCGTTCCCTGGGCGAACTTTACGAGGAATACCCGGAGATCACGGCCAACGACGGAGCTTACTCCTGTGGCGCCGCCGTGGCCCGGGTATCGGGATCGACGGTGAGCATCAGTGGCCGTGAAGACGACCTTAACAGCTGGCGCGCTGCCTGTGCTGCCTGGTGGGCAGCCCACCCGGACATGGCCTCGGACGCTGCACCGGAGATCGTGTTCGCGACGGCTGGATAGGGACCGGCAGGTCATCCTTCGGCAGGAAGGAACCGCCGGGATGGTAGTCGGCTTGTGCGACAGTGCGCGTTGGTGACCATGACGCCGGAGGGTTTCGAAACCTGGCACAAAGAGCACCAGCCGGCCGTGGATGTTCCCGTCATCGCCAACCGCCGCCACCGGATCTTGAGTTGGACCTGCCCCGGGCTTCCAAGAAGGATCGGTCCGATACGAGGGGCCCTGTCCCCAGAACGAGGTCGAAATTCCCAAGGTGGCGAGCCGACGCCAACGCAGCGGCAGCACCTCAGCTGCCTGATGCCCCATGGATGTCCGTCATGGCCGTGTGATCGTCAGATCCGCGGAGAGTTCTTGCCCGGGATCATCCAGGGTTCGGCAAGACTGTAGATCCTGAGGCCACGGGCCAAGACAAGGGGGGCCAAAATGGCCGTCCTGGCGGGGGCAGAACGGGTTGACAGAGTCAACTCATTTCCCAGCGCAGGCTTCACCGGTGACCACCCCGGTTTGGCGTTACGACCACGCCACTGGATCCTGACTGACGATCGGTTCACGGTGTCCGGGACGGCTGGAGACTCGTTCCGGTTTCTCAATCAGAACAGAAACGGGGCTAGTCGCGACGTTAGTTCTCGGGCCCCTTCCGCATGTTCACAGATAGTGCCGAACCGTTCTGAGGGGCCGGAGAGGCAGAGGGCTGCACCGACAGACCCATTGGGCAGTCTCACTGGAAGCGCCAGTCTGGCGGAGCCTTCTTCCAATTCGTTGATTTCCGTGGCCTCGCCTTTAAACCGTATTTCCGCGAGTACCTCTTCCAGCCGCCGCTTGTCTGTGATCGTGTGCTGGGTCAGCTTCATCAACGGCCCCTTCGGGAGAGGGGAGGCCGAATTGCCAAGTTCAGCGAGCATCAGTTTCCCTGCGGCGGAGGCGTGTGGATACCGGAGCATTTCGAATGCTGAGTGGAGCGGGTAATCCGGATCCTCATCGGCGATTCTGAGAGAGGCGTTCCGGAACATGATGAGGTGCACTGCGAAACGGTTTCCACTCCGGAACTCTTCTATTACGGTGTGGGCTGCGGTGGGAACGGTTGGCGGGGTCGCAGCCATAATCAGGCCTGAAATCGCGTGTCCGAGTGCGAATCCGCGGAGGTCGGATGTGCGGGCCAGATATTCGTCCCCGACGAGCGCATTCAGCACCCGGTAGGCGGTCGCCGGGGGCATCTGCAGGGCGTCGGCGACCTCTTTCGCCGTTGTCCCGGTGCCTAACCGGGCCACGACTTCCAAGATCCTGAGCGGGTTTGATGCTGTGCTGGGCCCCCGGTTTCCGGACCTGTAGTTCATGGGATGGGCCCGCCATGAAACAGGTCCAATTCCCGCGTCTCGTCGTAGATGCCCACGGATGCCAGACGCTCAGGTACCCGGAGGCGAAGGAATAGGGCGTAAAGGACGCTGGCGAGGAGGACCCCGCCGTAGATGAAGGTCTGCAGGCTGCCAGTGTGAATCGATACCGTCGCAGCCATCCAGAGCACGGCCCCGAGGGCCAGGGAGGTTGCCGATCCCAGTATCCAGCTGGCGTAAGTGTCTTCCCCTATCCGGCGCAGGAAGAAGGGCAGGGACGCGCTGGTAAGGACATAGGCCCCAAGGTATCCGTAGGCGCCCAGCGTGAAGAGGTTCACGAGGCCCTGCTCGGGACTGGCACCGGAGATGATAATCGCGATGGGGACTATGGCCACTACCGGCATGACGACCATGATTGCCAGCGAGGGAGTTCGAAAGGCGCGATGGGTCCTGCCGACTATTCGCGGCGCAACGCCTTCTCTGCCCATACAGAAAAATATCCGGGCGAGGGCGTTGACAGATGCGATCGCGCACGCAAACCACGATGCTGCGATTCCCAGGTCAAGGACTGCGGCGATCACGGGGGAAGTTTGGGAAACCAGGTCAGACAACGGAGTGGAGCTGGTTGCAATGTTTAACGGTGCCTCATTGAGCACTACGCCCTGGGTGGTCGCGGCAAGAAGATAGAGCACGCCCGTCACGATGGGGGTCCACATGATGGCCCGAGGGACGCTGACGAAGGGTTTGTACGCCTCGCCTCCCAGCGTGGTCGGGCTTTCGAAGCCCACAAAGGCACTTACGGCCACGACGATGCCGATCCACAACGAATCAAAATTTCCGTTCCAGGCAAACACGCTCCCAAGACTCACCTTCGGCGCGTTGAAGGTGAAGTAGACAATCATGAGGACGACGAGGACTCCAATGGCAATGGTTTCCATCAACAACGTGAACCACGCGGATACCCGGATCCCCCTGACCATGAGAAAACAGGCGGCACCCGCGGCGGCAAGAACGACCAGAACCGTGAAAACCTTGGGATCCGCCAGGGGGACCCCAAGATTGATCAACAGCTGAACAACATAGGTGCCAACTGCCAACAGACTGGCCATGGCCACGAGGCCGTAACCGAACATGGCCGACCAGCCGACGGTGATTGCCGTCCGTTGGCCAAGTCCCTTGGCTGTGTAGCTGTAGAGGCCGCTGACGGCAGCCATCCGCTTCGCCATCGGTCGCAGACAGAAGGAAACCATGACCATGACCGCCATGGCTACGCCGAATGTCAGCACAAGGGTCAGTCCAGTGGATCCAAAGACAAGAGCCGGAATGACGGCCATGGCACCGGCAGGCGCCACTGCGGCCACTGCCTGCGCGAAGACCGGCAAGAAGGAAAGTTTCCGGCGGCTCAGGCCCTCCACCGGAGAGCGGGAAGTGATGAAGCGATCACCGCGGGCAGACACTGGGAACCAACTTTCCCTCAGACGGGCAGGCTCGCCTTGCTTATGAGGGACGCAAGTCATCGACCCGAAGTGCCAAACATTAGCATTCCCGGGCCGGCAACGACATCCGCGAACATGTTTCCGAATGTTTCCAACATGTTAACTCCAATGGGAAAATACGGCGTCGAATTTCTCACGGAAATTTTCATAAAATACTCGCCTAAATGAATTCCTTGACGTAATTTGGCTACATGAAAGGAATGCATGTGATCGACATCACGTTGGTAGGACTCCGAGAGGAGCCCTTGCTGACCCTCTAGAAATAGAGGATGCCGGGGTTGCGGACGATCCCTCTTAGACCCACACCCGGGGTTGCTGAGGTGATTTCCAGCGCAGTCTCATATGCACCAAAGTTGAGCAGTTCTGACAAAGATGAACAGTTCTGACAATCTAAGGACCCTTTGTTTCTAGTGGTCCCGTAACGGCAACACCGCCTACCGGACCGGGCACGAGATCCAGGCCGGGCGTGTATGGGTCAGCACCTGCCATGCCTACCCCGCGGGGGCCGCGTTTGGCGGCTATAAGTCCTCCGGCACCGGACGTGAGAACCACGCCATGGTGCCGGACCACTACCAGCAGACCAAGAACCTGCTGGTCTGCTACAGCGGGAACACGATCGGCTTCTTCACGGCCGGTTTCCGGAACACTTCGGCTGCCAGGCCATAGTCACCCTCATTCTGAACAAGAACCAAGGAGAGAACCATGACGATCAATACTGAAACCCAGACCGTGGTAGGGACAGCACACCCCCTGGATCCGCTGTCCCGCGCCGAGATCTCCCGAGCGGCCGCCATCCTTAAGGACGGCCCAGCCGCGGCGGAGTCCTTCCGCTTCATCAGCGTTGAGCTGCGCGAGCCCGAAAAGGAGTTGCTGCGCACCGGTGCCGCGACGGCGCGTGAAGCAGACGCCGTGCTGGTCAACCGTGCCGAGGGACGCGCCTATGAGGCGGTCGTCGATCTTGATTCGGGCATCGTTTCGAAGTGGACGCAACTGGCTGCCAACGTCCACCCTCCCTTTATGCTCGACGAGTTTGCCGAGGGTGAAGCGACCTGCCGGCAGAACCCCGAGGTCCAGGCGGCCCTGGCCAAGCGGGGCATCACGGATATGGACCTGGTCTGTTTCGAACCGTGGTCCGTGGGCTACTTCGGTGAAGACAACGAGGGCCGGCGCCTGATGCGCGCCCTGGTCTTTGTCCGTGATGAGGCCGACGACAGCCCGTACGCGCACCCGATCGAGAACTTCATCGTCATCGTGGACCTGAACTCCGGAGAGGTCGTCAAGGTCGAGGACGACCAGGCGATCCCGGTTCCCAGCGCCAGCGGCAACTACCTGCCCAAGTACGTCGGAGAGGCCCGGACCGATCTGAAGCCCATCTCCATCACCCAGCCCGAAGGGGCGTCCTTCACGGTCACCGGTAACCACGTCCAGTGGGCCGACTGGTCCTTCCGTGTCGGCTTCACCCCCCGCGAGGGCCTGGTCCTGCACCAGCTGCGCTTCCGCAACAAGGACACCGAGCGTCCCGTCATCAACCGGGCCTCCCTGTCGGAAATGGTCGTCCCGTACGGAGACACCGCCCCGGTCCAGGCGAAGAAGAACGCCTTCGACTCCGGTGAGTACAACATCGGCAACATGGCCAACTCCTTGACCCTGGGCTGCGACTGCACCGGGGAGATCAAGTACTTCGACGGCATCACCACCGACAGCCACGGCAACCCGATGACCATCGAAAACGCGATCTGCATGCACGAGGAGGACGACAGCATCCTGTGGAAGCACTTCGACTTCCGCGAGGGCACCACCGAGACCCGCCGCAGCCGCAAGCTCGTGATCTCCTTCATCGCCACCGTCGCGAACTACGAGTACGCCTTCTACTGGCACCTCTTCCTTGACGGCAGCATCGAGTTCCTGGTCAAGGCCACCGGCATCCTCTCCACCGCCGGTCAGAAGCCCGGTGAGAAGAGCCCGTACGGACAGACCCTGAACAACGACGGCCTCTACGCCCCGATCCACCAGCACATGTTCAACGTCCGCATGGACTTTGAAATCGACGGCCCGAAGAACGCCGTCTATGAAGTGGACATGGAAATCCCCCAGGACAACCCGACCCACACCGCCTTCATGGCCGTGGACCGGCTTCTGGAAACCGAACAGGCCGCCATCCGCAAGACGGATTCGGCCAAGCACCGCTTCTGGAAGATCGCCAACCACGACAGCCGCAACATCGTGGACGAACCCGTCGCCTACCGGCTGATCCCCACTGATGGCATCCAGCTGGCCGCCGGAGACGAGTCCTACGTGAGCAAGCGGGCACAGTTCGCCCGCAACAACCTCTGGGTCACCGCCTACGACCGGACCGAACGCTTCGCTGCCGGCGAGTTCCCGAACCAGGCCACCGGCGCCGATGACGGACTGCACATCTGGACCCAGAAGGACCGCAACATCGTCGATCAGGACCTCGTGGTCTGGTACACGTTCGGCATGCACCACGTCGTGCGTCTGGAGGACTGGCCCATCATGCCCCGCCAGAACATCGGCTTCATGCTCGAGCCCCACGGCTTCTTCGACCAGAACCCCACCCTGAACCTGCCCAGCTCCGAGACACGGTCCGAAACGGCCCCCGCCAGCACCGGACAGTGCTGCGCCGGAGACAAACAATGAACCGGCCCAACAGCCTGGGGAACGCAAAAGACACGGCAAGTTCCGCTCCCTCCAAGCATGGCTCCCAACCGGGCAAGCTGAAAGCCAACAGCCTGGGGCTGTGGGATGTTGTTTTCATGGCCGTCGCGACGTCCGCACCGATTACGGTGATGAGCGGAAATGTCCCGTTTTCGGTCGGCTTCGGTGTCGGAACCGGAACCCCGGCAACATACATCTGGGCGACGGTTATCCTGTCGATTTTTGCGGTCGCATATGTCACGATGGCCCGCTATGTGACATCAACGGCCGCCTTCTACGGATTCATTTCCCGGGGCTTGGGACGGGTGGTTGGCCTCGGGACCGGCTACATGGTCACCTTCGGCTACATCGTCTTTGAAGCCAGCATCATCGGTATTTTCTCCTACTTCGCCCATCTGGCTTTCCACGACCAATTGGGGGTGGACATCCATTGGGCTGTTTTCGCCGTGATCGCCCTCGTCCTCATCGGGGCACTGACCTACTTTGAAATCAGCTTCGCAGCGAAAATCCTGACACTGCTCCTGGCCACTGAGATCGGGATTCTGGCGGTCATGGCCTTCGGCGTGCTCTTCCATGGCGGTGGCCCCGACGGGCTGATGCCTGAGACGCTGAACCCGGTTAATGCGTTCGGGCCAAACGGTCTGCAATTCGCCGCACCGGGACTGGCCATGTTCATCGCGTTCTGGTCCTGGACCGGCTTCGAATCGACAGTCATGTATGGGGAGGAATCGAAGAACCCGAAGAAGATCATCCCTATCGCCACGATGATCGCTGTCACCGGCGTCGGTGTCTTCTACACATTTGTCTCCTGGATGTCCGTGGCCGGGAACGGTGCCGCTGGAGCCATTGCCTTGGCGCAAAGCGCCAACCCGCTGGACATGTTCTTCCACCCCACGGACGTCTTTGTCGGCCACGGGTGGGTTCTGGTCATGGAATGGCTGATGATGAGTGGATCCTTCGCCTGCGCCATGGCTTTCCACAACGCCGCATCACGGTACATGTATTCGCTGGGACGCGAAGGAGTCTTGCCCAGCGCACTGGGCAAGACCCATAAGAAGCACGGATCCCCCTACATCGCATCGTTCTTCCAGACAGGTTTTGCAATCCTGTGGGTTCTCGGGTTCTGGTTCTTCAACAAGGACCCATACCTGGATCTCTTTATCGTTCTGGCCGTGCTCGGGACATTCTCGCTCCTGATTGTGCAGACCATCACCATGGCCGCTGTGTTCAACTATTTCCGCAATCACCATCCGGAAGAAAAGGCCTGGCGCACCAAAGTCGCACCCATTCTCGGTGGACTGGGGATGCTGGGTGTTGTCATCCTGATGTGCCTGAACCTGGACACGGCCGCCGGGCCTGCGGCGTCGTCACTGCTGTTCAAGCTCATCCCCTACATCGCCGCTGGTCTCTTCATCTTGGGGGCAGGCCAAGCACTCTACCTGCGGAAGACCAATCCGCTCAAGTATGAAACCATCGGCCACGTCGTTCTTGCTGACGACGGTCACGGCCCGGTCCTGGACGAAGAAGATCCGGAGCCGAGTACCCCGATCGATCTCAAACTCATCAGGGAACTGGAGCTGGAGAATGCCTCGGGTCGGCTCGGGCTGGATGATGAGCTGGAACTGGAGCTGGCGAAGGAGCTAGAGCTGGAGAAGGAACAACCCTAAACAGGCGGTCCCCGGTGCTGTCGACGGCAGCATCGGGGACCGCACGCGTACCTACCCCCAACCCAGTAGTGAGGACGTGATCGGCGTGTTCAACATCCCCGCAATTACCTGGACCCTCACAGCCGTCCTGCTGCTGAGCGGAAGCCACCACGCCCTGCAGGCGGCAAGGTCCCACCACCTCACGGACAAGGTCAACAACAGCCTCCACACCCTCATGAACGTTCTGATGGCCGCCATGCTGTGGAACCTCGCCCCCGCAACCACCCTGGCCCAGATCGCAGTCCTCACCGCCGCGGCACTGTGGTTTGTCATCCAGGCGGTCGCCCGGCCGGAATTCAAAACACTCTGCGCCGGTGGCCAGAGCCGGCTCAAATGCGCCTACCACGGACTCACCATGGCCGGCGCCGCCCTCATGGTCGCAATGATGGCCCACATGACCACCCCCGGCCAGGGCATCGCTCCGGCAGGCGGAACGCCAATGGCACACAACCACCACGCGATGGCCGCCGCAGCCCCCAACACGGCCGCAGCACCATTGGGCGGATCGGCCGGACTGGCGATCCCGCTGACGGTCTTCTTCGGAGCCGCGGCGGTGGTGTTCATGATCCTGCCACTGCGTTCCCGGGCAACGACAACCACCCCCGGCCACACGGCCACACGAAAACTCACCCTCCGGGCAGAACACGGACTCGAAGCCCTCGGCGCCGCCGCCATGGCCGCAATGTTCGCCACCATGGCCACATGAGCCCCAACGGCCCACCGCCGCTGCGAAGGAACCAACGCAGACCCAATAAGGGCGCAACCGGCATCGAGAAGCCGCGACACGGCTAAGCATCGGCTGCCCCTGGAAGCCTGCGGCGGACGAAACCATCCACCCGGCCCGACCAGGTCTCCTCTGACACCGCAGCGGCACTCCCAGGATCTGGGCAGTGGATGCGCCCCCGCCGTCGTCCCCGGACGCCGGATCAACCAGCCCGACGCGGCCAAAGACTGCCAAGCCCCCCGGTTCCCGCCAGCCCCCGGCCCACCCACCAGCCCCGGCCGGCAACGGAGGAAGCCACCCCCCCAGGGACCGGCCGGGGCAACCGTTCGCAACGAAACCCCACGGCCTCAACCAAAACCACCAGCCGGAAACTTCCACAGCCACGGGCCGCAAAAAAGTCACAGAGTCGAAAGACGCAGCCACTTCACCAATGCATCCACTCATCTACGGCCTTGACCTGCCCTTTGGGGGCATCCAAGGGGAAGCGGCAGACCGTCATGGACGCCGACGCCCACAGGTTCAAGCAGCATTCTGGCCCTCCCCAGACCGTCGCTCCACAGCAGGATCGATCACGTGGACACCCCGAGGTGTCGGTCCGTGCAGAGGAACATCCGGCCACCTCTACACACAGCGATCACCACGACGGAGAGCTGATATGTAGGATGCTCCTATCTTTGTCAATTGCTATTTTTGGGGTTGTTCGTTCAGCCAGACGCGGTAGCGGTTGATGAGTTCTTCGTCGCGGGATTTGCCTCGTTCGATGCGTGAAATGGCCGTGGTCCAGACCCCCAGGTCACCGGCGGCCCGGGCCTGGGTGAGGCGCAATGCGAGGCGGCGCGGGCGCAGGTCATTGGTGACTGGTGCTGGGCGTGGGTTGCGCAGGACGCGGTAGATTTCCCGGGCGACGTAGCGTTTGAGGCAGCGCATGATCTCGAGCTTGGCTTTGCCATCCGCGGTGCGTTTGGCCACATAATCCCGAGTGCGCTGGTCCTTGGACATGCGCACCAGCACGATGCGGTGGATCGCGGAGTTCGCTGCCCTGTCGCCGCCGCGGGAGAGCCGGTGGCGGGTCGTCTTGCCCGAGGACGCGGGGATCGGGGCGGTGCCGGTCAGCGCGGCGAACTGGGCCTCGCTGGTCAGGCGTTCGGGGTTGTCGCCGATGGTGACCAGCAGCTGGGAGGCCACGGCAGTGCCGACGCCCTTGATCTCAAGCAGTGCCGGCGCGTGGCCGGCGATGATGCGGGCCAGCTCGGCGTCGGTCTCGTCGATTTCGGCGTTGAGGTAGTGGTAGCGGGCGCCCATGCGTTTGAGTGTCACGGCGGTCGCGACAGCGGGGTTCGCGATATCCCCGGCGGGGCGGGAAATCGCCATGGCCTTGGCCCGCGCTTCGCTGGTCTGGCCGCGGTATTTGGCGCGCACGGCCTCGGGAGCGGCGGTCAGCACACCGCTGATCTGCGTCAGCACGGCGGTGCGTGCCTTCAGGGCGCTGGTCCGCGCGGTGCGCAGCACCCGCAGGGCCTCCACGTACCCGTCGCGGGTTTTCGGAGTCGAGACACCACGATCGGCCAGCACCGATTCGGCGGCCTGGTAGGCATCGAGCGGGTCGGACTTGCCGTGCAGGCGCCGGTGGGCACGGTTGGGCCGGTTGACCTCCTTGACGATGAATCCATCCTTGGCCAGCACGCGGGCCAATTCGGCCCCATAGGATCCGGTGCCCTCGACCCCGACCGCGGTGACCGGGCCGTATTGGGTGATGTATTCGGCGATTTCCCGGTAGCCGGATCCGGCGGCCAAAAACTTCCTGTCGGCGAGGTGTTTACCGTACTCCGTGATCAGGGCGACGTGGTGGGTGTCGGCGTGGGTATCGACACCGGCAATGACTTTCATGTCCTCGTTTGTCATGATGGAACTGGCTCCTCTGACTCTCGCGAAGCGTCGGTGCGGGCTCACGTTCGCCAGGTGGGCAGACAAGACGGTGATGGGACTTCTGGTCGAGCTCCTATTAAGTCATGTCCGCCTGGCCAACGCGTTTGGTGCAGACCATCGGCCGGCGGACGGATCATACGAAGGACAACCACGAAGGGTGTCAGTCAAGAGGCGAGTCACGCCGGCCAACGGCCTAATACCATCATCACCGAGGCAGAGATGAGCGGCTCCCAGCGTTGGTGTTGGGGGCCGCTTCCTTGGGTGCCGTCCGGGTGTGGCGGTCGTGCTGGCGAGTCGTGTGTTCGACTGCAGTGTCAGGCTGATATGCGCGGATTGGGTACCGCATGACGATTGTTCGGCTGGGGCGTATCGCTGTCTAAGATCGAGCATCAACGGTGTGGCCCGTTTGCTCATAGCGCTGTCCCGAGTTGGCCCCAAAGTGCTGCCACGTCACGACCGCCACTTGCCCGGAGGGCACGTTCTTCACGCCGCGTTCATGCGTTCCCCGGTTGCAGGGGTGCGGCCAGGGACCAGCACCAGCCGGCGAGCTCCCTGGCGATCGCGGTGTTGGCTGTGACGGAGCGTTTCTTGCGGGCATCAAACTGCTCCCATTTGCGGTGGAGGCGGTGGTTGCCTTCCAGGGCACGGATCCAGGTGGCCGGGGCAACGAGGTCCAGCTGGCCCAGCAGCCGGGCTCCGGGCCGGGCGTAGGGGCGCCGGTGCTGCCAGGCTGCCTCGATGAGGAGTTTGCGCCCGTATTTGCTGCCGGCCTTGGTGATCGGTCCCTGGTGCCGGGATTGGCCCGAGGACTGCTCGCTGGGCACGAGCCCCAGGTAGGAGCCGATGGTGGCCCCGGTGAACCGGGTCCAGTCGCCGATCTCCACGGCGAGCCCGAACCCGGTCGTGACCTGGATGCCGCGCAGGCACATCAACGCCTCAACCACCGCGGTGTACTGGCAGTCCTTGGCGGTCTGGGCGACGCGTTGGTCAATGCGCTTCAGATGCGCTGCGAGCAGTTCGGCCTGTTCAACGTCGGCCTCGTAGGTGAACTGCAGCACCGGTGAGTCAAAGCGCTGCCGGTGCAGCCACAGCAGGTGCTCCTTCGTCCACTTCGTCTCCTTCGGTACCGGATGCCGTGGCGGAGCAGGATCGCGTTCACGTGCTGGCGGGCATGGGCCAGGTCCTTCGCCGCGGTGGCCCGCAGCCGGGAGAGGTCCCGCAGGTCCTCCTGTTCCCGCGTCGGCACCCGCACCTCGGTGACGGACCCCACGGCGAGCATCTCGGCCAACAGACGGGCATCGCGCTTGTCGGTCTTGACCTTGTCGCCCGGGGCCCGCAGCAGCTTCGAGGACGCCGCGACCACGCAGTCGATGCCGGCCTCGCGCAGGAACCGGGCCAGCACATACCCGGTCGGCCCGGACTCGTACACGGCCTTCACCGGCGGGGCGAAGCGGCGGATCCACTCCAACACCACCGCCGGGTCGGAGTGGATCTGCGCCTGGACCAGCTCGCCGGTATCGGGGGCCAGCGCACATCCCGCGACGGAAACCGCGTGAACATCCAACCCAATAAACGTATGCTCGTACATAGCCGGGACCTCCCAAAATTCACATGTGGCACTACCCATGCAACCCTTGCGAAGGCCGGTAGGCCAAGGGGTTGTTCACTGGCAACCCACGAACGCTGTGAAACAGAAGGCCCCGGCCCTCACCTCATATCGTCTAATCAGTGCCGGGCGCACACAATTCTCCGGGCGGACGCATCCATCGCGCCTCGCCAGCCGGCGCCCGGAAGGGGCCAGCCCCGGGGTGGGCGATGCTAAAGGCGAAAGGAAATAGTCCTGGATCCGGTGGCGTCCGTTTCCACCGTGGCCTGGACGGAGCTGTAGTCGTTGATGTGCAATACGCCCTCGGGCAGCGGGCCAGTATTCGCACCGACCGCTACCGTGCGAATGCCTGCAGCCAAGGCTGCCGCGATGCCGGCGGGAGCGTCCTCGAAGACCAGGGCGTCTGCAGGCTGCACACCCAACAGTTCGGCCGCCAGCAGATACCCTTCTGGATGCGGTTTGCCACGGGTGATCAGGTCGGCCGTGACGGCGGTCGCGGGCATGGTTAGCCCTGCTGCGTCCATTCGGAGGTCCGCTAAGATCCGGTCGGCCGACGTCACCAGGGCAACGGCGTCGCTGGGAAGGCTGTGTAGGAGTTCGCCGGCCCCGGGCAGCGGCATGATCCCCTCGGTCCGGCCACGTTCCATGGCACCGAGTTCGGCAGCAAGGGCTAGGACGTCGGCTCCTGCCGGGGCGAATCGGCGCACAGTGTCAAGCGCCTGCACACCATGGGACGTACGTATGATCTCGGCATAGTCCAGGTCATAACGGATCGCGAACTCGCTCCAAACCTGTTCCACGACGGGTGTGGAATCGACCAGTGTGCCGTCCATGTCGAAGAAGACAGCACGGCAGATATGCGTGCGGGGAACAGCGTATGCAGGGATGTCCATGCATCAATCATGACCCGATACGCCAGCGGGCCGGCGAGTGTGACGACGCACCGCACCCCTATGTCAGCGGCCACGGAAAAGTGCCCGAGGGCGGCCAATAGCGTTCCGAGGCAAACGAACCATATGGCCACGAACGATACCCACTGGCGGCCAGACCAAACAGCCGGAATTCCTTGCGAGGATGCTCAACAGCTGGGTTCAGGGCCGCTCCGACGCTGGCCGATGGACCAGTACAGGGCGATGAGCTGGGTGTTGATACACGGTCGTGCCTGTATTCGGACTGGCCAGACGTGTGCCTTGAGTCAATCGAGGCGGCAGGCGTAGTCGTCGGGGATGGCGAGGTCGCCGGAGCGGTTTTGGGTTTCATCCTCTCGGTCCAGGAGAGCTGACTGGTGGGAATCAAGATCAGCGCTCACTGGCATGCCCTGCGGGGCCGGCCGGGCCGGGGCAACGGTATGTGCGTCGTGGCGGTCGGCAGTTAAGCGGCGGCGCACCGAAGAAGGCCAGGAAGCGCTAAAAGTCCGAGCACGAGTTCCCTATCCGAGTTGGCGGCCGGCTGGGGGTAACGGGGGGGCGGGGTGGACTGACCCGGCGCTATTGATGATGGATTCGACGGCTTGTTGGAGCGCAGTGAAGGCTGGCGGGAAACTCGCTTCGCCTGCGATCAGCAGGTGGCCGGTACCGATGAGCGTCAGTGCGATCGTATCGGCGTCGGTCTGGGGTGCGATGCGACCCAGGTGGCGCTCGGCTGCTAGGTAGGCCGAGAGCGCTTTGGCCGCCTCGGTGAGGATCGGTATGCCACTCGGGGTAGTGGAGCGGAGCTTCGAGCGCAGTCCATCTTGTGTGATGACCAGGCTGACCAGTCCGAGGTTGACCGGGGTGAAGATCCTCCCGAACGCCTCGATCAGATTGACTGTTATTGAGCCGGTGCCTGCAGCCTCGCTCAGCCCGGCGATCTCTGTCGCGAGCTCGGAGATGTGGTTGCGGACGAGTTCTGAGACGAAACTGTCGAAGTCTGTGAAATGCCGGTGCAGAACTCCTTTGGCAACCTCGGCCTCCTCAGTCACTGCACGGCTGGTCAATGCGCTGGGGCCCTTGCGTACCAGGACGCGTTCGGCCGCGGCGAACAGTTGCGCCCTCGGATCGCGCAGTGACACCCCGGTCGGCATGATTCCTCCAGCAGGTGATAGACGGGTAGGCATACGCCCATTTAGAGTGGGCGCATGCCCACTCTACCTTTAACGCCAGATCCGATGCCGCATCAGAACCGCTCGATTGCCGAGTCCTTCGGGTTCGAGGCCGAACGCTATGACCGCGCGCGGCCCCGCTATCCGCAGGCTCTCGCCGACGCAGTCCTCGCTGACCTGCCTGGTTGGCAGATCCTCGATATCGGCATCGGTACGGGACTGTCCGCGCTGCCATTCCGGGACGCAGACGCAGAGGTTCTCGGCGTCGAAATCGATGCGCGCATGGCCGAAGTCGCCCAGTCCCGCGGCTTTCCGGTCGAGGTGGCCCGCTTCGAGGACTGGGATGCCAAGCGCCGCACCTTCGACGCAGTGATTGCCGGGCAGACTTGGCATTGGATCGATCCCGCCGCTGGAGCGACCAAAGCCGCCAGTTTACTGAAGCCAGCCGGACGGCTCGCCGTCTTCTGGAACATTGGCGACCCTGAACCCGAGACCGCCGCTGAGTTCGCCGAGGTTTACCGTTCCGTCGAATCGGGCATGCCCTTCACCCCGTGGACGACGCCGGCACTCGAGAGCTACGAGAGCATCCTCGTCCGCACCACGGACGGCATCTGCTCCGCTGGTGCCTTTAGCGAGCCCAAGCGCATGCGCTTCGATTGGCGAACCACTATCACCCGTGAGGCTTGGCTCGACCAGATCCCCACGATGGGAGGCCACAACCACATCCCGGCCGCCCAACTCGCGGCACTCCTCAGCGGGGTCGGACAGGTCATTGACAGCCGGGGCGGCAGCTTCACCATGAACTACTCCACGGTCGCCATTGTCGCCGCTAAGAACTGACGCGATCTCCTGCCCGTAAGCCGGTCGATCACCGTGCCGCGGAAGCCCACTGTCATGTTCCGCGCCAGTTGATGTGTGACTCGCAGCGATAAATTGCGGTCTTTTCGCAGCGCTATTTGTCGCCCGGCAGCCCGCAGGGGGATGGCCGAAGGGGAACGAGGCGTAAACCTCTGGGAGCAAGGCCAAACCAGTAAGAGATCGCGCCAATAGGGTCAGGGGCGTCGTTTGGGGCGGGTGTCCCAGCGGTGGGTGGTCCAGGCTCCGCGGATGAGTCGTCTGAGGATGATGACGGCATTGGCCAGGGCGATGTAGGCGTTGATGACGGTGGTGCTTCGTTCGGTGCAGATGGCCAGTTTGCGAAAACCCCTGGTGTGCCAGGAGTTGGTGCGTTCGACCATGGGCTGCTCTGGGGATTTCGGACAGTGGTACCCCTGAAATGATGGGGACTACCGGAATGAGGATTCACCAGAATGTCATCAACCCGTCGCAGGTTTAGTCAGGAATTCAAGGATGAACTGTGCCGCGAAGTCATCGACTCGTCCAAGCCCATCAAATCCGTCGCCACCGAATACGGCGTGGGCGCCGAGACGTTGCGCAATTGGCTGAAGAAGTACAGGCAAGCCCACGGTGGCATTGAGACGGAGGCGGAGTTGAACGTCTCCGAACGTGCCCGGCTCAAGGAACTGGAACGTGAGAACCAGGAACTGAAGGCGGAGGCCGCGTTCCTAAAAAAAGCGGCCGCATACTTCGCAAGGGAGCCACGGTAGTGGCGAAGCATGAATTCATCGATTCCTACGCGGCCACCGAGAAGGTGCCGGCGGTGTTGAAGATGTGCCGGTGGTTGGAGGTCTCCCGCTCGGGGGTTCTACCACTGGCGCTCCCGCCCGGTCTCGGCCACCGCAGCCCGCAGGACGGCACTGACCGCCCGTGTACGGCATTTCTTTGAGGAATCCGAGGGGACCTACGGGTACCGCCGGATCCACGCCGACCTGTCGGCCCAGGAGACCGAGTGTTCCCCGGAACTGGTGCGCCAAATCATGAGGCAAGAAGGCCTGGTTCCGTGCCAGCCGCGGCCCTTCAGGCCCGCCACGGTCGCCGATGCAGAAGCGGCAGCCGCAATGCCGGACCTGGTCCGCCGGGACTTCACCGCCGACCGGCCTGGCATCAAATTCGTCGGAGACATCACGTACATCCATACGTGGCAGGGCTTCATCTACCTGGCCACGGTCATCGACTGCTATTCCAAGAAAGTCGTTGGTTGGGCCATCGATGACCACATGCGCTCCGAACTAGTGGAACGGGCCCTGCGCAACGCCGCAGCCACGACACGAATCGAGCCGAACGCGATCTGGCATTCAGACCGCGGGAGCGTTTACACCTCAGCCTCGTTCAGGGCCCTGGTCGCCAGCTTGGGGATGCGTTCATCCATGGGGAAAACCGGCATTTGCTGGGACAACAGCCAGGCAGAAACTTTCTTCTCGGCCCTGAAAAACGAGCGCGTGTACCGCACGACGTACGCCACGAAGGACCGGGCCCGTAGTGACATCATCCGCTACATCGAGGGGTTCTACAACAGCCGCAGACGCCATTCGGCACTCGATTACCGGCGACCGAATGAAGTCCACTACAGTTACCAGCAGCCGGCCGCGGCAGCGTAGAAAAACCACTAATCCGCTGTCCGAAAACTCCCAAGCAGCCCACCACCCACCGCTTGCCGACCTGGATCGGTGCGGGTTTGCCCTTGGTGGCAACCTGCCCCTCACAGCCAAGCTCCGCGAGCAGTTCACGGGTTTTCTTGGAGTCGTAGCCGGCGCCGAGGTGGACCGTGATCCGCTGTGGGAGGTGGAACCCGAAGCGGCAGAGCCGTTCCAGGGTGGGCCGTGGCAGGGGCGAGTCGTGCCGGTTCGCCGGGGCGATCACGACGCCGAGCGGGATGCCGTTGCCCTCGACCAGCACGGAGCGTTTGGTGCCCTGTTTTCCGCGGTCCACCGGGGATTTCCCGGCGGCCTCACCCCCCGCAGGGGGCCTTGACGATGCACCCGTCCACGGCCAGGTCCTCGAAGTCGATGCCGGCTACCCGGTCGTAGGAGTCCAGGCAGATCTGTTCGAGGTCCGCGACGACACCTGCGGCGATCCATTCATCCCGGCGGCGCCTGATCGAAAGTGGCCGAGCAGCCGGCGTCGGCGATCTTCTCGTAGGCGGCCCCGGGCACGAGGACCTGGATAGGTTTCTCGAACACGACCCGGTCCGGGATCCGCGGCCGGTGGCAGCCGAGCGGGTGGTTGTCCTCGACCGGCGGGATCAGCGCCTCGAATTGGGTCCACAGGGGTTTCATGCTGGAGGATGGGACGGCAGGCACAAGCACTCCTGGCTAAACGTGAATCTGAACAATCCGTGTTTAGCAGGGCTTGTGCCTGCTTCGTTAATCCGGCCCGGCCTCACCTATTGGCGCGATCTCTTAGCTTGTTATTTAACCCTTGAGGGTGGGGCCACGGAGGATGGGGTGGCCGTTCGGCGCATCACGTTGCCAAGAAGGCCGCCGTTTCCGATGCTTTGTGTAACCAAACAACGAAGCACCACCGGGAAACGACGGCCTTGATCATGACCATCCCTGACAGCTTTCCAGCAGCGCAACCGGCATCGGATCACCATCGATTCGATGCGTTCCGGGAAGGGTTCCACGCGTGCCTGACGCGCCGTGCCGACACGTTGTTCGAACTGGCCGATGCCCTGCTGTGCGGCCAGGGAAAGCCACCGACCTGGCCCACCTGTCCCTGGAGCCGGAACACCACCGCGGGTACGGGGCGCTCTATGACGCGATGAACGCAGGGCAGATCAACCTGGCGGCGCTCCGATGCCCGGATCACCGCGCTCCCCGTCCCGAGAATGCCCGAACCTGCCGGCCGGGCACGGATCGTGCTCGCGATGGATGTCTCGAACTGGTTGCGTCCGGATGCCGCGGCCAGTCCCGAACGCGCCTTCTGCCACACCTACGCCCGGGGCAGCGGTCAGGCACAGATGATCCCGGGATGGCCCTATTCCTTCGTGGCCGCCCTGGAACCGGGGGCGACCTCGTGGACCGCCCTGCTCGACGTGGTGCGGCTGGGGCCCGGCGATGATGCCACGGAGGTCACCGCCGGCCAGTTGCGCACCGTCGTCGAAGAACTCACCCGGGCAGGGCACTACCGGGATGGCGACCCTGAGGTGCTGATCGTGATGGACGCCGGCTATGACGTGGTCCGCCTGGCCTGGCTCCTGCAGGATTTGCCGGTGATCCTGGTCGGGCGGCTGCGATCGGACCGGGTGTTCTATGCCCCTGCCGGCACACGCCGCGGCCCGACCAAGGGACGCCAGCCACGGCACGGGGCCCAAGCTCGTGCTGGCCGACCCGTCCACCCACCCGGCGCCGGTGTGTTCCACGGAGCATGTCCTTGACCGCTACGGCACCACCCGGGCGGTCGCGTTCGCCCGGATGCACCCCAGGCTCGAGTCGCGGGGCGGATGGACAGGGCACCCGGGCCCCTTGCCCCTGATCGAGGGAACCGTGATCGGGGTGAACGTCGAGCGTCTGCCGGGAAACCAGAACCCCAAGCCGTTGTGGCTGTGGGCCTCAAAGCACGCACCCGCCGACGCCCTGGAGGCGGACCACTGGTGGTCGATGTATCTACGCCGCTTCGACCTGGAACACACCTTCAGGTTCCTCAAACAGGGCCTGGGATGGACCAGGCCCCGGCTGCGCCACCCCGAGGCAGCCGACCGGTGGACCTGGATCGTGCCGAGCGCCCATGCGCAACTCCGGCTCGCACGGCCCCTGGCCGCCGAATGCCGCCTGCCGTGGCAACAGCCAACACCGCCGTCAAGGCTCACCCCCGCACGGGTCCGGGCCACCTATCGGCGGACCTGCCAGAACGCGGTTCATCCGGCAAAGACGCCGATAGCCTCCACGGCCGGGCCGGGACGTCCCAGGGGCCGCCCCAACCGGGTCAAACCCGTCATCCAGCCCGTCGGCGTGGCCCACCAAAGGTTAAATAACAAGCTAAGCTCCTCCAATTACTTCAGGACGCCGGATGCCGAGCAGGTGAGAGCTGCATACGACGCGGTCGGGCACCTCGAGGGATACGGCGCGATCGCCGACCTGATCGAGGCCGCTACTCACAGGGAAGTCCGCCGACTCCAGCGCAAATACAACAAGGGCAAGCCGTGGCCCGGGATCCCCGCGGGCCAACTCCCCACCGGGCGGCGCACCGCTGCACAAGAACGGGAACGCCGAAACTGAGGAAGAGCGTTGCCCTCGGCCAGGCTTGGTCCCTAGTGTAGTGTGTCGTTGATTCCTTTGGGTCTGATTGTTTGTCAGACTTGATCCATGGTTTATCTGGCAAAGGCACTTCAACTGCGCAACGGGGACCGTGGAGCCCTGGAGGCGCTGACGCGTGGGAAAGCATCCACCGCGACAGTGGCCCTGCGGGCGCGCACGGTCCTGTTGGCTGCCGACGGGATGCCGAATATCCAGATCGAGAAGACCACCGGGTTTTCGGCGCCCACGGTTTTGAAGTGGCGCAACCGCTATGCCGAGGGCGGGATCGAGGCCCTGTCCGATGTCCGGCGCCCGGGCCGGGACCGGGAGATTGATGAGCTTGCCCTGGTCGCGGACACCCTGACCAATGACGGGATCCCGCCGGCCGAGCTGGGGATCTCGCACTGGTCCGCCCGCATCATGGCCGAACGCCACGGAATCTCCTTTTCCTCCGTGGCCCGGATCTGGCGCCGCTGGAAAATCCAACCGCACCGGACCGGGACGTTCAAGTTCTCCACCGACCCCGCGCTGGAGTCCAAGCTCCGGGACGTGGTGGGCCTGTACATGTCCCCGCCGGAAAACGCGGTGGCAGTCAGCATCGACGAATTATGCAAAGCTTCGCATAATTCGTCCGTGCACACCACCGGCCGGGCCGGGTCGAAGGGTGTGGGGTAGACGTCCAGGACGTCTTCCCTCCGGGCGGCGAACTCCCCGTTGGCGTGCGGCGGGATGGTCCAGCACTGCTTCAGGTGGGGGCGAAGTTGCGTTTTTTTAACACCCTGCCGATGGTGGAGTGGTCCAGGTCGGGGATGTCCTCGATGAGCGCGACGTGCTTCTCCAGCAGGCGCAGGCTCCACCGGTCCCTGCCCTCGGGAGGGGCGGAACAGGCCAGCGCGATCAAGCGGGCCTCGACCTCGCCGGTGACGGTCGGGGCCACCGGCGGCGTGGCCCGCTTCTTCCGGGTGATCGTGGCGGCCACGTCGCCGCCGCGCCCTGCGTAGGCCTTGGAGACCTTCACGACCGTGTCAACGGCAACACCGGCCCGCTCGGCCACTACCGCCTGGGTGGGTACGCGGCCCTCGCGCCGGGGGTTGTTCTCGTCGAGCTCGAGCAGGATCCTGGCCCGGCGCACCTGCTGGGCCGGATGCGCCCCGGTCCGGGTCAGGGCCGTCAGCAGTTGCCGCTCCGCCGGGCTGAGCGCCACCGGCCGCGACTTCGTCCTGGACACCACGGCCTCGATCCCGGCGGTCGGTCGGGGAAGAACCCGCCAGGAACATCATCCCCAACTGTGCACATTAGCCACGACGATCTACTAGTCCCATGGGGATGGCCCATCAAGTCCTGTACAAAAGCCAGCCGACAAAACGCCGCCAGCCGGCAGATGCCGATAGAAAGCAACGCAGTTGTCGTGAGCGAAACGTTCCGGAACGACACCAAAGTTCAACCAGCACCGCCAACGACAGCTGCACGGCTCATACTTGCTCCGCACGTCACCTTCCCTGTGTCTGCCCACCTAGCCCGGCCGACCCGGGTCCTCCGCGTCTGGCGGGGGCGATGGCTGGCACGGTAGCGCAGCTGGATGATTCTGGCTGCGCCGGCCACTGCCACCAGAATGCCTCCGCCTACCGCAGCGACGAACAGCGCCACACCGAGTGAAACTGCGCCGACCCACCCGAAGTAACGCAGCGTGATGGATTCCTGGTTCTGCAGGATGAAAATGATGAGGAGGACCAGCAGCACCAATCCGGTGGCAGTGGCCGCCCACACCATACCCGCCCTGGTCACTGCCGCCTTCCCCCGTGGTGGTGGCGGGGAACCGGCCGGGGGAGGGGTCGAACCTTGCGGCGTCAGCGGATCTGATGTCATCGCGCACCCTCCTTGGGGATGGAATTGTCTGCGAAAGTGTCCGCTACGGGGGTGTTGGCCCTTGGCAGGTTGTCGTCCCTGGGTCCCGGGGCGCGGCCCGTGCATGGTCTCCGTCAGGTTCCTGGCTGTTTCATACGTTCGCCCCGGCGTCTCCTCCGGAACGGGTTCGCAGCACCGGCGGCCGGGGTGCTCGGCGCATTTCCCGGGGTCGGACATAAGCGGCCCCCAGCCATCCAAGCCACGTCCCCGCGGGACGATCAGGTTCTGGGGCCCTCTAGACCCAATGCCGTTTACTTACGCCCTTTGTGTTAATCTTTCGGCATGGCGCGCAGTGGCGGGGTGACACGCGAGGGTCCCGAGCGGTTGAGTGATCACGTCTCGATCGGTGTGTTTCCGCCGGATGTGGTGGATGCGGTGATTGAGCGGACCGGGGCCGCCGAGCAGCGCACCCGGCTGTTGCCCTCCCGGCTGATGGTCTACTACGTGATGTCCCTGGCGCTGTTTTCGGCCGGGTCGTACGAGGAGGTGATGCGGTCGCTGCTGGCCGGGATGGAGTGGCTCACGGGCCGGTTCGGGGAATGGCAGATGCCGACGAAGGCCGCGATCTTCAAGGCCCGCACCCGGCTGGGCTCCACGGTGATGGCGGAGCTGTTCGCCGAGGTGGCGACGCCGTTCGCGGCACCGGACGGGCCCGGGTTCTACAAAAAGTGGCGGCTGGTGGCCGTGGACGGGACCACCCTGGACCTGGCGGACACGCCGGCCAACGAACGCGCCTACGGGCGTCCGGGCACGACGACGGACTTCAAGAGCGCCTACCCGCAGGCGCGGGTGCTCGGCCTGGTCGAATGTGGCACGCACGCGGTCCTCTCGGCCGTGGTCGCCGGGCTTTCCACCTCCGAGCACGACCTGTATCCGGCCCTGCAGGCGGACCTGGATGCCTCGATGCTGCTGATGGCCGACCGGGGATTCTTCTCCTACACCGCCTGGACGGACAGTGCCGGAACCGGGGCGGCGCTGCTGTGGCGGGTCAAGGCCTCCAACCTGTGCCCGTCGTTGAGGAGCTGGCCGACGGGTCCTACCTCTCGGACCTTTATGCCAGCCCCAAGGACAGGAGGAAGGACACGGACCCGGTCCGGGTGCGGGTCATCGAATACACGGTCACCACCGGGGAGGAGGTCAGCGGCTTCCGCCTCATCACCACCCTCCTGGACCCGGAAGCGGCACCGGCACAAGACCTCGCCGGGGCGTATGCCAGACGGTGGGAAATTGAGTCCAGCTTCGACGAACTCAAGACCCGCCAGCGCGGGCCGGGGATGGTGCTGCGGTCCAAAACCCCCGGCGGGGTCCTGCAGGAAATCTACGGCCACCTGTGCGTGCACTACGCCATCCGGTCCCTCATCGGCGATGTCGCCCGGCACTTCGAGGAGGACCCGCTGCGGTTCTCCTTCACACGGACCCTCCGGGCAGCCAAGCGTTCCCTTGCCGGGCGCCCGGCTTTTTCCCCCTCAACGCCTGGCTGAGGCCTTCGCCGTCTTCTGCCGGGAAATCCTGCACGAACTGCTGCCCCCGCGCCGGCACCGCACCAACCCGCGCGTGGTCAAACGGACGATGTCGAACCGGCCGCTCAAACGAGTACCAAAGAATCCTAAGTAAACGGCATTGCCTCTAGACCCTGCTTCTGCGGCCGGCAACCGCGCCGTAGATCAGGAGCACAATGACGGCGCCGAGGATGGAGAGGAGCCAGGTCCGAATGTCGAAGAAATCGCCGAGGCCTCCGCCGAAGATCAACGACCCGATCCAGCCCCCGAGGATTGCGCCCACGACACCCAGAACGAGGGTGATGACCCAGCCGCCGCCCTGCCGGCCTGGCAGGATCGCCTTGGCGATGGCTCCTGCGATGAGCCCGAGAAGGAGAAAACCGAGAATTCCCATGACTGCACGTCCTTTCGGTAGACCGGTCGTGGAAGGTGGCCGTAGCCACGATCTAAACAGCATGCCTAACAACATTCAAGGGCCGGCGGCCAGTGGCCGGTGACTCGTCGATGGATGCCCGCCAGGGGCGCAGGTGGGGGCAGCAGATCCGTGTGCACGCCACCGACGAATCCACGGTGGATGCGGGAGGTTTGGTAGCCGGTCCGGCGGCCCGTCGCCTTTCGTCCCGGGTCGTGGGCCGGGCCGGGTCGTCCACGGATATTCGATATCGAGCACCGGCGAGGTCTAAAGCCGGCCGGGTGTCAGCCCGCTACAGGTTGCCCATTAGGGACTGCAAAACCGCCAAACCGGGCTGTGAAAAACCGCCATCCTGAAGGCTAACAGTCACACATGGAGCTGTTCCCCGGCCCTCCCGCCCGACCCGGAAGGGATTTGGCGTCTTTGCTGCCCGCACTGCGGGACGTGCCTTTTCGGAGCAGAGGTCCCCAAGCCCCGGTGATCGTTACAGAACGGAAACCGCGACCATCTGTAACATCCGTCACACCAGCACCTAGGGTGAAGGGACAGTTCTTACCCGGCCGCAGCGACGGCCGGGGCCGCTGACAGGCGAGGGGGACCGATGGGTGAGACCGCAGAAGCGCATGACTTTTCCACGCCACAGCCTCCGGCTGCGCCGAACCTCCCCGCCTGCCTGAACGGGTCCACAGCGGCCATCCACCGGCTGGTCCGCTCCGATGAACTCTCCGCCGACCACTTCGGACCGTCGACCCGCCCCAGCCACCCGACGTCGTACACCACATCACCGTGCCGCCGCGGGCCGGGACGTACCCCCATCCGCAAAAGCCGCTGCTCCGTGCACATCGGTGCGGCCATGGAACCGGAACCACGAGCAGGCAGGGGAGAACAATGTCCAGGAATCCGTTCAAAGTGGGGGACTACGTCGTCGCTGACGATCCGTTCAACGGGCACGCCGAGGGTGTTGTGATGGTGATCCACGGCCGGTCCATGGGCCTGCGCGTGACCAACGGACCCACGGACCACTATCTCTACTACGACTGCAGGACGGTGCGGCTCCCCGACTGAGGAGGGCCTCCGCTGTGCGGCGGCCCCCACAGCTGCCTCCTCGGACCGGCCGACACCACCAGCCGGACCGGAGGTCCAAGCAGCTAGTACTATAGTCGCGTTTGTGGGGTGTGGCCGCGGGATTTGTAGTGGCATTGCTGGGCCCGGTGTTGGTGTTTTCGCCGCCAGAGGGAGCATCGGATGATGTGGCGGGGGTCTGGTTCCCGGCACCAGGCGATCCGTGTGATGAGGTGCCTGATTTCGGGCAGTGAAAGTCTTACCAAGTGCCCGGTACCTGGGTCTGGGCCCCCTTTTTTGAGCGGATGACGCTCAGGAAGGCGTGGGCGAACATGGACAGGGTGATGTGCCGGTGCCAGCCGGTGTATTGCCGCACCTGGTAGTGGTCGAGCCCGGTTTCGCCCTTGGAGGTTTGGAAGGTTTCCTCGATGGCCCAGCGGGCTCCTGCTACCCGGGCCAGTTCGGCCAGGGTGGCGTTTTCCGGCGTGTGGCAGATGAAGCAGGCCAGGTCCGTGGGGTCTTTGAGGGAGCGGCGGGTCAGCAGCCAGTGCTCACCGGTCTCGGCGGGGCCGTTGATGCGGATCCTTGCCCAGGCGTAGAGCCGTTCGCCCTTGGTGCCGGTGCCGGCGGTGCGGGTGCGCCAGGCGCGCCCGTCCAGGGCGGCGAAGAGCCCATCGGCCCGGCCCTCGGTGCCCAATGAAGCAGGGGCCGGGACGATGGCGCGCTGGTTCATGGGCACGGCCATGACGTAGTGCATGCCGCGCGCCTCGAGCCTGCGGCGCAGCCCGGTGTGTTGGCCGTAGACGGCATCCCCGGTGGTCCATTCGGCTTGGATGCCGGCGTCCAGGGCGCGTTCGATCATGTCGGCGGCCAGCACGGGCTTGGTGGCCATCACCCGGTCCTCGGGGATGCCGGCACGCGTGCGGCGTTCGGCATCCTCGGTCCAAACCCTGGGCAGGTAGAGCTCCCGGTCCAGGAACGTCCGCCCGGCCGGGGACGCGTAGCTCAGGAACATCCCGATCTGGCAGTTTTCCACCCTCCCGGGGTCTTGTATTTCAATTAGTGCTTGCTTAGGTGGAGTTGGTGGGAGGGTGGACCATGACTGTGTGTCCGCCCGTTGCCGTGTTAGGGGCAAAGTTCGATCGGATCTTGCCGCATCTTGACGAACGCCGCCGTCGGCTCTATTTGGCCAGCGAGTCTGCGGCCATCGGCCACGGCGGGATCACGCTGGTGGCTGCTGCTTCCGGAGCCAGCATCGCCACCGTTACTCGGGGGGTCACTGAACTGGCCGGAGCCCCGGTGCCGATGAGCAGGGTCCGTGCTCCGGGAGCCGGCCGCAAGCCGTTGACGGTCACCGACCCCGGTCTGCTGCCAGCGCTGGAGGCGTTGATTGCCCCGCACACCCGTGGTGATCCCGTCTCCCCGTTGCGATGGACCACCCTGTCGCTGCGTGCCCTCGCTTCGGTCCTCACGTCACAGGGCCATCGGGTCAGCGCCGCAACCGTCGGGCGCCTGCTGCACAAGCTGGGCTACAGTCTGCAGGGCACGGTCAAGACCACCGAAGGCGCCAGCCACCCGGATCGCGATGCCCAGTTCGCCCACCTGAACGCTACGGCCACCGCTTTCCTCGACGACGGGCAGCCGGTGACCAGTGTCGACACCAAGGCCAAGGAATGGCTCGGCAACCGTGACCGGCCCGGCCGCACCTGGCGGCCGGGCAAGGACCCGATCAAGGTCGACTGCCACACCTTCACCACCAGCGACCAGCCGGTGGCCATTCCCTACGGGATCTACGACCTCGCCACCAACACCGGCTGGGTCAACGTCGGCACTGACCACGACACCGCCGAGTTCGCGGTGGAATCCATACGCCGCTGGTGGCAGCGCCGTGGGCGGGCCGATCACCGCCGACGCCACCCGCTTGCTGATCACCGCCGACGCCACCCGCTTGCTGATCACCGCCGACGCCGGCGGGTCCAACGATCCCCGCCGCTGGACCTGGAAGAAACACCTGGCCGCCTTCGCCCTCGCGAGCGGACTGGAGATCACTGTCTGCCACTTTCCGCCTGGCACGTCGAAATGGAACAAGATCGAACACCGGATGTTCTGCCACATCACCGCGAGCTGGCGGGGCCGGCCGCTGACCGGCTACCAGGTCGTCATCGAAACCATCGCCGCGACGACCACCCGGGGAGGGTTGAGCATCGGGGCCGAGCTGGATACCGGCAGCTACTGCCTGGGCACCACCGTATCCGCCGCCGAGTTCAACGCCCTGCCGATCACTCCCAATGCGTTCCATGGCGACTGGAACTACGCCGTGGACCCCGTTCCTCCCCGAGTCCCGGAGGCGCCGGCGACCATCCGGCGGATCGACCCCGCCCTGGCCACGATGCTCAGCGATCCGGCCCTGACCGGCATGCCACGGGCTGACTTCGAACGCCTGGCGGCAGCCTCGGAGCCGTACTGGGATGCTCTGGCCGAGGCGGCCTTTCAGCGGCGCTTCCATCGCCCGCGCAGCTACCTCCACCCGCAGACCAGCAGCCTGGACCACTACCACCGTCTCCTGGCGGCGCTGCTGCGCCGCCGCAGGGCGATCACCAGCACCCTGCTGGCCCAATTGCTGGGGGTCGGCCGCACCAACCTGTCCAACCAGTTCCAGGACGGGCACCGCCTTCTGGACCTGCACCGCGTCGTCGTCACACCGCTGCCCGGACCGCCCGCCCGCACCCTGGAACAGATCCGAGCCCGCTTCTCCGGCGAGGACCACCCAGCAGATCAACTCTGACAGTTATTCAGGAACAACACCCCGGGGTGCCCGAATACTGGCGGGCGACCCCGGCCGAAGCCGTCCCCTTTTTCAGGAAACCGGTCTCGTCGATCGCCAGGATCCCCCTCGCATCACCCAGATGCCGTTTTACGTAGGCGAACAGGGCATCGCGCACCGCATCCGGATCCCAGTCCGTGGTCGAGAGCAGGCGCTGCATCCCGTCAGGAGTGCCGTGCCCGGCCCGCTCGGACAGGGTCCAGGAGTTCTTCCGCTCCTCATCCGAGAGCAGGCCACGAATGTAACTCATCGCGTTGTTCCGCGGCTCCGTACGTGCGAACTCGTCCCCGATCAGGTCCCGGATTTCCTCCAGGCCCTGCGCCCATTCCTGTATCTCTGCCACCCAAATATCATCGCTCACCCGTCATGATTAACAGGATTTGGGACCAAGGTCCGATTAAAACGCCGACCCAGCCGAAAACAAACGCGACTGTAGTACTAGTGCTGGGTTCCTCTTTGCAGGCGTAGATTGGAAGAGGGCTGCCTCAAAAGTCTGGAGGTGGGTGGCATGCCGAAAATCCTGCGCGCGAGGGCGGCCGCGGATGCGGCCGAGGAAAGAACGGTCCGGAAGCTGGCCGGTGCCCGGCATGCCCCGGCCGACTGGAACCAGCGGGGCCGCATCGTGGCCCTGAGCTGGTCCGGGCTGCGGGTGCCGGCAATCGCCAGGGAGCTTGGCTGCCACGAGCAGACGGTGCGCCGGTGGCTGGTCCGGTTCAACGCCTCCGGTCTGGACGGTTTGGCCGATCTGGGCGGGCAGGGCCGCCTACGGCGGATCACCGAGGCCGCCCGCGCCCAGGGCATTGACATTCACCGCAGCCAGGTGCGCCGGATTCTGCGGCAAGAAGGGGTCCGCTGGCGCCGCACCCGCTCCTGGATCCGGAGCAAGGACCCGGACTTCGCGGGAAAAGGACGCGGATCGTCGAGCTCTACACGGACCCGCCCGGGGGTTCGACGGTCCTCTGCCTCGACGAACTCGGTCCGGTGATCCCGCGCACCTTCGCTCCGGCGCCCGGTTGGTCCCCGGACGGGCACCGGATCAAAAGCGACCTCGACTACGGCCGGGGCCCGGAAAAGATCTGGGTGTACGGCGCCCTGCGGCCATCGGACGGCCGCGAGCTCACGATGACCGCCTCATCCCGCAACAGCGCCAACTACCAGCGGTTCGTGCAGACCGTGGAGCAGGCCAACCCGCACGGGCAGATCGTGGTCATCGCCGACAACCTTTCCTCCCACAACAGCCTCTCCACCCGCACCTGGCTGGGAGAGCACCCGCGGATCTCCCACGCCTTCATCCCGGTTGGCGCGTGCTGGCTGAACCTGGAGGAGGGCTGGTGGCGGATCTTCCGCAAGGCCGCCCTGGCCGGGCGGTCCTTCGCCAGCCCCGAAGAGATCGAAACGGCCGCCCGGCTGGCCCCCGTCTGGCTCAACACCCGCGCCAGACCCTGGATCTGGGGACGGCCCGCCGCGCCGACCCGGACCCTCCGCCGCCGGTTTGTCTACCTCCTTTGAGGAACCCAGCACTAGCGGAAGTTTCCTAGCTAAGTGGTCCGGGACTTGTATCGGTGCAGGTCAGGGGTGGTTTTCGGTGGTTGGGAGTGTATGGCCTAACTTTTCTTCGGGGCCAGCTTGGTGAGGTTGAAGATCTCGGCGAGTTTGCTGTAGGTGTCGATTTCCTCGGTGAGCATGCGGCGGGCTTTGGGGCGGCCTCCGGTGGAGGGGTAGATCATCACGGTTTCGCCGATGCTGGCCAGCCGCTCGAGTAATTCGCGGACGGAGTGGTGTTCGTCCGCATTGTCGGCTTCTCGTCGCATGAGGTGGGCGATTTGCAGGGCCAGGACACAGGTGAAGGTGTGGATGCGGATGTTGTGCTCGGTCCAGTGGTGCATAGGTGAGAAGGAGACGACGTGGGGGTCCTTGAGTTGCCGGAATCCGAACTCGGCATCGGATTGGGACTGGTAGGCGGCCACCACTTCGGCGACGGGCCAGTCCTCATGGGTGGTGACCAGGATCCTTTTGCCGAAGGCCTCGTCCTCGAGTTCCGCCCGTGCCTTCTCGTTGACGCTCACGGTAAGGCGGCGGGTGGCCGGGGTGGTGCCGGTCAGCTCGCAGTCCAGGACGCGACGGAGCCACGGGTCGCCGGTGATGGAGGCGATGTGGTCGGTGAGTGCGGCCGTGGTGCGGCGGGTTTTTCCGCGGGCCAGGGTCTCGGCGAGGTCCGCGAGCTTTGCCTGGGCCTTGGCCAGGGTCTGGGCGAACCCTGCCACTTGTTTCTCGTGCAGGGTCGGTGAGTGGGTGAGGATTACCCGGCGTTCGGTGCCGTAGACCACCTTCCGGGTCTCGGCCGCAGTGAGCCCGCCGAACCGTGCCCCGTCCACGATGGCACGGTCCTTGGCGGGGGTTTTCAGCAGCTCGGTGACGTGGGAGGGCGGGATGGATCCGACGAACGCGAGCTCGGTGTCGGTGACGCGGGAGAAGTTGGAGGCCGAGTTCTGTCCGGCGTCAAAGACCACGGTCACCTCCGGGGTTTCGCCAGTCCCGGCGGTTTCGGCGAGCTTGCGGTGGCGGGCACCGAGGGCGTCGATCCTGACCGGGAACTGCGTGAGGTCGGGTTTGTTGCCCGGGTAGGCGTGGGCCAGCAGCGGGATCCCACCGTCGCGGGTGATCACCAGGCCCAAGCCCACCAGTCGCAGGTCGGTGCGTTTCTGTTTCGCCTTGCCGCGCTGGGCGATCGGGGCCTTCTCGTTGGCCGAGTCAATGTAGGTGGCGAAGTTGGTCATATCCAGGGCCAGGGCGGAGATGTCGAGGTTGAATTCGCTGATGATCGCCAACGCGATGCGCTCTTCAACCACCGCCAGCTCCTCCAGGGACACCCGGTGCATCGCGTCCCAGAACCGGCGGTGATCCAGCACGGAAGCGGGGATCTTGGTGAAGCGGTCCGCCGCAGTGGTTTTCCACCAGTCGGCGAATCCCAGCTTTGAGGTCGGCGCCACGACCCGGTTCAAGGCCGCCAACGACAGGTAGGTCCCCGCGGACGCGCCAGCGTCGCTACGCCGCGGGCCAACCACCCCGTCGATGATCCCGGCGACATCCAGACGTTGCAGAATGCCCCACACCGCGGCACTGTCGCCGAAGCCCAGGTGCCGGGTCTTCTCCGGAACGATGGCGGCTTCCTTGGCGTCCAGCAGTTTCTCGATGTCCTTGGCACTGCCCAGGTAGCGCTCGGAAACCATCTTCGGCTTCCCGTCCACCCGCGCCATTTCACGCAGGTACCAGTACACCTTGCCGTTGACCGTTTTCTTGTAGAGCGCCATGCCATACATGATACTTTAGGTCATACATACTTCAATGAAATGAAGGCCCCGACACGCCGCAACTTGCGCGGTTTTTACTTTGTCGGAGCCCTCAAAAACGAAATAGCCCGGAAACTCCCGCTAGGGTGTGTCTCCTAATCAGTGGTTTTGCGGTTTGGCATGATTGATGGGTGCCTTCTCGCTATTCCGTGTTGTCCGATGCCCAGTGGGAGTCCATTGCCCCGTTGATGCCCGATTCGTCGGGGAAACCGGGCCGACCCTTCAACGACCACCGGCTGATGACCGAGGGCATCATCTACCGCTACCGGGCAGGGATCCCATGGCGTGATCTCCCTGCCTATTTCGGGTCGTGGAAGACCGTGTGGAAGCACCACCGCCGCAACGCCGCCAACGGGACCTGGGACAAGGTCCTGGCGGCGTTGCTGACCCGCGCGGACACGGCCGGGCTGATCAACTGGGAGGTCTCGATCGACTCCACGGTCAACCGTGCCCACCAGCACGGCACGAACCTGCCCCGCCACACAGGGGGACCTGTCGAATTACAGGAATCTGCTCGACGAGCCTGAGGACCATGCCATCGGCCGGTCCCGCGGCGGGCTGACCACCAAGATCCACGCCCTGGTGGATGGCAACATGCGTCCCCTGGTCCTGCTGCTGGGGCCGGGCCAGGGCGGGGACTCGCCGATGTTTGAGAACCTCATGGAGGCCCTGAAGGTAGAAAGGCCCGGTCCCGGCCGGGCCCGCACCCGCCCGGACCGGGCCATGGCCGACAAGGCCTATTCCTCCAAAGCAATCCGGGCGTACCTGCGCGGGCGGGGCATCGAGTGCGTTATCCCGGAAAAGGACGACCAGAAGGCCAACCGGAAACGCAAGGGCTCCGCCGGGGGACGCCCCGTCAGATACGACAGGGACGCCTACAAACGGCGCAATGTGGTCGAGCGCAGCTTCAACACCCTCAAGCAATGGCGGTCCCTGGCCACCCGCTACGACAAACTGGCCCTCACCTACCGCTCAGCGGCCGTCCTGCACGCCGTCGTCATCTGGAGCGCCGCATTGGGAGACACACCCTAGTGCCCTTGAAGGCTGGTTCAAGTGCGTGCAGTACGCCACCGCGACGTAACCGACCCGCGAATTTTCCCCCACGGACCGGGGTGATCTGGGGCGACAAGGACCATGAGAGAGGCGAAGCTGGCCATTATCGAGTCGTAGAGGTCTTGATGCTCGGATGTTTTGTTTTGCGTTCGGAGCAAGGCGCTGACGGCCCCTCGGTACTCGTCATCCTTGATTGCTTTGTATTGCTCGACGAGCTGCTGTTGTCCGTCCCCATCGGCATTTCTCTGTTCGTCCGGGACGTAAAGGTACTTCTCGACCCACCCAAGAGAGGTAGGTCCGACGAGTAGAAATAGACCGCTGTAAAGCTTGGCGCGCGTCCGGCGCCCGAGGGCCGGCAGATGAACGAGTACCTTCTCGGCAAGCTGCTGCTGGCCTTTGATCTCCGCATACTTCACCGGAAACGATTGCTGGACGTACAGCTGATCGTGGTCGTACCGGAGCAGGTCACGGTAGGTGGCCAGCTCCCGCCATATGGCCAGTTCAGCCTCATAGCGTTTCCGAGCTACCTCACCTTTTCGTGCAATGGCCGCGGCGGTCCACATGCCTCCAAGAAGGCCGCTCAACAAGCCGGCCACAATCGTCGAAATCCAAGCGCCCAGGTCCATGCCCCAATCCTCCCACCCAAGCGGGTCGGGACCGTTTCAGCGGGTCCCGGCGCCACAGCGCCTCCACACCGGAGACTGCTTCGGGACGGAAGTAGCCCCCGTTGACAGGGCGGCTTAGTCGTTTTCCCACTGGAGCCCGAGGAGGCGGAAAGCGTTGCTGATTTCCGGGCCGTCGTGCTGTAGCGGTTCTTCGCGGATTACCTCATGAATGTTCGGCGTGACCGCTGGATCGCCGGGGCGTTCGAAAATGGCCCATAGCTGGAGGTCGTCACCGTGACGGGAGGCAAAAGTGACGCCATCGAAGTCTGTCATCTCGTAGAGCCACGAGGCGACGGCCTGGGTCAGGCGTCGCGGTCGGGCGTCCTTCAGCGCGGCGGCGTCAAAGTCAGCAAGACCTTGGCTTAGGGCCAAGCCGATGAAGTGTGGGTACAGGGCCGCGACGCTGCCCGCGGCGGTCACCGCACAGTACCGCCCGGACAGCTGACCGGACGCGGCTGTCCTTACTTCGAGCCACTCCCTGGGGACCTGACCCGGAGC
This sequence comes from Pseudarthrobacter sp. P1, assembly GCF_050156935.1. Lineage (NCBI taxonomy): Bacteria > Bacillati > Actinomycetota > Actinomycetes > Micrococcales > Micrococcaceae > Pseudarthrobacter > Pseudarthrobacter sp. P1. The sequence goes on along the minus strand of NZ_CP189585.1, from coordinate 116,674 downwards.
GATGGTGGGGTGCAGGACCTTATCTTCGTCGTCCTCGACGATCTCGTCCAGTTCCAGGCTCAGCCGTGCATCCTTGCGGAAGTGCGCCAGAACCTCGAGCAGGCACGCCAGCAGGGAGGAGCCGGCGTAGATGGTGCGGAAGTTGCCGTGAAGGTCATCCCACCGGCCCGGGAACCGGCCGTCGGTGGCCCATTCCCAGCCGCTCCAGGCCCACGGTTCCGGGCGGAACCCGACACGCCAGACCCTGCCCTCGGCCCCGCCCGCGGTCAGTTGTGCAGAAACCACCGATCAGCCTGCGGCCGCGAACGCGCGTGCGGCGGCCAGCACCTGCGGGCCGGCGTCGTCCAGTTGGCCTTCGCGGAGCAGCCGTGCCGGCGGGACATCGTCCAGCTGCGGGTTCATGCCTTGAAACCAGGCCTGCACCACGGCCCGGGAATCCCGCTCCGCGAGCAGGGCCGCCACATGGTAGGCGGTCCTTAGTCGGTGCATCACATCGGCGGACGGTTTCCGTTCCCCGTCGGCCCACTGCCGGACGGCCCGGGTCTCCTTCACGGACCCGATGTACGCCACCAGTTTCGCCCCGAGCAGGTCCCTCAGATCCCGGACCAGCACGTCCTCGGGCAGCCGGATGGAATCCTGGTGCGCCTTCAGCCCGCCACGGGCGCCTGTCACTGCAGTCATGGTTCATGGTCCCACGAAAAGGCCCACTGAATCAACGACTCAAACACATCTCAAATCACACCCTTAATCACCGATAACCGTGATTATGTAAGGTTGGCAGTGTGTAGAAGGACAAAATAGTGATGAAGCAACGTGAAGTTGTCCGGTCTCAATTTAGTTGGCAATTTTCTCATTTTAGTTGGCAATCTGCGGGATTCGGTGATCTGTCTCAGTTAAGCTGGCAATCATGGAAGTTGCCGGTGGTCTGAGATCGATGCCCTCGAACATGGCTGACGAGGGGCGTCTTCTGGCGTGCCTCGTCGATGGGATGGCGAATGCGCCGGTGTCCACGGCTCTGGCATCGCTCGCGCTTGAGTCGGCGCTTCCGGTCCGGGCGTTCTTCTCGTGGCCGGGCAAGCGTAACTACGAGGGCGTGTGGTGGTCCAGCACGACGCGGTCTCATGTGGGGTTCGAGAGCCTCCTTGAGCGCGAATTCCTAATGTCGGCCGACTATGACCGGGACCTGGTCGGCGTGGCCTCCCAGCCTTTCGCCTTTCTGTGGCCCCGTGGCACGGAGGGCGGGCGCTGGCATGTCCCGGACTTCTTCGTCCGGCTGCGGGACGGCGGGGGCCGGGTCGTTGACGTCAAGCACCCGGACCGGGTCGGGTCGGCGGAGCGCCAGTTCGGGCTGACCCGGGAGGCCTGCGAAGCGGCGGGGTGGGAATACGAGCTGTTCACTGGCCTCGGGGAGCCCCGGGGGTCCAATCTGCGGTGGCTTGCCGGATACCGTCAGGACCGTTTCGCCCCCGACGACACAGCCGCGGCCGTGCTGGTCGACTCTTTCGTTCCGGAGTCTTCGCTGTCCAGCGGTGTCCGCCGGGCCGCTCGGACGCTGCGGGTGGACGATGGGATCGTCCGCGCGCACGTCCTGCATCTCCTGTTCTCCGGCGTGCTGGCCGTCGATCTCGACAGGCCGCTCTCGCAGGACTCTGTGGTCTCTCCTTGCCAGGCGCTGACGGTCGGCCCGGCCTGGGGTGCCGGGGTGTCGGAGGTGGCCTCGTGAAGTCGGTCCGCCTGTTCGACTTCATCCACTTTGACGGCGCCTCGTGGCAGGTGGTCGCCCAGGACGGCGCCGAGCTGGCGTTGAAGAACCTGGCCACCAACCGCATCCGCCGGGTGCCGGTGGGCCAGCTCCTGGCCGATGACTCCTACCTGCCGGACTCCCCCGCTCCGCTGCCGTCCCTGGACGGTGCCGCCGTGCTCGAATCGCTTGACCCCAGCGCCCGGGCACAGACCGAATTCCTGCACCGCCACGTCTACGAGCTCCTCAACGGGACCCCACCGGACGCCGCCCCTGGGTCGGCGCCGAAGCCGGAATACGACCTCGCCAACCCGCTCGTGCGCCGGGTCGACGCCAAGGTGGCCGAACTCGCCGCCGCGGGGACCCCGATCGGGCGCCGCACACTCCACCGCCACCTGGCCGCATACCGCAGGCACGGCATCGCCGGGCTCGCCGACGGACGGAACACCAGGGAGGCCAGCGTCGCGGGCTGGGCCGATCCGCGTGTCGTGGCGCTGCTGGAAGCCGAGATAGCAGGCCAGACCAGCACCTCCACCGGCAGCCGGTCCCGCGCCGTCACCCGCGTCTGCGCCCTCGCCGGGCAGCAGGGCCTGAGGGCCCCGTCCCGCGCAACTCTCTACAGGATCCTGGCCAAGCTGGAGAAGTCCCGGCACCCGTTCGGCAACGCCACGACCCGCAGGACCCAGGCCAACCGCCCCGACCGGCCCTGGGGCCGGCAGGCGCCCTCGCGGCCCGGGGAACTGGTGGAGATTGACTCCACACCCCTGGACCTGATGGTCATCTACCCTGACGGGTCGACAGGCCGGGTCGATCTCACCGTCGCCTTGGACGTGGCGACCCGGACACCGCTGGGGGCGATCCTGCGGCCGGTGGCGACCAAGGCTGTGGATGCCGCAGTGCTGCTGGCCAGGGCCATGACTCCCCTGCCGATGCAGCCGGGCTGGGACGCCGCGCTGAGCTACTCACGCTCAGTCCTGCCGCAGGGCATGCTGCCAGGAGACGAGGAGGTCCGCGCCGCGATCGCAGCCAAGCCCGTCATCGTCCCCGAATCGATCACCGTGGACCGGGGCAAGGTCTACATCGGCTCCACGTTCACGGCCGCGTGTGAACGTCTCCAGATCAGCCTGACCAAGGCCGCACCGCGCACGCCGACGGACAAGCCCCACATCGAGCGGTTCTTCGCCGGCGTCAACTCCGGGTTCACCCAGTACCTGGCCGGCTACACCGGCCCGAACGTGGTCCGGCGGGGCAAGGACCCAGCCGCCGAGGCGAGGTTCACCCTCGCCGACGTGCAGAGCCTGCTTGACTGGTGGCTCGTGGCCATCTGGCAGAACCGCCCGCACCCGGGCCTGCGCCACCCGGCCATGCCGAAGAAGGACCTGACCCCGAACGAAGCCTTCGCAGCGCTGGCCAGCGTCGCACCCCAGATCCCCGTCACGCTGACCCGGGACGACTACATCGCACTGCTCCCGATTGCATGGCGCACCATCCAGCCCTACGGAATCAACTTCAAAGGGCTGCACTACGACGCCCCGGCCCTTCACGAGTACCGGGGCACCCCTTCCGGCCTGCCCTCCCCCGCGGCCGGACGCTGGGAGATCCGCTACGACCCCTACCGGATCCAGTCCATCCATGTCCGCGACCACAGGAAGGGCCGGTGGATCGAGGCCGAATGGTCCCTTGCACGGCACCTGGTCGGCCCGTTTTCTCTCGATGTGCTCACGGCCGCCAAGAAAGCCATCGGGAAGCGCGCCGAAACCGTCCCGGGCAGGGACCTGCTGGCCGAGATCAACCGCATCATGACAGCCCCTGCCGGACGTGCCGAGACCCAGGCCACCAGACGTGCCAGCATTACCGGTCCAGCCGTCCCCGACGCCGCAATGCCCCGGCACCATGACCCCGATCGGGAATCGCGGCCGGCCGAGGATGCCACCCCGGTTCCTCTCCATCCCGGCAAAGACGCAGCGGAAGGTTCCCGGCCGCGCCGCAAGGCACGGCGCATCGATCTCCTGGAGGACTGAGCCATCGCGACACCCGACTCCCTCACCGCATGGCGCCAGTTCGTCCAGCACAACCCCAACGAGCCCGACCGGCTCTCCCTCAAAGCGATCAATGCCCTCTCGCCCGAGGCGAAGGACGCTTACGACCGGGCACGGTTCGCCTGGCTCGCCGCCGACACCGTGTTGGAAACAACCGACACCGAAGCACTCGCCCGCCAGACCCGGATAACTCTTGCCCGCAACGCTGCGAGCACCGCCACGGCGCGCCGCGGACTCGCGGTCTCCGGCGCCGCCGGCATGGGCAAGTCCACCGCGTTACAGTTGATCGGCAAGCGCCACGAGAAGGCTGAGCGCACACGCCTGGACCGCATAACCGATTCAGCCTTCGCCCCCGTCGTCTACGCGGTGGTCCCGCCAGCGACAACGCCGAAGATGCTCATGCAGGCCTTCGCGCACTGGCTCGGCCTGCCCGTGCTCCAGAGGGCCACCGCGCAAACAGTGACCGAACAGGTCGTGTCCGTTCTGCGCACCCTGGGGACAACTCTGGTGGTCGTCGATGAAGTTCACAACCTGACGACCAACAGGCAGGCTGGCGCCGAGGCGGCCAGCGCCCTCAAGCAGTTCGCCGACCGGCTGGACGCGACCTTCTTCTATGCCGGCATCGACCTGCCCGCCACCGACCTGTTCGCAGGGAACATGGGGAGGCAGATCAAGGCCAGGATGATCGTGCACCAGATGCGCCCCTACGGGATCGGATCGAAGGCGGACCGCGAAGCTTGGACCGAGCTCGTTCTCGGCGTCGAGGACCTCCTGCCCCTCGCCGGCCACGAACCCGAATCCCTCGCAGAGGAAGCCGCCTATCTCTGGGACCGCACCGGCGGAAGCATCGGAGCCCTCCGCGCCCTTCTCTCCGACGCGGCGATCGGGGCGATCATCGACGGGGCCGAGAAGATTGACCGGCGCCGCCTCGACGCCACCGCGACCGACTACGCCGCGGACGAACACCACAAAGCCCAAGCAATCCGGCCGGCCCAGCCGCGCAAGCGCGGGCTGAAGCGGGCCCAGTGACGATCCAGCCGCTGCCGGTCCCCACCAGGATCTTCGGCGGCGAGGGCCTGATCAGCTACGCCTCCCGCCACGCCGCACGGAACGGGACTTCCGTCGAAGAGATCGAACGGGCGCTCTCCCAGACCGGCGCCATGCCCAAAACCAGCCACCGCCACACACGGGAACGATTGCAGGCATGGCGCGATCTCGGCGCACTCCATCACACCGCCTTCACCACACCACCAGAGATCGCCGGCGCCGAAGTCATCGACCGCCCACTCTGCCTACGCTGCACCGACGGAGCAGACGCAACCGGGCGGCTTCCCCGCATCGGGTGGGTCTGCGCCCGGCACCGCCGATGGCTCGGAGCGCAGCAGCACGACATCCGCGCCGCGCCAGAACTCGTCGCCGCCGAACGCCACTACCGTCGCGTCCTCGCCCCGCGAGGTATCCTGGTCCGCTCTCCCGTGATGCAGCTGGCCCGCGAATGCGCGATCGTCAGGACCGGAAGGAGCATCCTCGCAACCCGATCCCGACGGGGAGGAATCTCCAACCTCAGCCTACTCACTTACCCGGAAACCGTCAGGACCGCCCGACTCATCACCAACCCCGGATTCAACACCCGAATGCTCCAGCCAGAGCTCCGCCCCGGTGAGCGCCACGCGCTCTGCGTCCGTGCCACCACAGGCTTCTTCCTCGAGGCAGAAGACGACGAGTCCTGGCGCGCGGCCCACAGGATCACCGCCATGTTCAACGCCATCGCCCGTGAGCTCGAAAAACGCGCTTCCACGGCATCACCGCAGAGCACACAGACCTCAGATGCGGCACTGGCCACCGCATGGACAATCTGGGGCAGATGACGCCGGCGAGAAAGCGCAGCGCAAAGGAGCCGGCATTACCAGCCGCGGAATACGGAATTGCCAACTTCGATGAGACGGAAGCGGCCAGGTCTGTCTCAATAAACGTGGCAAAACCCCACGTCAGCGTTGCCAACTAAACTGAGACCGGACAGAAGTCGCCATCATGCGGCCGCTTCGGATCCCCTACAGCAGGTCATTGACGTCCTAAACTCTTTCTCCAACCGTCTCGCGTCGTTTCGGCACTGCACAGCGAACCATGGTCGGTGCGCAAGGTTGCCCCGGCGGGGCCGCGACGCGGTGCCTTTTTGAGCGCCCGGCAGGGGTCTGTTGCCGACGCTCCGGTATCAGCCCTGCCACGGATGGTCTACCAATCCTGGTGTTCGCGGGTCAGCCCGAAGGGGACAGCATCGCTGAGGTCGACCGTGAAGGAATCGTTGTCGTGTTGGGTGACCAGGATCCCCTGACGCCCTTCGTGCATCGCCTGTGTCATGGCGGCGGCCACGGCAGCGTCGAGCTGGTGTTCCATGCTGGCACGGTCGGTTGCGGTGACGGCGATGGGGAGGTCAACAGTGATTTTCATGTGGGTGTGACTTTCTAGTGTGTCGCATGTTTGATGTGCTCCCAAGAGCTTCCGCCGACCGGGAGTGGTTATGCCTCAACCTGAGTTGACGAAGATCCATTGTCGGCGTTTCACCTTACGGTTCAGGAGCGCAGGCCGGCTCGGGCGTAACACCTCCGTTGTCGCACCGCAGGTCCGAGCCTCGTTATACGTCAAGGGAGATAAAAACGGAGAGTGTGGGTGCCCGCGGTCAAACGGGTTCGTTAACGAAGGCGGCGTCTAGCAAGGCGGTATTGGTTACCTGGCCACTTCTGCGTCGGATCTAAGCCGTTTCCCTTGAGTTTGCTCCGTTTTATGGTGGAACTGATTCCCTGGGAGGGGCTGCGACGCATTTGCCAATGGCGTGGAAGACGCACGAGTGGCTGCTTCCCGCGGTCCGGCTTGCTCGAACTCGTTCGGGACCTTCGAATCATGTATTTGCAGTTCGCCAGCCTCGGCTTTGCTACGGATAAGCGTCCTGCGTTTCATGCCGTCACTTCCTTGAAGTGACAGGTGGTGTAGGAAAAGACTAAGTCTGCGTGTGAAGGGTGAACCTGCTCAATGAGTACCCATACCGTCTGGGACCCCTGTTGCGTTGGCATAAGTTCCCCTTGATGGACATAGCGCGATTCCTGAGATCCCAACCGTGGCTGCCACCAACCACTGGTAGGCGCATGGTGGCCGGTCATGGCCTCGTAGTGCGATGTCGGCGAGTAGCTTCGTAAGACTTTCATGGATACCTTCTCTCTAGCCGGACTGACACCGCTAGCTATTGCAACGACCCTCGATGCGGACCTTGAGCTGCAAAACTCATAGTCATCACTGGGTGTCAGCAAGCCGGCCTCACTTCTTTTTGGATAGCTCGCTGGATCCCGGTCAACTGCGAAGGTCAACTGGAATGACTATAGGCTCCCAAGTTTCATGCCTGCCAATACTTTTATTTGCACTTATTCATGCCGAAGCGGCATGACGCAGGGGGCGTGGAACCCGAAGAACCCCCGGCATGAGTGAGCAGCCCGGCAGCTGGGAGGCGGCTGCGCCGCTTGATATGGCTCAGCTAAGAGATTTGCTCTGATGCTGCCGATGAGCTTAGCCGGGCGCTGACCATTGGTGGCGCGGCAGATGTAGTGGATGGTCCGTTCTCGGTGTGTTAATAGGACCAGGGGTGGCCGATGCCGAAGTTGAAGTATCTCCGGACACCAGCCAAGGAGTTAGGTCAACACGGCCGAGCGGCGGGGCGGAGGTCAGGATGGATGCCGGGATTCTCTGACCTGCAAGGAGTCAGAATGCCCCAACCCCGCCCGGTCCCACACGCTATGCCCCACACTGGAGTCGCTGTGGCTCCGGCGCCCCAAAAAGCTGCTGGAACGCCCGGGGGGTCGCGCGGCAGGGGTGCGCCAGGTCCTCAGTGACTTGAGCCTGCCCTACGTTTCCAACGGGGTGATCGGCCTCATGTTCGCCGGCTCCGGCCCAATAGCAGTCACCCTGGCCGCCGGGGAGGCGGGGGGACCGCCGTGGTCTACGGCATCCTAGCCTTGGTCTGCGCCCTCCTGGCTCCCACGCTCACCCGGCTTATGCTCGCCACGCCGAAGGAATTCATCCTGGCCCTGGGCGGCATCGCGATGCTGCGGGCTCTCCAGCAGGCCTTTGTGACCGCCTTCGCCACAGCCTTCACCCTGGGGTCCCTGGAGACATTCGTCGTGACCCTCTCCGGCATGAGCCTTCAACATCCACCCGGCGTTCTGGGGCCTCGTCATCGGTTACATTGTGTTCCGGCTGCTCGAGCGCGCGGACCATGCACGCCTGTAGGAGGCCCGCTGGCCGGGTTCATCTTTCACAACGCAAGGTAAATCTCCCCCAAGACCACGACAAGCGGCCCGTCGTGACGCAGGTTCGCTGCGCACGACGGTCCATTCTTGCTTCACCGTACTTAGTTGAGGGTGAAGCCTGGTGATCCGGGTACGGAGCTGAGGAGCTTCGCCGTGTAGTTGTGTTGGGGGTTGCGGTAGACGGTGTCGATGGGGCCTTGTTCGACGATGCGGCCCTGGTACATGACGATGACGTAGTCGCAGACCTGCTGGACGACGGCGAGGTTGTGCGAGATGAACAGCATGGCGGAGTCCACGGTTCCGCGCATGCCCTGGAGGAGCTTGATGATGTCGGCCTGGACCGAGACGTCCAGGGCGGAGGTGATTTCGTCCGCGATGATGAGTTTGGGTTCGAGCATGAGGGCCCGGGCGATCGCGATGCGCTGGCGTTGTCCGCCGGAGAACTCATGCGGGTACTTATCGGCCGCTGAGGGGTCCAGTTTGACCCGTTCCAGTGCTGCTGCGATGACCTGGCGGTGCTGGATGGGGTTGGCGCCGTTGGGGTCCAGGGCCTCGGCGAGGGTCTGGCCGGTGGTGCGGCGGGGGCTGAGCGAGGAGTAGGGGTCCTGCGGGATGTACTGGACTTCGCGGCGCATCTGCTGGCGGCGTTTGCCGCGCAGGCGGGTGAAGTCCTCCCCTCCGATGAGGACCTCGCCGCTGACGGGCTTGTTGATCCCGACGAGGGTTTTGCCGAGGGTGGATTTGCCGGAGCCGGATTCCCCGACGAGTCCGACCACAGTCCCGGCAGGGACGGCCATGGTGACGTCTTTGAGTACGTGGGCGGCGCCGAAGCGGACATTGAGGCCGGTGACCGAAACGGCCTGCAGGGCGGCGGGACCGGCAGCAGCATCCGTGCGACCGGCGGCAGTGCCGGCGGTGTGCGCTGCACGGCGGCCCGGGGCCGCCGGCTGGGGGTCCCGGGCTGCCGGAGGCGTCTGTGCGTTGGTTTTCATAGGGTTGGAGCTCCTGCGGTAGAGGGTGCTTGGCCGAGTTCCAGGGTGGGGATCGCGGCCAGCAGCGACTTGGTGTAGGGGTGGCGGACGTCGCGGGCTCCAAGCTGGGCGGAGGTGAGCCGTTCGACGATCTCCCCGGATTTCATCACGAGTATGGTGTCGCAAAGGGCCTGAACGACGCCCAGGTCATGCGATATGAACAGCATGGCGGTGCCCTGTTCGCGGTGGATTCGCCGGAACTGCCGCAGGACCTCGGCCTGGACGGTGACGTCCAGGGCTGTGGTTGGCTCGTCGGCGATGATCAGTTTGGGCGAGGTGACAATCGACGCGGCGATCATGGCCCGCTGGCGCATCCCGCCGGACAGTTCGTGCGGGTGCTGGCGCAGCCGGTGGGTCGGTTCGGTGATGTTCACACTCGCCAGTGCCTCGGTGATTACCCTTCGTGCCTGGGCCCGGCCCATGCCCAGGTGGGTCCGGAGTACCTCGGTCAGCTGGGAGCCCATTCGCAGGGACGGGTTGAAGGTGGTGCCCGGGTCCTGGTAAATGATGCTGATTTCCTTGGCCAGGTGTGAAGGATCGGGCGCGGCGAGCATGTTCATGTTGTCCACCCGCAACACGTCTGCTTCGACGGAGAGGTCCTCCGAGGGCAGGCCTGCGATGGCCATGGCCGTGAGGGATTTACCGGATCCTGATTCACCGACCAGGGCCACGACCTCGCCCGGGTTGATCGCGAAGGACAGGCCTTTGACGAGCTGGTTCCGGCCCGGGATGCTGATGCGCAGGTTCTCGACCCGCACGAGGGCGCTGTCAGTCTCCGGGATGGTGAGGGTGCGGTCCCGGGCCAGAACCCGGCGGAAGAAGCTCCGCTTGGCCCTCGGGTCGGCGTGGGCTGCCAGGGCGTCACCGATAAGCATGACCGAGAGCCCGGTCAGGACAATCATGACCGACGGACCGGCGGCCTCGATCGGTTGGGTGTAGAGCGCGCCGAGGCTGTCGTTTAGGAGCCGGCCGAAGTCGTAGTCCGGGGACTGGACGCCCAGTCCGATGAAGGACAATGCAGAGATCTCTACCAGGGACAAGGCAAAGACTGTCGCGGAGAGGATCAGCAGCGGTTCTGCCATGTTCGGCAGCATGTGCCGGGCCGCGATCCGTACCGGGCTGACGCCCAGCAGGCGGGCGGTGACCACAAAATCGCTGTTGGACACCGACGACGCCAGGTTGGCTGTGATCCGGGCGAAGCCGGGGATCCCGGCGATTCCGATCGCGATGACAGCAGAAGACACCCCCGGTTTCAGGACGGCCGCGATGACCAGGGCAAAGATCAGGGACGGATATGCGACGGCAGTTTCCAGGACGCGCAGGGCAGCCTCCCGGACTCGCCGGCCCGAGAGCCAGATGGCCAGGCCGATGAGGACGCCGGAGATCACCGAAATGGCGGCGGCGCCGGCGGTCATGAGCAGGGTAAGCCTCGTGGCCACCAGCGCCCGGGCCAGGAGGTCACGGCCGAAGTCATCGGTGCCCAACCAATGCCCAGCATTGGGTCCGATCGCGGCGCTGGGGGTCAGCTGTTCGGCCGCCTGTCGCATCGTCAGCGGGGCGATGATGGCAACGAGGACCAAGGCCATGAGCAGACCGACGCCGGTGATCATGGCCGGAGTCCAGACCTCCTTACTCCTAAACCTAGACATCACTTGAGGTTCCTCCGAGGTTGCGCGGGTCGATGATGGCCAGGATCAGGTCCACCAGGATGATGATGAGAGTCGCGAGAAGACCCAGGACCAGGATGATGCCCCGGATCACCGGGTAGTCGCGCTGCAGGATGGCGTTCACGATTCCCTGGCCCAGTCCCGGCCAGGCGAAAACGGTTTCGATGACCACGGCACCGCCCAGTTGCGCGGCCAGGATCAGCCCGGAGAGCGTCAACGTGGTGGTGACCAGGTTTGGAAGGACATAGCGGGCGTTGGTCCGCAGCACGCTCAGGCGCCAGCCGCGGGCCGTGCGGATATAGTCCTTGTCCAGGACCACCGCCGTTTCGCGCCGCACGATCCGCGAAATCACGCAGACCGGGCCCAGCATCAAGGCAGCGGTAGGCAGCACCAACGAACTCAGGGTGGCTGCGCCGGCAGCTGGCAGCCAGCGCAGCGTTACGGCAAAGACCACCACCAGCAAGGTGGCCACCACATACTGCGGGATGGAGTAGATCAGGCTGGTCAGAAAGTTGAACGCGTTGTCCAGCCACTTGTTCCGCCCGCCCCGGGTTAGGATTGCCACCGTCATGCCCAGGGGCACAGACAGCAGCAACACCAGGGCAATGGCCAGCATGGCGATCTCCGCGGTGAACGGGAACCGCGTGAAGATCAGGGTGGAGACGTTCTCCCCCGAGACAAATGAGCTGCCCATTTCGAGCCGGAGGATGCCGGAGACATAGTTCAGGAATTGAGAGGTGAGCGGCAGGTCCAGTCCGAGTTCGGACCGGACGTTAGCAATTTGTGCCGGACTGGCGCCGTCACCGGCAGCAATCACTGCAGGATCCCCCGGGATCAGCGGCACAATCAGGAACGTCACGATCACAAGGACCACAAAAGAAAGAACCAGCCCGGAGAGGCGACGCACCAGGAACCCGACCCACGGGTGGTGGAGAAAGCGGCCCCCCGCACCCCCGGCACCAACGCCGGGAGTGCGGGAAGCCTCAACAGCAATCGAAGAAGTCATATCGGTTCGTTACTTCGTGATCCGCATGGTGCTTTCGTCCGGCTGGCCATTCATGGTGTGCATGGCGAAGCCGGAGTGGATGGTGACCTGGGAGGGAAGGCTGGCCAGCGGGATCACGTGGGCTTCACTGATCATGACTTTCTGGGCTTCCTGGTAGGTGCCGCAACGCTCGGTTGCGTCGGTCTGGGTCATGGCCTTGGCTACCAGGTCAAGGACGGGCTGGTTCTCCAGGCCGCCCCAGTTCAGGCCGCCCTTTTCCACCGGCGTGCCGATGACCGTGGAGAGTGCCCCGAACATTGTGCCGCCGGCGTTGATACCGCCCATAACGGTGATGTCCCAGCTGTCCAGCTTCTGGGTCAGGTCCGTGCTCCAGGTGGCAAGGTCTACGTTGCGCAGCGCTATGTCCGCACCGGCGGCCCGCAGGGCTTCGGCCACGTAGGTGTTGGCGGCACCGTTGGGGCCGAAGACCTGTGCACCAACCATCTGGATCTTGATGCCGGCGAGGACCTTCTGGGCAGCCGCAGGGTCCGTCGCGATGAGCAAGGAGGTGTCCTTGTTCGAACACGGTACGCCCGGGTGGGCGAAGGAGGAGTAGATCTCGCCCAGACCGCCGGACGCGGCCTGGTTGAACGCGGTCGCGTTCAACGCCTGGGCAACGGCCTTGCGCAGCGCCGGATCGGCGAAGGGGTGGCCGGGACGCTCATTGAACATGATGTACAGGCTGCCTTGCGGGATGGTCGTGGTGCTGAAGTCTTTGTTGCCGTCGAACCGGGTGCTGTCCTTCCCGCGGATGTTGGCGATATCCTTCGTCCCGGTCAGGAGCTCGTTGGAGACGGCACTGGCGTTGGCATTAACGCTGGCTTCGATCGTGCGGGCCGGGGTGCCCTCGATCTTGGTCTCGTAGGCGGGCCAGGTCTTGTAGCCATCCCGCAGCGTGAAGGTGTAGCCGACGCCGTGCTGCTTCTTCGTCAGCGTGTAGGGGCCTGAGAACGCGCCGGCAACGTCGCCAGCGGTCAGGGCCTTGGGGTCTTTGAGGCCGGCCGGGCAGACAATGCCGGTGGCGTGCAGGCTCATGCCCTGCAGCAGGTCGGTCCACGGCTGGGCGAGTTTGACGGTGACGGTGCTGGCGGCGTCGTCGGCGGTGACGGTAGCGGGGCCAGCACCCAAAACGAGGGGGCGGAAGCTGGACTTGCTGTCCGGGGAGGCGAACACCTTGAGGGATTCCGCCACCACGCCGGCGGTGATGGGGGTGCCGTCGGAGCAGGTGGCGCCGCTGCGGATGGTGAACGTGCCCTCGGTGGGGGTGATGTCCCACTTGGTGGCAAGATCGGAGACGATCTTGTTGTTTTCATCCCGGCGCACAAGCGTGGAGAACAGGAGGCGGTTTGCCATGTAGTCATCCGCGTTGCGGACCTCGACCGGCGCGAATGTGGTGGGGTCGGCGTTAAATACGGTGCGGATGGTGTCGGTGGATGCTTTGCCTGCAGCGGCGGCGGAGTCGCCGCTGCCGCCGCCGGTGGTGCAGCCCGTGGTGGCGACGGCAACGGCCGCGGCTGCAGCGGCCAGAGGGAGGAGCCGGTGCCGGAGGCGCGCCGATGCGACTGCCGGAGCCTGGTGCTTCTGAATCACGAGTGGTCCTTTGCTTGAATCGATGCGAGGACAGGGGCATGTGGGATAGCTCACGCGAACACCTGTCGATCGAGTATGTGACGTAGGTTCTAGTACGTCTAAGACTCCTTTTGTAGTGTGTTCATGCCGTAGCGGCATGAAGGGGACACATCCCGTCCGGAGTAGGCGGAGAGAGTCGCCGATCGCGGTATGGCCGGTTTGGGCGGCTTCTTTGTTACGTGGTTTGTGTCGAAGATCCCCGCGTCGGCGTGACATTCCCGGCTTCAAGCCCCACACGTTAAATGATTCAGGGCCTCTCCACCCGGAATCTGTTGAAACTCGCAGATACCGGTTGGAGAGGCCCTGAAACGATGACGAGGAGGGGAAAGGGCTTAAGTTCCCTGCAGCAGGGAACGGCGGGTGAAAGCGGGGGCGCCTGGGCTAGGGAAGGAGTGAGAGCGTGTAGCCGTCAGCAACGTGGAAAAGACGCCGCTCACCGGTAGCTGACGTTAGCCAGATGATGTCGCGCTCCTGCGTTACGGCGTCGACTCGTCCACTGAACTGCCGGCGGCCCGCCTCAAGGAGCTCAAGCTCCTGGCCAACCTCTAGCCTGGCCCAGGCGAAACTGCTGCTCTGGCTTTTGTTGGGTTCCATTTCTCTTTCTTTCGGTCGCGTGCTTGGGAAAGAAGGTTCCAGCCCCTTTGCCGCAGCCAGCGGTACATCCTCAGGGGCTGAGTGCCAGATGGTTGCGGGCGCAGTGCCTCCGGCCGGTGCGCGGCCGGTCCATAGGCGGGCGACAACCCGGCCTGGCTGAAGAAGCCAGCGGATAGGGTCGTTCAGCGTGCCAGCAGCCTGCTGCGGTGTTGCTGATCGGTTGCCAAGTCGATGCACGTGAAAGCCATGGAAAGGGCGCCGTCTCGGACCGCCCGGTCGCCGGCCGGTGAGGCGGCGTGGTGGGCGAAAGCCTCATTGTGGATGGGCGGGCATCCGTCGCCGAGGCTGATCATGGGATGGATGGACGGAAAAACCTGGGAGACATTGGCCATGTCGGTGGAGCCGCCGCGCTTGTCAGTCCTGCTCATGGTGCGGCCCAGGCGTGCGGCGTTGGCGGTGAACAGGTCCGTCATCGTGGCGTCGTTCCGCATGTCGGCGTAGGTGCGGCCCACCTGCTCAATGTGCAGGACAGCACCGGTGGCCACAGCCCCGGCGCGGAGGCAGCGTTCCAGGACCACTGTGACCCGCTGGAGCGACTGCACGTCGTGGGCGCGCACCATCCACTTCCCTGTTGCCTTTTCGGGGATGATGTTGGGCGCGGTGCCCGCCCCGTCGACGCTGCCGTGGATCTGCTGGCCGGGTTCCAGCTGCTGCCGGGCCAGGCCGATGGCGGTCAGCGCCACTGTCAGGGCATCCAGGGCGTTGATGCCCTCGTGCGGGCTGGCAGAGGCGTGTGCGGCACGCCCCTCATACCTGACGGCGAAGCCGGAGCAGGCGAACGGGTGCATTTCGGATTCATCCACGTTCCCGGGGTGGATCATCATCGCGGCGTGGGTGCCATCAAAATTGCCCTGTTCGAGCATGACGATTTTTCCACCGCCGTTTTCCTCTGCCGGGGTCCCCAGCAGCCGGACGGTGAGGTCCAGCTCATCGGCGAGTGGCGCCAGGGCAATAAAGGCACCCAGTGCCGAGGAGGCGATAATATTGTGACCACAGGCATGGCCTACGCCAGGTAATGCGTCGTATTCGGCGCAGATGGTCAGGACCAGGGTCCCGTTGCCCGCCTCCGCGCATACCGCTGTCGGAAGGCTCCCCAAGCCATGGGTGACCCGGGCGTTGGGCACCCCATGGAGTTCCTCTACCAGCCATGCAGAGGCCTTGACCTCTTCCCATCCGGTTTCAGGATTATCGTGCAGTCTGTGGCTGAACGCCAGAACGCGGTCCAGCTCTGCGGCCAGGGTAGCCTCTGCCTTGGCCTTGAAACCGTCCGCCGTCTCTGTGCTCATGTTGCTGGTCCCTCGGTCTTGGCAGCCTCGGCGGCTTGGGTGAAGACTTCGCCAAGGATGGCTCCGCCTTCACGGATCTGGTCGATGGTGGGTAGGCAGAAGGACAGCCGCAGCTCGTTGTGGCCTTTGCCGTTGGTGTAGAAGGCAGTGCCCGGAACGTAAACGACGCCCCGCTCAATGCACTCGTGAACCAGGGCCTCGGTGTCGATGCCCTCCGGAACGGTGACCCACAGGTAAAAGCCGCCGGTGGGACGGTTCCAGGTGGTGCCGTTGGGCATGACCTGTTCCAGGGTCTCCAGCAGGGCGAGGAATTTCTCCTGGTACAAGCCGCGGTACTCCTCCAGCTTGTCCTGCCAGGCCGGGTTATCCAGGTAGGAGCTGAGCAGCATCTGGTTGAATACCGGCGGGTTGAGCAGCGTGGTTTCGGAAGTGTTGATGAAGTGCTCGAGGAGGGAAGCGGGCGGCAGGACCCAACCTAAGCGCAGGCCGGGGGCGATCATCTTTGAGAATGAGCCGAAGTACATGGTGATGTCCGCGAAGTCCGGCTGGATGGCCGGCAGGGTCTGACCGTCGAATCCGAGCAGCCCGTACGGGTTGTCCTCGAAGATCAATAGTCCGTTGTCGCGGCAAATTTGTCCGACCCTGCCGCGGCGCTCGACTGAGAGGTTAACGCCTCCCGGGTTCTGGAAGTTCGGAATGGTGTACAGGCCCTTCGCAGTCCGGCCCGAGGCAACGACCCTGGCAATGGCCTTTTCCAGCTCCTCGGGGATCAAGCCATCAGCGTCGATGGGAACATGCACGATTTGGGCCTCATAGCCGCTGAACACGGCCATGCCACCCGCGTAGGACGGCGCCTCCGCGAAGATGACATCCCCAGGGTTAACCAAAATCCTGGCCGCAAGGTCCAAGGCCTGCTGGCTGCCGGCGGTTACCACCACCTGGTCCGGATCTGCCGTTACCCCTTCAAGCTCCATCAGCGCGCTGATGTGCTTGCGCAGCACCGGAAGGCCCTGGCCAGCGCCGTATTGAAGAGCCACCGCACCAGACTGCGACAGGATCTGCTGCGCGGAGGCGGCCAGTTGGTCGAACGGCAGGGCGCCCAGGTATGGGGCGCCGTTCGCGAATGAAATCATGCCCGGACGCTGGGCGGCACGGAAAACCTTGCGCACCTCCGAGGGACGGGCAGACCGCACCCGGTGGGCCAGGGCTGCCTCGGCGGTTACTTCCGCGGCTACAGGCATGAGAGTTCCTTTCAAACGGGGATGGGCGGCCTGTTTTAGTATGGCGCGCCTCACATATGCTGTCTAAGGCCGAAAAGGAGCTTTATCGATGCTCTTTCGGCATATTCGGGGGTGAACTGCTATTTGCCTGCTTTGACCAGTTTGCGGTTGACGAATTCCTCCATGCCGTACTTGCCCAGCTCCCTGCCCACACCTGAGCGCTTAATGCCGCCGAAGGGCAGTTCCGCGGCGGTGCCGGGGGCTTCGTTGATGTACACCATCCCGGCATCAAGCCGGGCGGCGATTTCCTGCGCTTTTGCCGGGTCGTCGGACTGGACTACCGCGCCCAGGCCGTAGGCGGAATTGTTGGCCAACGCCACCGCTTCCTCCTCGGAGGACACCTTGTAGACCACGGCCACGGGGCCGAAGAGCTCTTCGGAGAAGGCACGCATCTCGTCGGTGACCCCGGTGAGGATGGTGGGCTGGTACCAGGCGCCCGCCCGGTCGATGCGGGAGCCGCCGGTGAGGACGGTCGCGCCCTTGGCAACGGCGTCGTCTACCTGTCCGGCGATGCCGTCCACGGCGGCCACCGAGGACAGTGGACCCATGAACGTTTCAGCTTTGGTGGGATCGTCAGGGGAGATGGCGGAAATGGCGGCCGTGAACTTCTCGACGAATTCATCGTGCACTCCCTCGGTGAGGATGATGCGCTTGGCGGCGTTGCAAGCCTGGCCGGCGTTCCCGAAGCGGCCGAACATGGCCTGTGATACCGCCCGGTCCACGTTCGCGGAGTCAAGGACCAGGAATGGATCGGAGCCGCCCAGTTCCAGCACCACCTTTTTGAGGTTGCGGCCGGCGATTTCCGCGACAGCTGAACCGGCACGTTCGGAACCGGTCAGGGACACGCCGGCGACGCGGGGGTCGGCGATGATGTCGGCAACCTGGCCATTTGTGGCGAAGATGTTCACGTAGGCCCCCTCGGGAGCGCCGGCGGCGAGGAAGATTTCTTCCATCGCCAGCGCAGACTCCGGGCACTGCGGGGCGTGCTTGAGCAGGATGGTGTTGCCGTTCATCAGGTTGGGGGCCGCGAAGCGTGCCACCTGGTAGTACGGGAAGTTCCACGGCATGATGCCCAGCAGCACACCCAGGCCTTCCTTCGTGACCACGGCTGAGCCGCCACCGGCAACGTCGAGTTTCTCGTCCTGGAGAAACTTTGGGCCGTTCTCGGCGTAGTAGCGGTAGATGGAAACCACGATGTCCACCTCGATCTGTGCCTGGAAGATGGGCTTTCCCATTTCCCGGGTGACGATCGCTGCGAGTTCGTCCCGGCGTTCGGCGTAGAGGTTGGCGACGCGGTGCAGCAGCCGGACGCGGTCCTCCACGGGGCTGTGGCGCCAGGCGGAGAAGGCCTTGTCCGCGGCGGCCAGGGCGTCCTGAACCTGCGTGTCGGTGGCGGTGGTGTATTCCTGCACGAGTTTGCCCGTGGCGGGGTTGGTGACTGCGTATGTGGTCACGAAAAGTCTCCTTTGTGTGGTTGTCCCGTTACGGGAGGGCGATGCGCTGGTCGGCGATGACGTGGATGATGGCGGGGCGGCGCTGTTCCTGGACGGCTTTCAGGGCGCGTTCGACGGCCCCGGCAGCCTGGTCGTCGGAGGTGACAGTTTCGCCGTGGCCGCCGAAGGCGCGGCCGAAGGCGGCGAAGTCGGGGTTGTCCAGTTGGGTGCCGCTGATCCTGCCCGGGAAGTGGGCCTCCTGGTGGGAGCGGATGGTTCCGTACTGGCCGTTGTCCATCACGATGGCGAGCAGCGGGGCGCCGTACTGTGCCGCGGTGGCGAACTCTTGGCCGTTCATCAGGAACTCGCCGTCGCCGCACACGGCCACGGCCAGCCGCTCGGGGCTTTCCAGTGCTGCCGCTACGGCGGAGGGGATGGAGTAGCCCATGGAGCCGTTGCGGGTGCCCAGCTGCGACGGGAATTCGTTCGTGGGGATGTAGTACTGGGCCCAGGCGCAGTGATTGCCGGCACCGAAGGTGCTCACCACGTCACGGGGCAGCCGCTGGACAAGTTCTGAGACCACTACGGACATGTGGGCGGTACCTTCCCGGGTTGACGGCAGGGAGTCGTAGGCCGGAAGGGTTGACAGGTCTTGTTGTGCCTTCCGGCCGGCGGCGCGCCATTCCTGCCACTGTGCAGCCTGGCCCAGATCCAGTCCGTCCACTGCCTCCGCGAAGGCTACCGGGGATGCCACGATATGTCTGGTGACGGCACCGGAGCGGCCACGCAGAGTGGTGTCGATATTGACCAGGATGTTCACGGCGTCCGCTGACTGTCGCAGCGTGAAGCCGTCCGTGGGGACATCGGTGGGCACTGCGCCAACGGCAAGCAGCACATCGGCTTCATCGAACATCCTGGCCGCGGTCTCAGTGCGGCCATACCCCAGCCATCCGGCGTTCGCGGGAGAATCGAAGGGAACGCGGTCCGCGGCGTGCCAGTCCTGAATGACCGGAATTCCATTGTTTTCGGCGAAACGGGTCACGGCGGCCGCAGACTCCGGGGTCCAGCGCTGACCGCCGATGAAGATCAGAGGCCTTTGAGCGCGTCCCAGTGTCGACGTCAGCTGCTCCAGTTCCGCGGGGGAAACACCGCCCTCGGCGACGGCGATGGGCTGGTGCAATCGGCTGGTGAAGTCGTGGGTGATGACATCCTCGGGCAGGCCGACGACGACCGGGCCGGGCCGGCCCGATTTGGCGGCGAAAAAGGCTTCAGCCACAATTTCCGAGGCACGTTCTGCCTCGTCAATGACGAACACCCGCTTGGTTTGGGTCCCAAACCAAGCGTAGGGGTCAAATTCCTGAAAGGACTCCCG
The DNA here is from genome assembly GCF_050156935.1 of Pseudarthrobacter sp. P1. NCBI lineage: Bacteria > Bacillati > Actinomycetota > Actinomycetes > Micrococcales > Micrococcaceae > Pseudarthrobacter > Pseudarthrobacter sp. P1. Next base: position 97,202 of record NZ_CP189585.1, on the reverse strand, counting down.
CATCCGGTCCGCAGTCGGAATCAAGCCAACGAACAGCACCATGGGGGTACCGTCCTGCCATGCACTATGAACGGCCACGTAGGCGTTGGCCGCACCGGGGCCTCGGGTCACCATTGCTACGCCGGGCTCGCCGGTGAACTTGCCGTGCGCCTCGGCCATGTAGGCGGCGCCGCCCTCCTGCCGGCAGACCACGGTGTCGATGGAGGCACCATGCAGCCCGTCAAGAACGGCCAGGTAGCTTTCGCCCGGTACCGCGAAAACGCGCTTGACGCCGTGCAGTGCCAGCGAATCGACAATCGCCTGTCCTGCGTGTTTCTTCTGCATGTGGAGCTCCTTGGAGATGGGGTGCCGTGAGAGCGACGGCGCGCGTGCCTGTGCTGGTGCGGCGGCGGATTACTAGGGGTGGTTCAGAGGCCGGGCCAGGCCTGCCGGCCGCCGACATAGGTGCCAGTGACCTTGATGTCCAGGATGCCTTCCGGGTTGACCTCATAGATGTCTTCCGAAAGGGTGACGAAGTCCGCCAGCATCCCGTGGGCCAGGGTGCCTTTGTACGTTTCCTCGTGGACGGCGTAGGCGCTGCCCACCGTGTAGGCGCGCACGGCCTGGGCGACGCTGATGCGCTCCTCCGGGCCGAATTCTGCGCCCGAGGCCGTCCGGCGGTTGACCAGATCGTGGATATTAAGGATGGGATTTGCGTCCACAACAGGCGCATCGGTGCTGGCGGGGATTTCCATCCCGGCGTCCAGAAGGCCCTTGACGCGGTAGGTGTAGCGGACGCGGTCCTGGCCCACCGCGCGGATGACGCCGTCACCCAGTTCCGAAATGAACCGGCCCTGCGGCACGCCGACCAGGCCGAGGGAGGCAGCCCGTTTGAGCTGATCATCGGTGGCGGAGCTTAGATGCTCAATCCGGTGGCGCGGGTCCTGCCGCGGATGGGCGCGCTGGGCCTCCTCCAAAATATCCATGACCACGTTCAGTGCGGCGTCACCGATCGCATGCACGGCCACCTGCCAGCCGGAACTGTGAGCGCCGGTGAGCCAGGTTCGAAGGTCATGTTCGGGGAACTGCAGCATCCCTCGGTTGCTGACGCCTGCGGCGGCATCGGCGGGGTAATCACAGCACATGAACGCGCTGCGGCCGATCATGGAGCCATCGGAAAGGACCTTCACGGGCCCGATCCTCAACCACTCATCACCCAGCCCCGAACGCAGGCCCAGGTCCAGACCGAATGGCCCGCCGGCGTCGTCCCCCAGCCGGTGCAGCGTGGTCAAATACGGCATGACCGTGGCGCGCACGCCGAGGCGTCCACTCTCTCGTGCCAGCTGGTATCCGGCAAGGTCGGACACGCTGTGCCCCACGTGCGCGGGTGCCCCAACACCAGGTTCGGTGATGCTGGTGATGCCCAGGGCCAGGGCCAGGCGGCTGCCCGCACCCACCATCGCGGCGATGTCCTCGACAGCCGGGGCCGGAATGACCTCCGTGATCAGGGCACGCGCCGTTTCCTGAAGCAAACCAATGGCCCGGTCTTCGGCGTCTTTAACAACCGCGCCGCCCTCCGGAATCGGGACGTTCCGGCGCTCCGGGAACCCTGCACGTTCGAAGGCCTCGGTGTTGGCCACGCCCATGTGGCGGGAATTATGGTGAAGCCAGACGGGATGTCCGTTGCTGATCCGGTCAAGCATTTCCGCTGTGGGGTGGACCTCGTCGAGGTAGTTCTGGTCATAGCCTGCACCGATCACCCAGGACCCGGCAGGTGCAGTGGAGCAGGCAACTTCGACCGCGGCCAGAACCGCCTCCATGGTGGGGCATGCGGCGGGACGCAGGTCCACCTGCAGCTGTGCCTCCCCTAGATAGGAAAGGTGAAGGTGGGCGTCGTTGAAACCGGGCACCACGGCGGCGCCGCCAAGGTCATGGACCTCACGGAAGAGGCTGGCCGGCAGTTCATCATCGAGGCTGACGACGCGTCCCGCGTGGACGCCGAGGCTTCGGGCGCGGGGACGGTGAATATCCTGGGTGTATATCGCACCGTTCGTGTAAAGCGCGTCAAAGAACACCTTGCCTCCTGGTCTTGATGTGGCGGACGTCTCGTTTCGTCCCTCAAGTAGACCGGAGGTGCAACCATGCTGTCTAATGCATAAAAAGTGTATTATCCATAACTAAAAAGCATGGCCTCTGTTCACTGGGCGGTAACAGGAGGCAGCGTAGCGCCTTGGCTGTCCAAAAAGTCCCGCAGGCGTTCGGCCAGGCCGCGGATAACGCCCGCCGCGAAGTGGCTGGGGAGCCAGGCCACGTGCAGGGGCAGCTGAAGCAGTCCGGCTGCCGAGGCCGCGCCCTTGTTCCCGGCGCCGTTGCCGGTTCGAATCCGCATCGGATAGGCACCATAATGCGGCAGGTCCGTGGTGACCCCTATCCCCCGGCCTGCTGCGGCCAGCGCCTGGATGGACAGCCCATCCTCACACTCATGGATGTTGGAGGGCTTAAGCCGTTGTTGGCTCAAGGCGTCATCGAGCATGTAGCGGCTCACGCTGGCATGGGAAGGGAGGATGAGGGGGCCCGCGCTGAGCTTTTCGAGGGTGACTTCAGCCCTGCCTTCCGCCGCCCAGGGGTGCGCCGCCCCGACGTACGCCTTGAGCGGGATGCTGCCGAGATCCAAGGTTTCGAGCTCCGGCCTCTGTGTGGTTGGCGAAACAATGAAGTCCGCCCCGTGCAGGAGCGCCTCGTGGATCCCGAAGTGGGGGGTCTCCCGGGCCAGCAGCAGGGGATCCTCAGCGGTCGTGGTGGAGATAAAGGGGGCAAGAAAGCCACGGATCGAGGCCGTAGTTGCCGCAACGGTCAGTGTGGACACTTCGCCGGTACGGAGCGCCGTGACAGCTTCCTCCGTGGCACGCGTCTGTTGGATCAACCGGCGCGCCAGCTCAACGAAGGCGTGTGCAGCCTGAGTCAGCACAAGGCGATTCCCGCGCGTCTCGAACAAGGGCATTTTGATTTCCCGTTCGAGCGTACGGAGCTGGCGACTGAGCGCCGGCTGCGCGATCCGCAGCTCTTCTGCAGCAGCTGTCACGGTGCCGGCATCCACCACGGCCAGAAAATATTCGAGTCGTCGATAGTTCACGCTTCTAAGCATGCCGCGACAGCATAAACAAAGGCAATGCCGCCTCGGGAGAAGCATGCCTCTATCGGGTACACAAGCGTCATCCGAGGGGGCCCTTAACGACTCCTGAACGGCTTATTACCTGCAGTCCGGTTCAACGGGCCACTCACTGGGCTCTCACGTGCCGGAAGAAAGGTAGTCGAGCGCAATCTGCACCTCGGCCTTCGTTCCCGCCTGCAAGGCGGACTCGTCGATATCGAACTTCGGATGATGATTTTGATACGGGTATCCCTGGGACTCGTCTCCGCCGCCCAGGAAAATGAAGCATCCGGGTATCTTGTTCGAGTAGGCGGAAAAGTCCTCGCTGGCACTCGTCGCAGGACCCCATCCAACATCCTCGGGTTTCAGTACCTTCGAAGCGGCAGCGAAGGCCAATTGCGCGCACGCCTCGTCATTGATGACGGCAGCGTAGCCCTCCTGCCACTCCAGAGTGGATGAGGCTCGGTGCGCAGCGCAGATTCCGGATACGATCTCTTCCACCCGCTGTTTGGCGTATTCACGATCACCCGATTCAGAAGTACGCAGAGACACGCCAAGCCGGGCAGTGTCCGGAATGACATTGGGGGCCTCCCCGGCCTGAAAGGTACCCACAGTTGCGACGGCGAAATGGTCGGGAGCGATTGAACGGGAAACGACAGTCTGGAGCCCCAGCACTATTTCTGCTCCAACAACGACAGGGTCTATCCCATGCTGGGGCATCGAACCGTGGGATCCTCTGCCCTGAATGGTGATGTACGTGCCGTCCACGGCAGAAGACGCCGGCCCGTGGGGGATGACAATCGTCCCTGACCTTTGGTTCATGATGTGAAGGCCGAAAATCGCGTCCACGTCATCGAGGACGCCCGCCGATACCAGCTCTGCCGCCCCTCCAGGAGGTTGTTCCTCGGCATGCTGGAAGATGAACTTCACGACACCGGAAAGCTGCGCCCGCATCTCTGTGAGCGCTTTCGCTGCGCCCAACAGCATCGCGGTATGGGCGTCGTGCCCGCAGGCATGCATGATGCCAGGGTTTTTCGACGCGAATTCCAGGCCTGTCTCTTCGTCGAGGGGCAGGGCGTCCATGTCGGCGCGGAGCGCAACAGTCCGGCCGGGAAATGCCCCGCGGAGGATTCCAATCACACTGGTTTCGGCCGGCTGGATGACTTCAAGACCGAAACCCTCGAGCGTGGCCCGCACCAGGTCGGAGGTCCGTGTCTCATGGAACGAAAGCTCCGGGTTCTGGTGAATATGTCGCCGCCAAGCAATCACTGAGTCAGTATCGACTTCTATTTTCATTGTTTTCCTCAATTCTCGTCGTCAGGGGTGAGCCTTTGGTCGCCTGATGTCGCCCGCTGCGGCCCCTTAGTATGAGCTGTTCGATGCGACTCCCATCTGCCCTTGCGAGTGGGGCTTGCGAAGAGCGGGACGAAGGCACGGCCGGCGATGACGCGCAGTGCGCGCCAAAGAATTACTCCGCAGTACTCCCCGAAGGAAGTGCCGGCGGCCAGCGCCAAGGCCGTTCCAACCGCTGCAAGTAGGGACGAGCCGGGCCGCGGCTGCCGGCCGCTCAACTCGAGGAGTCCTTGATACAGCTGGAGGCCGGGAAGCATTGGAAGAATGGCGCATGTCGCCACAGCGGTCGTAGGAAGCCGGAGACGGTTCGTGACCGCGACGGCGATGAGACCCGCCAGGAACGCGGCTCCTGCTGCACCCCATATCGCCCCCGCAATCGGAATGACGACGTTGAAGGTTGCATAGGAAAGGGCGGCCAACAACGCCGTGGGTATGAATGCGAGCGGTGGGGTTTGGCTGGCGATGCCGAAACCCAGAGCCACAAGTGCTGCGGCGGCCAGGACGACAGGCAAAGGGAAGGTGCCGATGCCGACGTTCTGGCTGATAGAGAGCGGCAGGCCGAGCAAATGGATCACGAGAAGTCCGAGCTGTACGCCGGCCACGAGCCCTGCCGTATTGGTGACACCTTCGAATATCCTGCCGGCAGCATTGATATACCAACCGGTGATGGCATCCTGGACCGCCCCCGTCGATGTCATTCCTGCCAGGGCAACGATGATGACGGCCACTACAACGACAGCAGGCGACGTTTCGGGGGCGATGGCTTGGATGACGGCGGCTACTGCTACGGCCAGTACTCCAACGACCGCTTGGACAAAGAATGAAGGCCAGCCTCGACGGAACAATGCGGTGAACAGCCAGTCAACGACGAGGTTAACTAAAAAGGCCGCCATCGCCACGAACGGGCCCCCGCCGAAGAGCACCGATGCCATCGAGCCTGCTGCCCCTGTGGCGAGACGGGTCGCCCACCAAGGATAACGGGCGCGCTGTTGCTCCAGCGCTCGAACCGATCTTGAAGCCTCGTAGGGTCGTACGTGTCCGGAGCGTACCCGGTCCACGAGTTCCATCACCGACGTGAGCCTGCCATAGTCGAAGACACGTGCCGGCACGGGACGGATCGCAAAATAGGTCCGTTCCTCCGAATCAGTCCAGTAGATCGTGACATCGGAGTAGCCGGCCGAGGTGGTCGCCGTTTGCATGCCGCCGGCTTCGGTTATCTGTGAAGCCGCTTCCGCTGCCTCACTCGCCGCGGCCCCGTTCGAAAGGAGGGCAGCCGCCGTCGCCGCCGCTGCCTCCAGGACAACGGAGGGGTTGGAATCGCCAAAAGAGCCGGACGAAGCGTGCGCGTCTTCAGGGATATTCGGCATGACCTCTTCCTACGCCCTGCCCGTTCCGTCAGGCAAGCATCGATGAACTTCCGTTGGCGATGCTGTCAGCTTCAGGTCCTGGCCTTGATGCGACGCAACCGCCAAGAAAAGGAAGCTGGACCGGCGCTCAGCATCGGCACGTCGGTCCACGCTCGGCAGCAGGGGCAGCACTGTGTCGCCTCTTCTAAATCCCCTGGACTTGAGAGGGAACCTTTCGTTCACTGGCGGTGGTGTTCAGGGAAGCCTCCCTTTTAAGGGTGCGTAGCACCACCGCTGTCGAGACCACGGAGACCAGAGCAATCAGGGCAAGGAATGTTGCTGGGCCCCACGACAGGTTGTTTGTCGCGGCCAGAAGGCCAGTTGCGATGAGTGGAGTGAACCCGGCGATGATGCCGGCAATGTTCGCCGAAAGGGCCATCGAGCTGTACAGGATCTTCGCGGGGAAGTAATCGCGGAACATCGCTCCGATCGGGGCGTAAGGGATCGTGCCCAGGCCGAACGCCAGAAGCATCGCGACCATGATCAAGCCGGGGTCCTTTGTGTCGACAAGCCAGAAGATTGGAAATGCGAGCAAGAGCGTCACTATGTAACCGATCAAAACCGTCTTTGCTGCTCCGATACGGTCAGCTACCTTGCCCGCCACAAGGAGAACAATGCCCTGTGCGAGGGCGCCAAGCACGGACGCGTTCAGGATGACCGAGGCCGGCAGCTTCAGGACGAGCGTGACGTAGCTGATCATGAAAGTTGTGATGACGCCGAAACCGGCCGTTGAGTAGAGGTAAGCACCCACACCCACAAGGAGCTTGCCGGGATGGTTGCGGAACAGTTCACGAAGCGGAGACTGCGCTGTCTCCCCCGAAGCTTCAAGCGCCTTGAACTCGCGCGTCTCCGGGAGGTACCAACGTGCCCACAGTGCTGCACCAACCAAGAGAACGGAGGCAAGGTAAGGAAGCCGCCACCCCCACTCCATGAAATCCGCCTTGGGAAGCAGAGCGACAATGGCAATTGCGCCGCTGCTCAGCAGAGTTCCGGCCGGCGAACCGAGTTGCACCAGGGCCGCGTACAGGCCTCGCTTATGAACGGGAGCATTTTCGACGGCCATGGCTGTGGCGCCGCCCCATTCGCCACCAGCAGCAATGCCCTGCGCGAAGCGGAGGATGACGAGCAGTACCGGCGCGATGACGCCCGCCGTGGCAAAGGTCGGAAGAACACCGATAAGGGCTGTTGCGGCTCCCATAAGCATGACAGTCACGACAAGCGCGCCTTTTCGCCCCAATTTGTCACCGAAGTGCCCGAAGACCATGGCACCCAACGGCCGTGCGACGAAACCCACGGCCATTGCCGCGAAACTACCCAGGAGTGAGGCTGTGGGACTGGATGAAGGAAAGAACAGAGGGCCGAAGACGATTGCCGCCGTCGTGCCGAATAGGAAGAAGTCGTACCACTCGAGGGCAGTCCCGACAAAGGCGCCGATAACGGAGCGGCGGGCATCCCGATGCTGATTGGCGGTCGTGGAGGGTGTAGCGCTCATTGCAGACCTCGTGCTTGATGTGATGGATTTCAATCCATTATGAGACCCAAACCACATATCCACAAAGACCAGAAAATGATGCAAACCATGCCGGATCAGCATGAACGGCTTGTCCGTCCACTCACTCACCACCCGGCCCAAGCGGAATTTTTCAAGCTGAACGGTACCAACGGGAGTTAGGCGGCTGACTGTTCGGGGGTTTCCTTGGGTTGGTTGATCCACGCCGCTCCTGGGAGCTCGAGGATTTTGGGGTCGGTGGTGGTGGTGAAGCGTTCGGGGTGTTTCGTCCGGGCTGCAGCGAGGGTTGCCGAGCGTTCTTTGGCGACATTGGCGGCGTGGCCGTAGTGGACGTTCGCGGGCGTGTGGAAGCCGATGCCGGAGTGCTGGTGGTGGTGGTTGTACCAGTCCACGAAACCGCTGATAAAGGCTCCGGCGTCGTGGACTGAGGTGAAGCGTTCCGGGAGTTCCGGACCGTACTTCAGGGTCTTGAACAGCGACTCACTGTAGGGATTATCATTCGAGACAACACATCGCAGTCGGCGCCACCCACGAAGGTTAAATAACAAGCTAAGTTGATCAGTCTCTGTGCTGCAGGATTGCCGGGGGCCATGACGTTCAACACCGTCCCAGGCGAGGATGATGACTACTCGTGCTGGAAAGCGCCAGGCCGTGGACGCCGCCACAGTCCGGTGGGGCGGCACGACATGCCGCACACGACTTCGGCGTCACATCAGCTGCACGCCCCCGTATGCCAGGGCCGCGATGAGGGCCCAGGACAACATGGCCGCGACGATCGCCCGGCCGCCGGTCCGCATCAGCGAGCCGACCCGAACGGATGAGCCAAGACCAAACAGGGCGGCAGCCAAAAGCAGGTCCTGAGCTGTCCCGGCCATGCCCAGGACAGCCGGCGGCAGGAAGCCTAGCGTCCGCACCAGGATCATGGCCATGAACCCGGCAACAAACAGCGGCACCAGCGGAGGTAGTTTTATCTCGGCACCGGACTCCCTCAATGGGCTGCCGACCCGCTTGTGCGTCCGGCGCCGGACAAGGGCAACGCCGGTGACCATCGGCGCCAGCATCAGCACGCGTGTGAGCTTGATGATCAACGCACCCGCCAAGGCTGCAGGACCGGCGGTTTGCGCCGTGGCAACCACCTGGCCCACGTCGTGCACGCTCGCTCCCACCCAATGGCCAAACGGCACCGGATCCAGTCCCAGCGGGATTTTCAGGAGCGGCAACACGCCGATGGCTAGGGTTCCGCACAAGGTGACGAGGGCGATCGGCACGACGGTATCCCGGTGGTCAGTCTTCGTCACGCCACTCATGGCGCCAATGGCGGACGCGCCGCAGATCGAAAAGCCTGTGGCCAGCAGGATCGGCTGGTCGCCAGGGAGCTTGAGGGCCTTGCCGAGCAGCAGCGTCCCAAAAAAAGTCAGGAGCACGATCGAGACGATAATCCCCAGGGTCCCCCAGCCCAACGCCGCCACGTCAAACAGGCTGAGTTTCAGGCCCAGCAACACAATGCCCAGCCGCATGAACTTCTTGCCCGAGAAATCCAGGCCGGGCCGCAAGATACCGGCGACAGGGGAGCTGCTGACCGGCACATTCGCTGCCAGAATGCCCAAAATGACCGCGGCGGTCAAAAACGGCATCGCCGGCACGGCCAGGTGCACCAGCCACGCTACCCCGACGGCGGCTGCCGCAACCACGAGGCCGGGCGCCCTTTTGTGCTTGAGGGGATTCGTCTTTAGGGCCGGCGGCAGGGTACGCCCCCGGTCGCGGCGCCGCTGGGCGGGCATCAGGTTCTGGGTCATGGTCGTGTGCGATCCGGTGAAACGCCGTAGCTGGCAGGCGGTTTCGGACCGGGATTCCTTTCTGTTGAAGCAGTTGGTCAGGCCGGTCATCCAGGTCTGGAAAGCGGCCTATATCCTTGCCGGAGAAGACTGAAGCACAGTGCTTGTGGTGGGGGTGGGGAGCTGGGCCGAGGTTCTCATGCATTCCATCCTTCCCCTGTGCGGAATCCGGCAGTAGGGGGCATATAGTTGTGGGGTCACAAGCGTGGATTGTGGCTCGAGTCGGAAGCCTGAACGAAGGAGCCCCGATGCTCAGTGCGCGGATGCCGGATCTGGCGGCGCTGCAGATGCTCGCCGCTGTCCAAGAACTGGGGAGCCTGTCCTCGGCGGCACACCAGCTGGGGTTGTCACAGCAGAGCGCTTCCTTGCGGATGAAGTCGTTGGAAGCGCAGGTGGGCGCCCCGCTGCTGGCCCGCACCCCGCGTGGTTCCACGCTGACGCAGACGGGTGCGCTGATTGCCGACTGGGCAGCCGAGGTCCTCGCCGCGGCCGAACGCCTGGACGCCGGAATAGCGTCGGTCCGCGCCGACAGTGTGAGCCGCTTGCATGTGGCGGCCAGCCAGACCATTGCCGAGTATCTGCTGCCACAGTGGCTCGTGGCACTGCGGCGCCAGCAGGAATCACTCGGGCTGGTCCCGACGAAGGTTCAGCTCAGTGTGTCCAACAGTGCGACAGTGGGGCAGCTTGTGCGGTCCGGTGCGGCCGCCCTGGGGTTCATCGAAAGCCCCACAGTTCCCGCCGATGTGGCCAGCCGCACCGTGCGCTACGATGACCTGGTCCTCGTTGTCGCTCCGGAGCATCGATGGGCCACAAGGCGTTCCGCCGTCACTCCGGAGGAACTGGCAGCAACCCCCCTGGTAACCCGCGAACAGGGCAGCGGTACCCGGGAAGCGCTTGAGCACCTCCTCACCCAGAACACCCAAAAAACCATGGCAGCGCCCGCCGTCGAGCTCTCCACCACTGCAGCGGTCCGCTCCGCAATTGCGGCGGGCACCGCACCCGGAGTGCTCGGCGAGCTGGCCGTCGGCGACGACCTGGCCCTGCACCGCCTCGCTGCCGTTGCCGTCTCCGGGCCGCCCCTGCGGCGGCCGCTCACCGCGATCTGGCTCACGGGCAGCGCACCCCCATCCGGTGCCGCCCGCGATTTGGCAGCCGTCGCCGCAGGGCCCGGCGGACAGTGACCGTGACGCAGTGCCCCGCGGATCCCCGCTCCAGCTCGCTGATGCTTTCCAACGTTCTGCCAAAAATCCTCCATGGGCTCCTGTCGCCGCGCCCGGCCGGGTACAGGCCCACCACGGGTTCATCTGTTCCATGGACCTTGACCGCGTTGGTTCCCTCACCCGATGGTTCGACGCGGCCATGGAGCCCTTTCAGGCCGTCCGGAAATCCTCGCCACGATTCCCGGGGTCTCCAGCCTGGTCGCCGATGGCATCATCGCGGAAACCGAGGCGGATATGAGCCACTTTGAAATCCCCGGCGGACTGGCCTCCTGGGCCGGACTCAGTCCGGCTCCAACGGCCTCCGCAGGCCGGGTTAATTCCACCAAAACCCGCCCCGGGAATCCGTACCTCAAGGGCGCGCTGGGCGTCGCGACGTTGAGCGCGCCCGCCACACCAAGGACAGCTACCTCGGGGCACGTTTAGCAGGCTCATCGTGCGCCGCGACAAGACCAAGGCCGTCGTCTCCACCGAACACGCCACGCTCACCGACGCCTGGTACCTCCTCTCCGACGACGAGAGCTACGACGACTCCGGAGGCGACTCCTACACCAAAAAGGACCCGCCCCGCCAAAAACAACGCCATCCGCAGTCTCCAGGAACTCGTGTACAAGGGGTCGGATCGAACGCACCCTGTTCATCCTGGACTGGCTCCAAAGCGTGGAACTCCGCCGCCGGGTCAACGCCGGACTGAACAAGGGAGAAGCACGCAACGCCCTCGCCAGGGCCGTGTTCTTCAACCGCCTCGGCGAAATCCGGGACCGCGGATTCGAACAACAACGCTACCGCGCCCGCGGACTGAACCTCCTCACCGCCGCCATCGTGCTCTGGAACACCGTCTACCTTGAACGGGCCACCAACAACCTCCGCGACCGAGACCACAGTTTCGATGACGCCTTGTTGCAGCACTTGTCTCCGCTCGGCTGGGAACACATCAACCTCACCGGCGACTACACCTGGCGCAGCACCGCCCGGATCGGCCCAGGCAAATTCAGGCCACTGCGCCCACTGTCCAAGGCTTAGCGTGGTATTTTTTCCGTTTTCTGAAGCGCCGTAACTATTCAGGGGGCGTGTGGCGTGTTGACGCGGTTTAGGCGTCCGCCGGGTGGATTCTGAAGAGGTTCGCAGGCAGGTAGGCACCTTCCCTGGTTGGCTGGTTCACATGTCCGATTCATCCGCTGTTCCCACGGTCGGGTCGTTGCTGGCCCGGCTGGAAGAATCCGACGCGCTGATCACGGCCCTGAAAACCGGGGTCGGCTCCCTGCGCTCGAGGGTCGCCACCCTCGAAGGCCGCCTGAAAAAGAACTCGCAGAACTCCTCCAAACCACCGAGCACCGACGCGTTCACCAAACCGCCGCCACGGTCCCTGCGCCGGCCCTCGGGCCGTTCCCCGGGCAAGCAGTCCGGGGATCCGGGGATGCGCCCGGAACCGGTCGATACCGCCGATGTGGTGCCGATCCACGAACCGGACCGCTGCGGGCGCTGCGGGCTGGATGTTTCCCAGGGACCGGTGACCGGAGAGCGGTTCCGGCAGGTCTTCGACCTGCCCGCGATCCGGCTGCACATCACCGAGCACCGGGCACGCACCCGCCAATGCTCCTGCGGGCACCAGTGCGAAGCGCCCTTCCCGGCCGAGGCCACCGCCACCACCTGCTACGGGCCAAGGATCCAGGGGCTGGGCGCCTAGCTGATGGGCCGGCACCACCTGCCGGTGGCCCGCACCGCCGAGCTGATGGCCGACGCCTTCGGTGCCCCGGTCTCCACCGGGTGGCTGGCCTCCCTGCAACCGCGGGCGAAGAAGCTGCTCGAACCGTTCCTGGAAGCGGCCAGGGCCCGGGTGCGCCACGCAGGGGTGGCGCACTTTGATGAGACCGGGGCCCGGGTTCAGGGGAAGCTGGCCTGGGTGCATGTGGCCTCCACCGGGGCGGTGACGCTCTTGCATCTGGCCCCGGCACGCAGCGGCGGGTCCATTGAAGCCGGCGGGATCCTGGGGCACGGCTTCAACGGGGTGGCGGTGCACGCCGGGCTTCCGGCCTACCGCCGCTACCCGGTCCGGCATGGGTTGTGCAACGCGCACCACCTCCGGGAACTGGCCGGGATCGCCGAGGCCGGCGGGCAGGACTGGCCGCTGCGGATGGCCGATTTGTTGGTGGAGATGCTCGTGGCCGTGGACGGGGCCAAAGCGGCAGGCAAGACCAGCCTGAACAAGTGGGTGCTGCGCGGACGCCGGCGCCGGTACCGGCGCCTGATTGCCCGCGGGGTGGGACTGAATCCGCTCCCGCCACCGACCGGGAAGCGCGGCCGGCCCGCGATGGGCCCGGTGCGTTCCCTGCTCAAACGCCTGGACACCTACGAGGACGATGTCCTGCGCTTCGCCCACGACTTCACCGTCAGCTTCGATAACAACCACGCGGAGCGTGACGTCCGGATGGTCAAGCTGCAGCAGAAGGTCTCCGGATCCTGGCGGTCATGGGAGGGCGCCGAAGCGTTTCTGGCCGTGCGCTCCTACGTCGGAACCGCACGGAAACAGGGCAAAAACGCCGGTGGTGCCCTCAGGGACCTCTTCTGCGGGAACCCCTGGATCCCCGCCACCCCCTGAACAGTTACGAAGCGCCCCCTAATTCACAAGCCACACCCCTATGAACGGCTGCCGCCCCACCACGAGGCCAGGGCCCGCTGGACCATGATCGGAATCACCAGCAACGGCTCGCCAAGCGGGTGTAGGAACAGGCTCTACGACTATTGGCGGGGGAAAAATTTCAACATCTTTATCTAGAACGGTTGACTTGAACGAGTGTTCACATCAGAGTATTTACAGCACTTGATCCACATCACAAGGAAGCTGTTCATCATGAGTAGTCAAACGATCGAGCATTTGGAAGTCCTCATCAGCGAGCCTGAACAACTTTACGAGTTGCTCAACGATGCAGAGGCTGTGCTCCGTCAAGCAGCAATGGCCCAGCGCTCTGCCGGCATCCTGGTCACCCGCCATGATCCTGTCCGGTACACGTTCGAGCTCAGCGACACGGTTCCCTTTGGGGAGACTTGGGAGCAGACACGCTCGTGACCGTCAGTCGAGGGCCTCACCACCGGGCCGTCGCCGTGGACCACTTACCATCTGGTCTTTGTGGCCAACGTCATGCTCACTCGGGTCCGCCCAGGGGTTTCCCGGGGTCGTAGGCGATCAGTGAGCGGCGGATGGCCTGGCCGGTCTGGTCGTTGTGCCAGATGGCCGCGGTCATGGCCAGCAGCCTCTGGATGATGCGTGTGGTGACCCCGGCCGGGGTGCGCCCGCCGTATTGTTCCAGATTGAGCTGGCCTTTGAGGGTGTCGTTGATGGATTCGATGATCTGGCGCAGGGGTTTGAAGAACCGGGCCCCGGGCCGGGGTCTTTCGCCCTTGCGTGCCGGGCGCAGCAGCCCGGTCCCGACCCCGTTCGGCTCCTCCTCGAACCCGGCGCCGTAGTGGTTTTTGTCGCCGATGAGGAGCTGCCGGTGGCCGTCGGCCTGGAGCGGGTTCATGGCCGGGGTGTTGGCGAGGATGTCCAGGAGGGTTTGGCGTTCATCGGCGGTGGCCCCGGTCAGGGCATAGCCGGCCGGCAGCCCGTGCACGGTGGCGACCAGGTGCAGGCGCAGCCCCAAAACCAGCGGGTGTGGGAGGGGCAGTACCCGTATTCGGCCCACCCGGCCATCTCCGAGCGGCGCACGGTCTCCGTGGAGCGGGCGCATTCGACCGGGGTTGAATCGACGACCCACACGTCGTCGCAGCAGATGTCGTTCCGCTGGGCGAGCACGCCGATGAGCCAGTTCATGGCCCGGGGGCCGGCGCAGGTGCTTGTTGCAGTCTTACCTGGCCCGGCAGGGAGGGGAACATCGCGTGCAGGAACGTGTTCGCATATCTCAGCCAGCGGGCCTGGCTGGTAGACCCCAGCAGGGCCTGCATGACCGAGAGCGTGATGAGTTCGGCGTCGGTGATCCGGGGGCTGGTGCAGACCCGGGGCCGGTAGGGCATCCGTTCGGGGTGGGCCTTCACCAGGTCGTCGGTGGCGGCAGAGAATGCCGTTGTAGGGGTGTCCAGATCGGCGTCCACGGGGGCCTCCGGGGTCGGCGTTGGGTTTGACGCCGCCGGTTCTGGGCACCCCTGCATCCCGCGTCAAGACGCGATGGCCCTCCAACACCCCTTGGAATAACTCATCTAGCAGTGCCGCCCGAACGACGGCATAAATTCATGCCAGCGGACTCGGTTTCACCACGAACCGCGAAGCCGAAAACCGGAACCACCCCGGCCCTCCCAAGGCCACCGTAAACGACGACCACCCCACCTCAACAACAGGGGGGGTACTTAAGAGATACAAGCCACATATGGACTAAATTTGTCTTCGGATGGGCGAATCCACAGACGATAAGCCAAAAATCTATGTCCGAGTGCCGAGAAAGAAAGACGCCGCATCCATGACCCCCTTGAATGACCGCACCATCCTTGTCTCCGGAGCCAATGCCGCTGAGGTGAGCTGGCCGTTGCGGCCCGTGATCGGGCAGACGTTTGACGCTGTCTTGTTCGATATGGATGGCACCCTCATTGATTCGACCCCCGCGGTGCTTCGGTCCTGGCTTGCGTGGTGTGCCGAACGTGGACTCGCTCCATCGTTCCTCGACGGCGCCCACGGCCAGCCGGCCCGGGATATTGTGGCTTCTCTGGTCCCGCCCGAAGAGTTCGACGCAGCCTTTGAGCGCATTCAACAACTTGAGATCACCGAGCTCTGCGGTATCACCATCCTTCCGGGAGCCGCCGAAGCGCTCTCGGCGATCGGGGAATATCGCAAAGCAATTGTTACCTCGTGTACGCGGGCCCTGGCCGCGGCACGAATCGCTGCTTCCGGGCTGGTGTCGCCCCGCGTGGTAGTCACCGCCGACGACGTCATACACGGCAAACCGGACCCCGAACCCTTCGCGCTCGGCGCCCGACGGCTGGGCTTCGAGCCCGGCCGCTGCCTCGTCGTCGAAGACGCATCGGCTGGCCTGCGCTCCGCGCATGATGCCGGGTGCACGACCTTGGCGGTGGCGGGCACACATGCAGCGGCGGATCTAAGCGCCGATCTCATCCTTACCAGCCTGGCTGAACTCGAATTCTCGGCAACGGCCAGTGGCATCCACATCGCGCGGCGCGCGTCCCCAGGCGGGTAATTCCGCCGGCTGCCACCAGCGTCCACGGAGCGCCGGTGCAGCAGGGTATACGACGCGTCCCTGGCCCGTCACGAACAATGGAACAGGATCCGGCGCTAACGGCTCTGGCGCATGTTCGGGGCGTGAAGCCAAGTCAGCGGAAGGCTTAGCGCCAACCACTGTTCCGCTGCAGGTCAGACCCCAAGACCGGGACGAAGCAGCGCGCCTGACGTTACAGACGCTCGAATCCGGGGGTGGCCACGACTCAGAGCTGGCTCGCAACGCCGTCGTGATCGTCTCCGAATCCACCGACGCCAAACGCACCTTGAGTGGCGACCCCTCAAACGCGCCAAGGCAGAGGCCCAGCGCATCGCGGACGGCTTCGCTCCGCATGTTCGCGCCGTCGTCCCAGTCCCCTACGACCCGGCCCTGGTCAACGGACCCATCAGGTGACGCCCTGCAAGGGGTGGGACCCAAGTACGCCTGAAACCTGCCATGCCCCATGGCGGGGAATGCATGGTTCTAGATTCTGGTGGGTGGGAATAGTGCCCCTGGTTGCAGGTCTAGTTTCGTTTGCGGGTCTTGGTCCGGCGGGGCGAGGTTGAGGACGTAGTCTCCGAAGCGGCGGATGCTCCTGGTGATATAGGGAGAGATCGTGGCCAGGTCTTCGGTGTCGATAGTGTGGCCTTCGGCTGCGAGCTCGTTGGCGGCGGCGGTGATGTCGCAGGCGGTGGAGTAGATGACGATGTTGGCCAGCAGCTCGTTGAACTTGATGATCTTTTCCTGCTGTTCGGGGTCGTTGTGACCGATCATTTCGTTCCCGAAAGCCAGCCAGTCGCTGAATTTGTGGAACGATTCGACCCGGTTGGTGATCGCGGTGATCTGTTCGCGCAGTTCGGGGTCGGATAGATAGCGGAGCAGCGTGATGGTGCGCACGACGCGCCCGAGTTCGCGGAAGGCCCGGTAGAGGCGGTTCTTGCGGGAGTGGTTGCCCAGCCTGCGTAAAAGGGTGACTGATGACAGGCGGCCCTCGCGGATGGAAATGACGGTGCGCATCAGGTCGGGCCAGTGGGTCTCGATCAGTCCCCAGTCGATGGCTGTGTCACCGAACAGTGAGTCGATGTGCGTGTAGCGGGTGGTCGTGTCGGGGCGGTAGAGAATGAGGTCTTTCCAGTCCCGGATGCGTGGGAGCAGGTCAAAGCCCAGGAGCGCGGCGAGACCGAAGACGGGCAGGGACTGTCCTTGCGTGTCGGCGTGGATCGTGTCGGGTTGCAGCTCGGAGTCGTTTTGCAGCAGTCCTTCGATGATGTAGACCGCTTCCCACACTCCGCAGGGAATGAAGTGGCTGAACAGCGCGATGTAGGTGTCGGAAACGTGGCGGTAGGCGATGCCTCCGTATCCCCCGTAGCGGATATGGGACTCGGCCAGCAGGTTGTTCTCCCAGGTATCGACCTGGGTGCCGTCGGCTGCGACGGTGCGCCCATCGCCCCAGACGGAGGCGACGTCCAGATGCGCAAAGGCATTGATGACCTCGGCCGAGGCACGGGTGATCTTCTCGGCCGTGGCGTGCTTGTTCCCTGCGGTGTAGAGCTCGTGGGCGCTGACGGCGCCTTCCATGTGGCGGGCGACCTGTGCGGGGCCAAGGAGGGTGCCGTAGGTGAAGACAGTGAGGCAGTATCGGCCCAAGGCGTCGCGCAGTTTCGGGTCGGAGCCCGAGGCCGGTCCGAAATGCTTGTGCCAGCCCAGCCGGTGGGCGCTGACGGTAATGATGTCCAGAAGTCCGCGTTCGCTCAGGCGCTCATGGACGGCTGCTTCCAGGGCGATGGCCGATGGCCTCCGGTCGGCCCCTTTCCGGCGTTTGAGCAAGGGCCGGTCGCCTTCCAGGACGAGGTCGGTGTTGGCCGGGTATCCGGCGTCGGCGGCCTGTGCGGTGTCGGCCAGCTGCGCCTTGAAGTGCTCGACCAGCCCGCTCCCGGTTGCGGGGATGCCGGTCTGGGAGCAAAGTCCTCGGCGAGGTCGCGGCACTGCTGCCAAGTCATCATCTGCCGGTGCAGCCCCGCGTAGGAATCGGCGCCGACCACTGCGATATCGCCCGAGCGCAGTTCCGCGGCGAGGAATGAGAACACGCAGACCTCCAGGTGGCGGCGCGCGAGTTTCCCGGGGTGCTTCTTGTCACGGATGACCTTCTTCCACGCCTCGGTAGCGAAGGAGTCCAGATCGAGTGCCAGCTTCCGCAAGGTGCCATCTTCGCCGGCAACCGTGAGGGTTTCGGGGACGTATTCACCGGTGCGTTTGCGGCAGGCACGAATGAAGTTCACGGCATTCACCACGCTGGCATCAGCGCTGGTCGCTTCCAGGACAAGGGCCTCCAACAGCTCGAACAGGGCGGCGCGGTGAGCCCGGCAGAACGATTCCAGCAGTGGCAAGTAGTTGCGTCCGTGGTGGGCCGAGACCGCTTCGTGTGCGGCTGTCAGCCGCTTCAGGCCACCGGCGGCCTGAAGCGTCTCCAAGAGTTTCTGCCCCGCCGCGGCTGCGTCGAACCCTCCCTCGGAGGTCTCTTCATTCCCGGACACCTCATGGGCCAGGGAGAGGACCTCTCCGAACACATCGAGCAGGTACTCCGACTCGGCGCGGTGGGCGAGTTTGAGTTCCTCGAGCCGCTCGCGTCCCTTTTTGTGGACGAGGGCCATGCGTTTGCAGAACATCTCGACGGTCTCGTCGCGCAGGCGGATACGGGTCTCATGCAGCAGGCACGCGATGAGGGTCAGCCGCTTGGGCTCCCCGGTCCTGGAGAGTTCATCGACATCGAGGGCGCGGGCCTGCCCGGCGAAATGGGAGATCCGCTGCGCCGAGACGCCGCCGAGCCAGGTGCCGGTCTCGCCGACCGCGTCGAGCCGGCGCAGGAGCTCGATGCGGTCCTTGAATTTCCCCAGCTTCATCGCCGAGCCCGCGGGCGCCTTGAGCGTCTCGAATTCGCTGCGCCGCGATACAGGGTCCACCAGCAGCAATCGTTCCAACCGCAGCCGGTCACCGGAAGCCATCCGCTCTTGAACCCCGGCGAACAGCGTGGTGTTGTACCGGGCACGGATCCTGGCGACCATGCTGTCGAGAGTCGAATACCCGGGCAGCTCGCAGCCGGCACGGAGCAGTTCCTCCAACGCCACGTTAATCAGGTCGGCAGGGTGGTCTTTGGTCACCACCGCGGCCTCCAACGCCCCGGCAGCCATCCGGCGAACCCGTTTGGCATCGTAGACGACGCCCATGCGGACGCGGACATAATCGCGATAGCGCCACCAGGTCCTCTCCGCCCGGGACGCGCCGGCAAGGTCGATCGTCACACCCAACAGCGCTCCAACATGGCCGGTAACGGCCGCGGGAACCTCCTCGGCCCGCGTGAAATACCCCAACCGCTGATAGCACTTCAACACCGTCAGCAGCACCGCACGACCGGCTTCGTCCCGTGTCTTTGCCCCGGCCCAGTCCTTCTCGTCCTCGGTCGGGGTGAACGACTCTGCCAACTGCCGCTCCGATACCGCAGCGGTGAATCTCGGATAGGCGGTCCTGTCCACGGACGTCACGAATCTTCCTCTCCTGCAGGGAACCGGAGGCACCAGCGAGGCGCACAAGTCGAAACAACTTCAGATAACAACGAATATCTGAAGTAGAATACTGCAATGACTTCAGATATCGCGAAATCTGCGGGACAGGAAGGCCCCGGGGCAGCTTCAGATATCACAACGGAAGCAGAAGAAAAGCCTCGACGGGGACGTGCCCCGGCCGTGTTGGCCCCGTATTTGGAACAACTCTGGGGCGAATACCTCCTGCTTCTGGGGTCTGCCCCGCTCGATGACGATTCCCGCCGCGCCTACGCCTCACGGGTGCGTACCTTCTTCGCCTGGCTCGATGGCGCCGACGTGGACAGCTCGGCCCTCTTTGACCCAGCGGCGCGAGACGGAGCCGTCCGGGACTGGCGCACCCACCTTCAGAAAGTCCTCAAGCGCAAACCCGCCACGATCAACGCGCATCTGGCGGCCCTGAGCGACTTCTACACCCGCACCGGCGTGGGCACCCCGAACGCCAAACGGCTCGAACTGCCCTCCACCGCACCCAGGGCCTTGGACGAACGCAACCAGAAACGCTGGCTACGCACCTGTGAACGCTGCACCCACCCCCGCAACCGGGCCATCGGCTACACCCCGTTCTATGCCGGGTTGCGGATCAGCGAGATCACCGCACTCGACCTCGGGGACGTGCGCCTCTCGGCCCGCAAGGGCCTGCTGATCGTTCGTTCCGGCAAGGGCGGCCGCTACCGGGAAGTCCCCGTCCACCCCGTGCTGCGGGAGAACCTGGCCTTGTGGATCAACGAGGAACGCCCCTCATGGCCGGGCGCGGCCAACAACCCCGCGGTCTTCTTGAACTACCGCGGCGAACGACTGAGCGTCAAGGGATGCGATGGCATCCTTGGGGATCTGGCCTGCGACGCCGGTTTCACCGATAGCCCCGACATCGATTTCACCACCCAGATCCTGCGCCACACGTTCGGAACCAACCTCGTGCGCGAGGGCCACGACGTCGTGCTCGTCGCCGAACTCATGGGCCACGCCCGGCTGGAGACCACCCGCCGCTACACGAAACCATCCGAAGCCGACCGCCAAAACGCCATCGACACCCTCCCCACCGACCGATAAACCACGGGCGTGGCAGGTTTCAGGCGTACTTGGGTCCCACCCCTGCAACCAGCGACACAGCGGGCCTGGCTGGCGGCAGCCGCCGCCGTAACAAAAGGTTTCTGAACGACACGCCCATTAGGTCCCGAAACATGGAAACAGTTACAGGTTGAATGATTCCTATGACAGCAACTGGAAACCGTGGAGGCGGTCGCCGCAGCAAAGGCGACCGCAGACTTGTTGGATCCCGCATGCTCGTACCCGACGCTGACAAACTTGCAGCTGTCGCGGAGGCCTATGGCATGACGGTGAGCGACTACGTCGCGACCTTAGTGAAGAGCCACCTGTCCACTGTCCAACTTGACCAGATTAGTACCCAGGAGGCACCGCCTATCGCCCGCATCGCTTCTTAAAGGAAGAAGGCCCGCCGTAGCGGGCCCCACCTGACAAACAATCTGTAGCTAAAAACCCTGATTCCGCCAAGACTCCCGGTTTCCAGCTACCTCAAGGAATAGCGGCTTTGTCATGCCCACTACCGACTAGGAATATGACGATCATACACGCACACCCATTTGAGGGTCTAGGCGACCCTGTCGACACGCTTGCCGTGTCGGGTTCCTCCCCCACCCCCGCCCAGGTCTGGGCTGCTCTCGCACCCCTGGTCGCGGGTGCCCCGGTGATGCGTCTGGCCACCCGCGCGGGCAAGTACCCGCGCCCTGCCCACCCGCCCAAAATCACGAAGGCGCTGCCGTCCCGGCCGGCGGCCGTCATGGTGCACGGTCCCGACGGCACCGTCGCCACGCTGTGTTTGGACCTTGACACCTCCAAAGCCGCCCAGACGGTTGTTGACGCCGACGCGGCCGCCATCGGCGCCCTGCTGGACTCCTGCGGGATCCGATACGTGGCCGACCACTCCCCCAGCGGCGGCCGCCACCTCTACATCCCCCTCCTTGACCGGTTGGCGGCCGAGGACGCCCGCGAGCTCGTCGAAGCCCTGGGCCTGCGCTTCCCCAGCCTTGACCCCGGCCCCCACCAGAACATCACCGATGGGTGCATCCGCCCTCCCGGATCGGTGCACAAGTCTGGTGTCGGCCACCAGGACCTCGACACCCCCCTGGCGCAGGCCTACGACATCATGCGCCGCCGGAACCCGGCCCCCACGATCACGGCCCTGCGCCTGGCCCTGGCCGCATCCCTCCACCAGCTCCGCGCCCGCAAGGCGACCAAGGCACGCCGTCCTGTAGTCGACACGGGGGCTGCGGCCTTCGTCAGGATCCCCGGGCCGCGGGGTTCGGTGCTGCGCCAGGTGGCCCGCACCGGGATCTACGACACTGCCCGGTATGCGAGCCCGTCGGAGGCACGCATGGCCGTGCTGGCACACCTCTCCACCTTCTCCCTCACCCTCCCCGACATCGAGGCACGCCTGGGCACCGACTTTGCCGGCCTGGCCGCCCTCTACGGCGACCGGGCCGGCCGGCTCCTGCCCTACGAATGGGACAAGGCCCAGGCCTGGGTGGCCCAAAAACCGGGGACCAGAACCGCCGGGGGAAAGAGTTCACTTAACTACGACACAGAGCCTGCTTTAACCCACGGCGGGGGGGGGTCTGCGGGGCGTTCGAGCGTCAGTGTGCTGGCTGAAATCAATGATCTTGAAAACGTGCTCTACGCAGTCCTTGACCAGCGGCTGGCCAGAAGTGGCCGGGAAGGGATCACGCTGCGTCTGCTGCTGCGGGCTGTGATCGGATTTGCCCGGGCCAAGGAATCCCTGGTGGTCGATGTGGGGTGCCGGTCCTTCGCGATAGCCATGGGGAAGCACCATGGCACCATTGCGCGCCTCCTCCCCCGGCTGGAGGCGCTGACCGAGGGGCTGCTGGAGAGGATCGAACGGGGTCGGGGCAAGCGCGCCGATGTGTACCTGTTGTCCCTGCCTGGACAGTGGCGCTCCACCGCAAATGCGCTGTCCTGGCGGAAGGGCAAGATCTACGGAATCCGCCCGGTATTTAGGGCGCTGGGCGATATCGCGGCACTGGCCTATGAGGCCATCGAGCGGGACCGCCTCTCTCCCACCACGGCAGAGATCGTGCGCTCCACCGGCATCGGACGGACCGCCATCGACCAGGCGCTGACGACCATGGCAGGGCTGTCCATGATTGAGCGCCGGCACGGCACCTGGCACATCCTCCACACCATGAACCTGACCCAGCTCGCGGACTGGTTGGGTGTCCAGGAGGTGTACGAGGAGCACAAACGCAGGGTGCGGAAGGAACGCGCGGCGTGGCAGGCTTTCCTGGAACGCCGCAGGGAACCGGCCATCACGGAAGCGGATCTCTACGACCAGGAACGCGATGAGTATGATCCCTGGGTGCCCTGGGCCGGCGATGACCCTAGCACGTTGGGCTGGCAACTTCGCGCTGCGTAGGGTCGGCCCTCTGTCGGCCACTTCATTTGCTTTACAAGGCTAAAGTTCGTTTAGCCTCGTAAGAGTGGACCGCCGGTGTTTTGGGGACCCCGTTTGGTTACCAGGTCCAAGTTCCGGGGCTGGAACTTAGAAGATACCAGCGCTGCTGCGCATCGTCGATTCATGCTCCTGTCCTTGTTGGACTTCGCGAAGGTTCAGATTGAGCAGATCGATGTGGAGCTTACAGACCGGAGATACCCAGGACACTTCCGTCTCGTTTGATAATTACGCCATGATGTATTTATTTAAATTTGAAACGCCTCACCCACGTAGGGCGTCCAGCATCTTGACCTAGTGACGGAAGCCACGGATACCTTGATGCGATTGACGCGCGGGAGTCAATCGCATCAAGGTATCCGCTTGGGTAGGAAGGGCCATCCCAGCAGAAATTGGGCGGTGTGGATTTAAATATTTCTGTCATGACGTATTGATTGAATGATATTTGGCGGGCAACTCCGGCGCGTGATGCAGTAGCGTCGTTACATTCCTCCATCATCCAGTTAAATAAATATGTCATGACAGATTGACGTACGTCAGTCAATCCTGAATGATGTATGTAAGGACATGAGGAGGCTTCAATGCCAGCAGTTGTAACTGCGATAGGAAACCGCAAGGGCGGAGTTGGCAAGACATCGGTGACCCTCGGTATTGCCATGGGGTTGAGTCTCATTGGGCGCCGAGTGCTGGTTGTTGATCTCGATCCCCAGGCCAATGCAACTGCAGCATTGGAAGCCGAAGGGGAGTTTGACATCTTTGACGTCCTCTACGGAGGAGAGCCTGGAACCTTGGGGCAGGCCATCGTATCAACGTCATGGGCCGGCATTGACGCCGTACCTAGCTCTGAGTCACTGTCACGTATCGAATCCGAGTCGCTCATGACTCCGGAAATGCGTCTCAAAACAGCAGCCTGGAATTCGGAGGAACTCGAGAAGTATGACCACATCCTCATTGATCTTCCGCCAGCTCTAGGCAGGCTAACCCTCAATGGGCTGATCTGGGCCAATCGGGTTATTACGGTCACGGAACCTGCCGCGTTCTCAGTCAAGGGTGTAACTGAATTCCTTGAGACAGTAGGCAAAGTCAAGTCGTTGCCGCATCTGAATCAGAGCTTGGAATTTGCCGGGATCATCATCAACAAGACCAGCTCGCCGCTCACCGCGGAACACTCGTTCCAAATTGGCGAACTCGAAGCTGAGTATGGCGACAATGTGAAACTCCCACACTTGCCGAGTCGTACTGCCATGCAGGATGCGGTTAGTTCAAGAACACCTCTAACGAAGCTTTCCAGCCGCGGGGCGGCAATCATGACCGAGCGATTCGTTGAACATGCGCGCAGATTGGACGGAGCGAAATAGTGGCAACCATCGAGAGGAAGTCCTCTATCCGCAAGGCCCCGGTCGCTGATGTGGTTGACGCTCTGACCAATCAACCACTCGTCGAAGGCCAATCGAGCCATGGAAGTGATTCGACAGAGCTGCCGACCAGGGCGGCGGCCCGTGGTTCGAAGGAGAGTGGTGGAGTGCCGCGCCCCGGCCCCGGCCGTCCACGATCGAAACGGCGCATGGAACCGTTCTCATCCAAGATCGAGATTGGTCTCCGAGACGAGCTTGACGGATACCTTGCCCAACGCGAAATGACGGTCGTCGACTTCCTGGACCAAGCGATTCGCGCCCAACTCAATCGATGATAATTACTTCTAGACATAATTAAATAATTAGTTCATATCCTTCTCTGAACGCAACGTAGAGGTGGGCGGTCATCGACCATCTACCCCTACGTGTTTTGGAGGGGTAGGACGCATGGAGGAGGGGCCTGCAATGTGAAAAAGTGGAATATCCGACGCTTAGCTTGTTATTTAACCTTTGGTGGGCCACGCCGACGGGCTGGATGACGGGTTTGACCCGGTTGGGGCGGCCCCTGGGACGTCCCGGCCCGGCCGTGGAGGCTATCGGCGTCTTTGCCGGATGAACCGCGTTCTGGCAGGTCCGCCGATAGGTGGCCCGGACCCGTGCGGGGGTGAGCCTTGACGGCGGTGTTGGCTGTTGCCACGGCAGGCGGCATTCGGCGGCCAGGGGCCGTGCGAGCCGGAGTTGCGCATGGGCGCTCGGCACGATCCAGGTCCACCGGTCGGCTGCCTCGGGGTGGCGCAGCCGGGGCCTGGTCCATCCCAGGCCCTGTTTGAGGAACCTGAAGGTGTGTTCCAGGTCGAAGCGGCGTAGATACATCGACCACCAGTGGTCCGCCTCCAGGGCGTCGGCGGGTGCGTGCTTTGAGGCCCACAGCCACAACGGCTTGGGGTTCTGGTTTCCCGGCAGACGCTCGACGTTCACCCCGATCACGGTTCCCTCGATCAGGGGCAAGGGGCCCGGGTGCCCTGTCCATCCGCCCCGCGACTCGAGCCTGGGGTGCATCCGGGCGAACGCGACCGCCCGGGTGGTGCCGTAGCGGTCAAGGACATGCTCCGTGGAACACACCGGCGCCGGGTGGGTGGACGGGTCGGCCAGCACGAGCTTGGGCCCCGTGCCGTGGCTGGCGTCCCTTGGTCGGGCCGCGGCGTGTGCCGGCAGGGGCATAGAACACCCGGTCCGATCGCAGCCGCCCGACCAGGATCACCGGCAAATCCTGCAGGAGCCAGGCCAGGCGGACCACGTCATAGCCGGCGTCCATCACGATCAGCACCTCAGGGTCGCCATCCCGGTAGTGCCCTGCCCGGGTGAGTTCTTCGACGACGGTGCGCAACTGGCCGGCGGTGACCTCCGTGGCATCATCGCCGGGCCCCAGCCGCACCACGTCGAGCAGGGCGGTCCACGAGGTCGCCCCCGGTTCCAGGGCGGCCACGAAGGAATAGGGCCATCCCGGGATCATCTGTGCCTGACCGCTGCCCCGGGCGTAGGTGTGGCAGAAGGCGCGTTCGGGACTGGCCGCGGCATCCGGACGCAACCAGTTCGAGACATCCATCGCGAGCACGATCCGTGCCCGGCCGGCAGGTTCGGGCATTCTCGGGACGGGGAGCGCGGTGATCCGGGCATCGGAGCGCCGCCAGGTTGATCTGCCCTGCGTTCATCGCGTCATAGAGCGCCCCGTACCCGCGGTGGTGTTCCGGCTCCAGGGACAGGTGGGCCAGGTCGGTGGCTTTCCTGGCCGCACAGCAGGGCATCGGCCAGTTCGAACAACGTGTCGGCACGGCGCGTCAGGCACGCGTGGAACCCTTCCCGGAACGCATCGAATCGATGGTGATCCGATGCCGGTTGCGCTGCTGGAAAGCTGTCAGGGATGGTCATGATCAAGGCCGTCGTTTCCCGGTGGTGCTTCGTTGTTTGGTTACACAAAGCATCGGAAACGGCGGCCTTCTTGGCAACGTGATGCGCCGAACGGCCACCCCATCCTCCGTGGCCCCACCCTCAAGGGTTAAATAACAAGCTAAGACGGCAGTGTCACCGGCGCGCTGGATTGCCCGGTAGAGCGTGGACCTCGCCACGCTGAAGAGTTCAGCGATCTGCGCGGTGGTGTGTTCGCCCCGGACTGCCTGTACCATCAGTCCGAATTTGCCACCCCGCTGGTAGACCTCGACCAGGTGCTTCTCCTGGGCCTTGGACAGTTTGGGCTGCTTATCGGGGGCCGACCGGCCGCTTTCGCGACCTGCATCCCTTTCGTGAGTTCGTGAACGGACCAAGTCCGCCTCGAACTCGGCGACCATCGCCAACAAATTGAACAGCAGCCTGCCGACCGGGTCAGTCGGATCGTGAACGGACCCGCCAATACTGAGCTTCACTTCACGGCGTGTGAGGTCGTCGACCATGTCTTTCGCAGCTGTGCAGGCGAGTATGGAAATTTGTGCAGACGAGTTCGGAAAGTGACACCAGGGCAACCTGGTGACGGGCCGATGGCAAACGTATTTCGTATTTCGTTTAGTTTCATATTCCATTCTGTGCCGAAAACGATACAATGGAAACTTGAGCGAGAACATCGTCGAAGAGCGCACCTGCCGGTACCCGGGGTGCCGGCGCCCCACCCTCGCGTCGGAGGCCGGCACCGGCCGCCCGCCGGAGTACTGCGACGACCCCACCCACAACCGGGCCTCGGCCTGGCGGGCCCGGCAGCGGCTCGGTGAGGACACGGCCCGCACCGTCGAGACCCGCCCGGTGGATACCGCACGCCAGCGGGCGAGCGAGATTACCGGGCAGGTGTCCGGGATGATTGAGCACCTCGGGCAGCAGCTGACGGCCCTTGTCGAGGAGCTGCGCACGGTGGGGGACCCCGAGGCGGCGGAGGCGCAGATCGAGTCGGTGGCGTCCGAGGCCGCCGAGCAGGTCGCCGCCGCGAACGCGCGGGCCACCCGCGCCGAGCAGGCCCAGCGCCGGGCCGAGGCCGACAAGGATGAAGCCGACGCCGCGGCCGAGGAAGCCACACGGACGAGCCAGGACCTGGCCGGGGAACTGGCTGGAGTCCAAGACGAGCTGGCCACAGCCCGCGAGAGGGGCGAGCAGCTCGTATCAGAAATCGCACAGGCGCATGCGGCGGCCGCGGCCGACCGGGAGCAGACCCAGAATGATGCCGCGCAGCTGCTGGCCGACCTCGAGTCGGCACGTGCACAGTTGAGGCAGGTCGAACAGGAACGTGACCTCGTGACCCAACGGGCCGAGGAGGAGGGGCAGGCCCGGGCCGAGGCAGAGCAGCGCGCGGGCGCGGCCGAGAGCCGCGCCGAGGCCGAGGCGGCGCGCGCCGGCCGCGGGGAAGCCGCGGCCGAGGAGGTGCGGGGCCAGCTCGAGGGCGCCCGGGCGGACCTTGAACGTAGCCGCGAGGCGGCGGCCGACCTGCGCGGCAACCTGGCAACGTTGACCGCCGAGCGTGAGGCGGCCAGAGCCGATGTCGAGCGTGAGCGTGCCCATGGGGAGCAGCGCATCAAGGACCTCTACGACACCTATGGCCGGCAAGTTGACCAACTGCGAGGGGAGCTGGCCCAGATCCGCGAGACGACGGCCAAGGAGCGCAGGACCGCGGATCCGCGAACCGGGGGAGAGGAATAGGGCCCCGCGGGCCAATAGGCAGCGTTGTCGACGCCGCGCACGGCTACGTTGGCTGGCCGCCGGGTGCCTGGTCCTGGACCCAATCCAGCGCCGCGGTCAGGTGGTCTTCGCTGGGCAGGGCCGCCTGCTCTGAAGCGGGGAGCGTTTCATAGGTGTAGGTTGAAACCGCCATCGGGGAGTCGGCCTTGTTCAGGGCATAGCGGACGGTGTGGTCGTTGCGACTGCCACAGACGAGGATTCCCACGGTCGGGGCATGGGCGTCCCGGCGGAGCTTGTCCTCGACCAGGGCGATGTAGAACTGCAGCTGCCCGATGTGGTCAGGCTTGAATTTGCCGGTCTTGAGTTCAATGACCACATAGCGGAGCTGCTTGATGTGGAAGAACAGCAAGGTAGAAGTCGTCGCCGTCGACGTCGAAGTGCACCTGCCGGCCGACGAAGGCGAACCCGGGTCCGAGCTCGCGCAGGGTCTCGACCATGCGGTCCATGAGGGACTGTTCCAGGTCGCGTTCGGCGACTTCGCCGGAGAGGCCGAGGAAGTCAAAGTTGTAGGGGTCTTTGGCGATCTGTTGGGCCAGTTCGGAATCCTGTGCCACCAGGTGGGTGGCAAAGTTCGACGGTGCGGCGCCGCTGCGCTCCAGCGTTTTGTTCATGATCATGTTCATGAGGACGTTGCGGGACCAGCCGTTCTCGACCGCGGCGGCCGCGTACCAGTTGCGTTGATCGTGGTTGAGGTTCTTGTCCAGGATGGTGCGGATGTGGCCCCACGGCAAATGTCCCACAGGCTGTGGGACATTTGGGTCGAAGGATGGCCAGGCTGCGGCGAAGCTGCGCATGTATTGCAGGTTGCTTCGGGACAGGCCCGTCATGTCGGGGAATTCCGTGTGCAGGTCCCCGGCCAGCCGGCCAATGACTCCGCTGCCCCAGCCGTCCTTGTCCTGGCGGGTGAGGATGTCCTGGCCGATGGACCCGTACAGGGGATGAGTTGGGTGTTGACGCTCCGTTGTGCCTGTGTCCGGGCCGACCGGACCCGTGCCTTGAGTGAATCGAGGAGGTGGCCGTAGTCGTCGGGGATGGCGAGGTCGCCGGAGTCGGTCATGGCTTTCATCCTATCGATCCAGGGAGAGTCGCCTGGTGGGAATCAAGATCGGTGCTCACCGGCATGCTCTGCGGGGCCAGCCGGGCCGGGGCCACGGGTATGTGTTGCGGTGGCCGGCAGACAAGCGGCGGCACACCGAAAGTGTGGCTGTGGAAGTTTCCGGCTGGTGGTTTTGGTTGAGGCCGTGGGGTTTCGTTGCGAACGGTTGCCCCGGCCGGTCCCTGGGGGGGTGGCTTCCTCCGTTGCCGGCCGGGGCTGGTGGGTGGGCCGGGGGCTGGCGGGAACCGGGGGGCTTGGCAGTCTTTGGCCGCGTCGGGCTGGTTGATCCGGCGTCCGGGGACGACGGCGGGGGCGCATCCACTGCCCAGATCCTGGGAGTGCCGCTGCGGTGTCAGAGGAGACCTGGTCGGGCCGGGTGGATGGTTTCGTCCGCCGCAGGCTTCCAGGGGCAGCCGATGCTTAGCCGTGTCGCGGCTTCTCGATGCCGGTTGCGCCCTTATTGGGTCTGCGTTGGTTCCTTCGCAGCGGCGGTGGGCCGTTGGGGCTCATGTGGCCATGGTGGCGAACATTGCGGCCATGGCGGCGGCGCCGAGGGCTTCGAGTCCGTGTTCTGCCCGGAGGGTGAGTTTTCGTGTGGCCGTGTGGCCGGGGGTGGTTGTCGTTGCCCGGGAACGCAGTGGCAGGATCATGAACACCACCGCCGCGGCTCCGAAGAAGACCGTCAGCGGGATCGCCAGTCCGGCCGATCCGCCCAATGGTGCTGCGGCCGTGTTGGGGGCTGCGGCGGCCATCGCGTGGTGGTTGTGTGCCATTGGCGTTCCGCCTGCCGGAGCGATGCCCTGGCCGGGGGTGGTCATGTGGGCCATCATTGCGACCATGAGGGCGGCGCCGGCCATGGTGAGTCCGTGGTAGGCGCATTTGAGCCGGCTCTGGCCACCGGCGCAGAGTGTTTTGAATTCCGGCCGGGCGACCGCCTGGATGACAAACCACAGTGCCGCGGCGGTGAGGACTGCGATCTGGGCCAGGGTGGTTGCGGGGGCGAGGTTCCACAGCATGGCGGCCATCAGAACGTTCATGAGGGTGTGGAGGCTGTTGTTGACCTTGTCCGTGAGGTGGTGGGACCTTGCCGCCTGCAGGGCGTGGTGGCTTCCGCTCAGCAGCAGGACGGCTGTGAGGGTCCAGGTAATTGCGGGGATGTTGAACACGCCGATCACGCTCCCTGGTGGGTTTTTGGTGTGGGTGTGAGTGTGGTCCCCGGTGTTGCTGTGAACAGCAGCGCCGGGGACCACAGGTTGGGGGACTAGTCCTTCTCCAGCGCTAGTTCATTGCGCTAGTGGTGAGGGGTTGTTAGTCGGTTTTGCAGCAGGTTTCGGTGGTGGTGGCTTCGATCCTGGCCGGCAGGTTCAGGGTGGGGTTCTGGTCGAAGAAGCCGTGGGGCTCGAGCATGAAGCCGATGTTCTGGCGGGGCATGATGGGCCAGTCCTCCAGACGCACGACGTGGTGCATGCCGAACGTGTACCAGACCACGAGGTCCTGATCGACGATGTTGCGGTCCTTCTGGGTCCAGATGTGCAGTCCGTCATCGGCGC
The DNA here is from genome assembly GCF_050156935.1 of Pseudarthrobacter sp. P1. Lineage (NCBI taxonomy): Bacteria > Bacillati > Actinomycetota > Actinomycetes > Micrococcales > Micrococcaceae > Pseudarthrobacter > Pseudarthrobacter sp. P1. The sequence goes on along the minus strand of NZ_CP189585.1, from coordinate 66,752 downwards.
CGGTGGCCTGGTTCGGGAACTCGCCGGCAGCGAAGCGTTCGGTCCGGTCGTAGGCGGTGACCCAGAGGTTGTTGCGGGCGAACTGTGCCCGCTTGCTCACGTAGGACTCGTCTCCGGCGGCCAGCTGGATGCCATCAGTGGGGATCAGCCGGTAGGCGACGGGTTCGTCCACGATGTTGCGGCTGTCGTGGTTGGCGATCTTCCAGAAGCGGTGCTTGGCCGAATCCGTCTTGCGGATGGCGGCCTGTTCGGTTTCCAGAAGCCGGTCCACGGCCATGAAGGCGGTGTGGGTCGGGTTGTCCTGGGGGATTTCCATGTCCACTTCATAGACGGCGTTCTTCGGGCCGTCGATTTCAAAGTCCATGCGGACGTTGAACATGTGCTGGTGGATCGGGGCGTAGAGGCCGTCGTTGTTCAGGGTCTGTCCGTACGGGCTCTTCTCACCGGGCTTCTGACCGGCGGTGGAGAGGATGCCGGTGGCCTTGACCAGGAACTCGATGCTGCCGTCAAGGAAGAGGTGCCAGTAGAAGGCGTACTCGTAGTTCGCGACGGTGGCGATGAAGGAGATCACGAGCTTGCGGCTGCGGCGGGTCTCGGTGGTGCCCTCGCGGAAGTCGAAGTGCTTCCACAGGATGCTGTCGTCCTCCTCGTGCATGCAGATCGCGTTTTCGATGGTCATCGGGTTGCCGTGGCTGTCGGTGGTGATGCCGTCGAAGTACTTGATCTCCCCGGTGCAGTCGCAGCCCAGGGTCAAGGAGTTGGCCATGTTGCCGATGTTGTACTCACCGGAGTCGAAGGCGTTCTTCTTCGCCTGGACCGGGGCGGTGTCTCCGTACGGGACGACCATTTCCGACAGGGAGGCCCGGTTGATGACGGGACGCTCGGTGTCCTTGTTGCGGAAGCGCAGCTGGTGCAGGACCAGGCCCTCGCGGGGGTGAAGCCGACACGGAAGGACCAGTCGGCCCACTGGACGTGGTTACCGGTGACCGTGAAGGACGCCCCTTCGGGCTGGGTGATGGAGATGGGCTTCAGATCGGTCCGGGCCTCTCCGACGTACTTGGGCAGGTAGTTGCCGCTGGCGCTGGGAACCGGGATCGCCTGGTCGTCCTCGACCTTGACGACCTCTCCGGAGTTCAGGTCCACGATGACGATGAAGTTCTCGATCGGGTGCGCGTACGGGCTGTCGTCGGCCTCATCACGGACAAAGACCAGGGCGCGCATCAGGCGCCGGCCCTCGTTGTCTTCACCGAAGTAGCCCACGGACCACGGTTCGAAACAGACCAGGTCCATATCCGTGATGCCCCGCTTGGCCAGGGCCGCCTGGACCTCGGGGTTCTGCCGGCAGGTCGCTTCACCCTCGGCAAACTCGTCGAGCATAAAGGGAGGGTGGACGTTGGCAGCCAGTTGCGTCCACTTCGAAACGATGCCCGAATCAAGATCGACGACCGCCTCATAGGCGCGTCCCTCGGCACGGTTGACCAGCACGGCGTCTGCTTCACGCGCCGTCGCGGCACCGGTGCGCAGCAACTCCTTTTCGGGCTCGCGCAGCTCAACGCTGATGAAGCGGAAGGACTCCGCCGCGGCTGGGCCGTCCTTAAGGATGGCGGCCGCTCGGGAGATCTCGGCGCGGGACAGCGGATCCAGGGGGTGTGCTGTCCCTACCACGGTCTGGGTTTCAGTATTGATCGTCATGGTTCTCTCCTTAGATCTTTTTCAGGACGAGGGCCGTTCCGGGTGGTGGCCCGTGCGGCCCGGTTTGGATTCCCAGTGCTGTTCACCTTTGACAGAACTGTTCATTCCTGGTTGCGAATAAGATTGCGCCGAAGTCCCCTCCGAATCTCTGTTGGGGTTCCGGGAGGGAACGTCTGCCACCCCTGCATCCCTACGTTCCAAGGGACCGGCCACGCTCCACTTCGAACCCTGCAGGTGTGACGCGCGCCACGTACATTCCTTCTGTAAGAAAGCTACGCCAGATAAATCATCTAGTCCAGACTTTTTTCTGCGATAACTTATGTGACTTTGATGTTCCGGTGGTGTGGTTGGATGGGGGTGCTATCTGGCGAGCAGCCAGTCGGATGCCGCTTTGCGGTAGCGGATGATGCCTTTGTATTCGGCCATGTCTTCGGGGAGCTCGGCCAAGACGTGCCCAAACGTTTCACGCCAGGCCGGGACCCGGGCAATGTCGGCCAGGGGCAGGAGGTAGCTCCGCACCAGGAACAGCAGGACCCCGGTGTGCGGGAGGCGGATCAGGTGCTGGACCTCCACCCGAAGGTGGAGCTTGTTGGGCAGGTCAGGGTCGTCGGCGATGGTGGCGCGGTCCGGACCCCATTCGGGGTAGGTTTCGGTGGACGTGTCCAGGCGCTGGCCGACGGTCATGGTCCAGTTGGTTCTGCGGTACTGTTCCCCGGGCTGCAGCCGCATGAGGAATTGATGCGCCCGGGAGACAATCCTTTCTTCCTTCACCCGCGGAACCGGACCATGGATTTCAAGGAAATTCATGCCGACATCGAAGCCGAAGGACCAGTCGGCAGCAAAGGTGACAAGGCCCGCGTCGAGCCACATTGTGTCCTCGCGGATGTCGAGCAGAACGATGTCGTCCTGGATCTGGCTGCCCAGAAACCGCAGCGGACCCATGGGCAGCGAATCGTCGTCGCCGACGGTGAATTCCACGTCCAGGTCCTGCAGGGTGTTCCGCCAACGGCAGGTGTTTCCTTCGCGGTGGAAGGACATGATGCTTGGGTTTTCCTCGGCCATGACGGGAAGCAGGGCAGTGATCGCGTCCCACACTGCAGGCCCCATGTGGGGCAGGACCTGCATGCGCGAGGGGTCGCGGGCCAGGATCCCGTCCCGTTCGGCCAGTTCCTGAAGATAGTTTTCGTCGATGTCGATCAGCCCTGCACCCCAGGCACCGGCTTCTGTCGGCACTGTTTTGTGGGCCGGCTCGACGTTGGCGCTGTAGCGGTAGCTGTCACTGGAAAAGGGAAAGGGAAAGCGCTTGATCCGTTCCGGGAGTACGGCGCTGTCAGGGTCTTTGTCGATGGTGATGCTCAAAGGTCCAACTCCAATTCTGGGTCTTTGCTGCGCGAAACACAGCACATCATTGTGGTGTTCTCAGCCTTTTCCTCGTCGGACAGGTAGAGATCCCGATGCCGAGGTGTACCCCGAAGGACGGACAGGGAACATTCGCCGCAGATGCCTTTGCGGCACATATTGGGGATGACCTTCCCTGCATTTTCGAGGGTGTCCAGCAGCGAAACGCCGGCAGGAACTTCCAGCTTGATGCCGCTGCGGACCAGGTTCACCGTGAAGGGTTCGCCTTCGTCCAGCAAGGGAGCACCGAAGGCTTCCGAATGCAGCCGAGACGGCGGCCATCCAAGCTCCCGGGCCTGCTCCAGGACGGAATCCATGAAGGCGGTCGGCCCGCAGACGTAGAGATGGGTGCCGAGGGGCTGGGCCGCGAGCTGGTCGGCCAGAATCGTCTGGAAACTGTCCCGATCAGTACATTCGACCAGCGCGGTCAGCCCCAGTCCCAGCAGCTCGCTCGCTTCAGCCATGTGCGCCCCGGCCCCGGGCCGGTGTACGTAGATCAGCGATGACGCTGTTCCCCGTTCGGCGGCGGCCCTGGCGTGGGAAAGCACCGGCGTGATGCCGATTCCCGCCGCAACCAGCAGATGATGGGTAGCTGTTGACACCGGGGCGAAGGCACTGCGGGGACGTGAAACATGCACACGATCACCGGGCGAGAGCTGGTGCATGGCCACGGATCCGCCGGCGCCGTCTTCGACGCGGAGGACCGAGATGGAGTACTCGAACGGAGCGTTGCCTGAACCGGTGAGTGAGTAGGCATTGACTCCGCTGCCGTACTGGACCACGAGGTGGCTCCCCGGAACATAGGAGGGAAGCCTTTCCCCCGAGGGGTCGGCGAACGTAATGCTGACAATCGATGCCGTCTGAAGGCTGACGTTTGTCACCTCCAGCAGGAGGCCGCCTTCCACCGCTGGGTGGACAGTGGCCTTGAGTGCCGTGATTGTCATGATGCCTCCTCGGCATGAGCTGCGTAACCCAGATATGCACCTTTCCGGCGGGAGAAGTGCTCGGTGGTGGCCAGGACAGTGGCACATCCCTGGCATTCCACCTCGGAGCCGGCCAACCGATCAACGGTGGTGGCATGGCAGTGCGGGCAATAGATAACGCGGGGGCCGGTATCGTCCGAGAGGAGCGTTACCTCCTCGTCCAGGAGCCCGCAATCCGCTGCAACGGCTGCGGCTGCACGGACGTCCGCCGGCGGTCCGGCGAGTACTAGACGGACACCTACCTGGGAGGTTCCGAGCACATTCCTCAGGCCCGAGAGGGTCTGTGGGGTGGCGGAGTGGAAACGGAGGTCGTGCCGGGGCTGGCTGCCGGTGTCGTGCTCCGCGGTGCCACCTGTTGCCCCAAAGGAGGCACAGATGACACCGCGGAAACCCGGTTCCAAGCCGGCGCCTGTAGCCGGCGGCATGGACGCGGTACGCATGGTGGGTCTTACGGGGCGAAGGTGCGGTCGCCGGCGAAGAACCCCAGGGCGTAGTCACGGGTCTCAAACTTGACCGTGGTGCCCTTGGGGAAGAACAGCACGTCGCGTTCCTTGGCGTGCGTCACTTCTCCCGTGCTCTGGTCGGTGAGGATGAATTCACCCTGCACGACGACCTTCATCTCGTCGTAGGTGTACGTGTACACCAGCGGCTCGGAGGCCTTCAGTTCGAAGAATCCGGCGCACATGACCGATCCTTCGGGGTTGTGCAGGGAGTCGCCGATGGCGGCGATCGTGCCGGGCTCGTTCATCGACGGCAGTCCGATGTAGCCGCCTTCCACCTTGTGGATGGATCCGGCCTTGCTCAGTGTTCCTACGAGTGTGGTTTCCATGGTCTCTCCTGTGAATACCGTTGGGAATGGTTCATCTTGGGTGTATTTAAGACTGCTTTGAGGATGAGCCAGAGCGCTGACTACGGCGCCTGTAAGAAGAAGATCGCAGACCCGCCGTCCTCTATTTCTAGGGGCCAACCAAGCTCTACTTTGAACTCTTCGGGTGTGTGATGTGAGTCACGAGGGTTCATCCCCAAAGCAAAACTACGCCTGTTAATTCATATAGTCCAGACTTTTTTAAAAAAATTCATGCGAAATTTAAAGTTACTTTTCCACGATCCCTTGACATTCTGGAGGCGTTCAGGTGCTGTTGCGAACGGCACCATTGGACCCGGCGATGCTAGGGTCTTGGGCTCGGGTCCATGACGTGCGCCGGGACCAATATGTGCCCGGGGCATCTGACCGGCGTGGATTCGCACTCGGATACGCAATCTCCGGGCCTGGTTGCGGAGGAGACCCTCCGGCCGTTCCCTCGTCCCTGCGGATCTGATCGTTCTCAGGCCGCATCCAGGCCCGGATCCTGCCTTTCTGGGTGATGCCGGACCTGTTGGGAGCGGTGTGGGTCCTGCTGCAGAAATGCGCAGCTGACGGGGTACTGGCCGCTGTGCGGCAGCGGGGCCGGCATCGGCAGGCGGGACACGGAACCGGTGGTCGCGTTCGCTGGCTCGGTGGGACCCGATCAAGCTTTCGCCAGATAGTCCCGAGACCGGGGAATAGTGGGGAAGCTGTCAGCTTCGCCGGGCATGACCCGTGCCGTCTTTGCTGCGCCGGCCACCTGTTCAGCGCCCACGGGCACCATCGGGTAACGGCGTTCTGCGGCACAAAAGCATGGAAAAGTGCGTTCGGTAGAGTGAATAGGGCCCGCACACTCACAGGATGCAAAGACGGGAAGGCAGGACCGAGTTCCGTGACCGGTCCGCCTTCCCATCCTTGAATTGATCCGCAACGGGACGGGCGCGACAGTTCCTCTACCTAGTACGCGACAATTCCCTCACCTAGTAGCTGTCAGATCTGCGGCATCGTGGTCTGATGAACGAGGAGTGGCTGCCTTCTTGGAGCGCCTCGACTCATGCTGGGAATACAGCCAGATGGGTATATAGAGTGCCAACACGAGGAATCCAACCCAGGTGGAGGTCCAGCCAACCTCCAGGCTGTTCAGGTAGACCACCCCGACCAGGCACAGCGGCAGATTGAACAGGCCAAAGGCCATGGCGACATTCTTCCAGCCCTTGGGTGCCTTGAAGGGCCTTTCTAGAGCAGCAAAGGCAGGGTGTTTTCTGGCTTTGACATAGGCGAACAGGCTGATGCCGTTGGCGCAGGTGTAGCCAATCGCCGATGCCGCGACAATCGCCGCGGGGTTTCCCATCGAAATCAGGACCAGGTTAAAGCCTCCGATGACCAGCATGGCAACGAACGGAGTTCCGTGGCGGTTCAGTTTACCGAGGGACTTTGGAAGGTTTCCTTCCGTCGCCATGGAGTGCATGGCGCGGGAAGATCCCAGATAGGCGGTTTGGATGATCAGTACCATGGCGGCAATCAACATGATGATGGTGACCATGGAGCCGGCTTCACCAAAGACAGCATGGGCGACAGGGATCAGGGGCGACACGGGTTCGGCCAGTACGCCGTCGACACCAAGCACGCCGATCACTGCAGCTTGCACCAGTACAAACGAGAAGAAGCAGATGATGCCGCAGGCAAACAGTGCCTTGGAGACATCTTTGGCCGGGTTTTTGTATTCAGGACCGTAGATGGCCGCCGTTTCCCAGGCACAGGCACTCCACTGCGCGATCCCAAAGATGCCAAAGAGAATTAGGATATGGTGCAGATCCCAGGCCCAATCGGCCGGCAACCAGTTGCCGATGATATTGGACATCTCAACGTGCCCGGTGGCAAAAGGGGCCACTGTCAGGATGACCAGTGGTATCAGGGAAAAAGCAGCCAGAATGTAACCCAGCTTGGCGCCATCCTTGAGGCCGAACCAATTGACGACGAACAATCCGCCGAAAATCACCAGTCCTGAGATCAACGACAGCTGATACGCCGTGAACGTCTCGCTCAGCACCGGAAACAGCCCGTGCAGGTAGCCGCCGATCAGGATGGAAAAGATTGCCAGCACCGGGGTCCAGGCGAACCAGTAGCTCCAGGCGCTGAAGCCGCCGAGCAGCTTGCTCTTGTCGTACTTGCCCTGGTAATTTTCGGTGCGAAATACATGCTGCGCGAAACCCGGCAGACCAGAGGCCTTGGGAAACGTAGTGGCCATTTCAGCATATGCGGTGCTCTGTATGAAGCCCTGAATGACCGACAGCCCCCAGATGAGAATGGCAGCGGCCGACAAGTACATCGGAAGGTAGCCCAACGAGGGCAGAATCAGCAGGGGCACACCCAGCGCAATGGCCAGGCCCTGCTTCCAGTCGATTGACCTTTCCAGATGATCGACTCCATCTGAACGATTTTCACTCATAACAATCTCCCTTGATCGTCTGATTTGGCTTACATAGCCGACGAATGCGCCATTGGGTCGTTGAGGAAGAACACCGGGGGCGGGTTCGCACCGACTCCGACGAAGGTACGTCGTAGTTGGGGAAATGCTTCTTCATCCGGTCTGCTAGCTTGTGCGAGACTTCGGACCGTTCAGGCGATGCCTACTGTGAAGCAGGTCACTTCATCTCCGAGGTTACAACCAAATAGCTATAGTTCAATAGTTTTTTTGAGAATTAGTTTCTCTTTACGTCACTGCACGCTTGTCGGGAGGGCTGTCGCAGCTGCCCCTTGTCGGCCCCCGTGCGAACGGACCCCTGTGCCGCGGCATGAACCCCCGCGGGCGGGGGTTCATGCCTGATTTTTGGAACCGGGACGTTCAATTTTGGGCATGCCCGACATCCCTGATGCAGTCGCTTCCCCGTACCCTGGCCTGCGAAGTCGTAGGCGGTCCACGGGCGTCGCCGCCGAAGAACCGCTCGACCTGGTTCAGCCAGGAGGTGAGCGTTGGGGCGAAGTACAGGTAGACGTGCGTGTGGTTCTGCAGCCATGTCTTCACAACGCGGGGGTCTTTTGGGTCCAGTGGTTGTCTCGGATCAGGTGCACATCAAGCCCCGCGGGGACCTGGGCAGCGATCTTGGCCAGGACCGTTCTGAACTTGGCGGTCCGGTGTTTGCGGTGCAGGTCGGGGAGCGCGGAACCGTCCGCGGCTTTCCATGCCGCGAACAAGGTCGTGGTTCCGTGCCGGACGTCGTCAGGGGGCACCTTCTTCTGTATGCCGGGCATCATTGAGAACGCCGGCTGGGATCGGGCCAATGCCTGGACCTGCGACTTCTCATCTAATGCTGACCACCACGGCCTATTCCGACGGATTCAGGCAGAGCCCCACCACGTCGTAGGCCTTCTCCGCCAACAGCGGATCACTGGAGAGCTTGAACCCATCGGCGCGGTGAGGCTTGAGTTCGAAGGCCTTCCAGAGCCTCGCGATTGCGGTCTTCGAGAGCCCGGATCGTTCCACCATCTTGGCCAGCGGCCAAGTGCGTGGCGTTCTTCGGTTTTGATTCCAGGGGGCGCGGCCATGACCTCCTCGACCTGGTTGGTGGTGATGCTGGCGGGGCGGCCGGGTGGGGGCGATCCTGCACCGGGCGGCAACGGCGACGTTGGCCTGGCCGCCGGCGCCGGCCAACACGATCCTCGAGCGTGGCGCCAGCATCTGGGACGAGTTCGCCCTGCGCCCACCGGACAACGCATCTCGCGCCTCATCCAATGGCTCCACACGGGCCTTCGGCCGTCCACTGTTCGCCATGCCCCGTTCCACCATGGGGAACCGAAGTTGTGGCGCAGGACACTAGTAGATCGTCGTCTCTAATATTCGGGGTATAGGTGGCGGAGCTTGGTGCGGGCGTCGCTGGTGGTGAAGTGCCAGTTCACCTGCCGCTGGTCGGCGTTGGTGCTGGCTTGCCAGGCGGCCAGTTCGTGGTTAAGTACGTCGAGGTCGTCGATGCGCCTGTCCAGGCATTGGCGGGTGAGGGCGGAGAGTTCGATCTCGGCGATGTTCAGCCAGGACCCGTGCTTGGGGGTGTGGTGGATCTCGAGTCGCTGGGCCAGGGCGTGGGCCTTGGCCGGTGCGAACGTCTCGTAGAGCGAGCCGATCGTGTGGGTGTTGAGGTTGTCCATCACCAGCACGACCTTCCCGGCGTCGGGGTAGTCGACGGTGAGCAGGCGCTCGACCTGGTGGGCCCAGTCGAGCATGGTGCGGCGGTGTGTTTCGTCAAGTCTAAGTAGGCCGTTTCAGCGCTAAGAATTAGGCCACCTCGGCCCGTTTCTGGTCCATTTCAGCGGTTGGCTATTTCATGAGGGCATTTTTGACCCGGTAGGACTCGCCGCGGAATTGCAGAAGCCGTCCGTGGTGGACCAGCCGGTCGATGACGGCGGCGGCCATGTTGTCGTCCCCGAACACTGTTCCCCAGCGGGAAAACTCCAAATTTGTGGTGATGATCAGGCTGCGTTTTTCATACCCGTCAGCGATCACCTGGAAGAGAAGCCTGGCCCCTTCGGTATCGATCGGCAGGTAGCCCAGTTCGTCAATCGCCAGGAGCTGGTTCTTGGCCAGGGCGGCCAGTTCCTTGTCGAGGCGGTCTTCGTCCTTGGCGCGGCGCAGCATCATGACCAGGGCGGAGGTCGTGAAGAACCTGGCCTGGATGCCCTGCCGGCAGGCTGCGGCCACCAGGGCGGTGGCCATGTGGGTCTTGCCCGTGCCGACGTCCCCGTAGAGGACCAGGTCCTGGGCCCGGTTGATGAAATCCAGGGATTCGAGGGGTTCGCGGCCGTAGTCCTCCGGGAACCGGACACTGCCGTAGTCGAACCCGGTGAGTGTTTTCATGGCCGGCAGCCTCGCTGCCTTCAGCAATCGTTGGCGGCGTGACTCCTGCCGGGATTCGTGCTCGGCCAGCAGGACCTCGTGGAGGTATTCGCGTTGTTTCGGGGTGCCCTTCTCGGCCCATTCGGTCAACACGCTGCCGGTCAGCGAGGCATGCTTGCCCGCTTCGAGGATGTCTTGGACGGTGATCGGGTTCATGCGACTTCTCCGGTGGTGGTGTTCAGGGTGGTGAAGGTGTCATAGACACTCAGATCCACGTTGGCTGCCGGCGGTTCGGTGCCGTCAGCCAGACGGCGGGCCAGCATGCCCAGCATGGCCATGTCCGGTGCATCCCCGCGCTGGATCAGGGTGTCGGCAGCGGCCACCGCGGCATCGAATCCCGCCGCCGACGAGGCGGCGTCCACGGCGTTGAACAGGCGGCGCCGCCCGGTGGCGGTGGCTTTGTCCAGCCAGTCACGCACGGGGTCGGTGACCAGGGCCCGCAGCGGGGAATGGGACCACGCCCCGGGCTTCGTCACGAGCAGCGGCACCAGGGAAGCCGGGTCGAAGACCGTCTCGGCCTGCTTCCCGAAGACGCGTGGGAACGTGCGGACGGGTTCGGAATGCTCGTCAAGGATCTGCACCACGTCGTGTCCCAACCCCACCGTGAGCATCCGCCCGTGGAAGACGGGCCCGGCGGCGTACGTGTTCCCGTCAATGAGCAGGTTCCCGGTCTTGTCGGCCTTGCGCGATTCGTAGCGCACGGCATCGAAACCGATCCCCGGCAGTTCCATGGAGGCGGCCACGTCCTGGGCGAACAGCTCACCCAGGGGCAGGCCCTTGCGGTAGTGCACTGTGGTGGCCAACGCATCGCAGCGCGCCATGAGGACCTTGTTGAGCCCCTCCAAGGTGGCGGCCTCCGGCTCGGGGACCATGAAGTTCCGGCGCAGGAACCCCACCGCGTTCTCCACGTTGCCCTTCTCGTGGCCCGAGTATGGATTGCAATAGCGGGACTGGGACCGGTAATGGAGTTTGAAGGCGCCAAACAGCTTCGTCTCGGTCACCCTGGTTCCCACCCGGTTTCCGATGCCCGTCGCGTTGTCAAAGACCATGTGCCGCGGCGCAGCCCGAATGTGCTCGAACACGGTCCGCAGCCCGTGGGCAACGCATTCAGCGGTCTCGCCGCGGTATGCCTGGACGAAGCGCATGTTCGAGAACGGGAAGGTCACCACGAGGATGTGCAGGACCTGCCGGATCCCGGCAATGATGGCCTCGGCCTGACCGAAGTCGACCTGCACGGTGCCGGCAGGCCAGACCAGTTCGGTGAACCCCTCGCCGGGCTGCCGGTTGGCGGCCAACCATTTCTTCACGTGCCGCTGGACCGGTGAATAGGTGCCGGTGAACCCATGCTCTTCCACGAGCCTGTCAAAGATCCGCTTGACCGTGTGCCGCTGCTTGCGGTTCCGGCGCGCATCCTCGATGAGCCACCGCTCAATGATGTGCTCGAACCCGGCCAGGACCGAGGCACCCGGCCTGGCCAGCGGTGCCGGCGGCGCCGGGGAGAAGTCCTGCTGCTCGGCGTACTTGGCCGCCGAGGTCCGGCTGACTCCCAGCCTGCGGGCGATCTCCCGCACGGGGACTCCCTGGGAGTCGAGTCGTCTGATATTTTCTTGTACGGACATGGGTACCGTCATCTGCTTTCCAGCCCTTCCGGCGCATACGCTTCGCAATGGCAGCGCCGTAAGGAACCTATCTGGGGGTGGCGGGCCCATGTCCCTGACACTCAAGGCGGGGCCCGAACCACCGGGTGATCTCTATCTCCAAACCAGCCCCCGAAACCTGATTCCGGGATGAAATGACTGGCCTGATTCTTACCGCTCTTTTGGCCTGAAACGAGCCACCAACGTGGCCCATATTCTCGGCTGAAACGGCCTACAGATAGTCGATCACACACAGGCGGGATTGGGCGTCCACGTGCCGCCAGCCGGCCAGGGGCTCGACCCACACGAAGATCGAACACGTCCCGCACCGGACGTACTCCGAGTCCTCCTTGCGGTCGCGCCCGGGCGCGGCCGGGATCGGGTCCCGGGCGTGGGCGAGGAGCTGGTAGGGCTTCTCGTCCATGCACACCACCGGCCGATCCGGGTCGAAGGGTGTGGGGTAGACGTCCAGGACGTCTTCCCTCCGGGCGGCGAACTCCCCGTTGGCGTGCGGCGGGATGGTCCAGCACTGCTTCAGGTGGGGGCGAAGTTGCGTTTTTTTAACACCCTGCCGATGGTGGAGTGGTCCAGGTCGGGGATGTCCTCGATGAGCGCGACGTGCTTCTCCAGCAGGCGCAGGCTCCACCGGTCCCTGCCCTCGGGAGGGGCGGAACAGGCCAGCGCGATCAGGCGGGCTTCGACCTCGCCGGTGACGGTCGGGGCCACCGGCGGCGTGGCCCGCTTCTTCCGGGTGATCGTGGCGGCCACGTCGCCGCCGCGCCCTGCGTAGGCCTTGGAGACCTTAACGACCGTGTCAACGGCAACGCCGGCCCGCTCGGCCACCACCGTCTGGGCGGGAACCGGCCCGTGGCGGCCGGGGCTGTTCTCGTCCAGCTCGAGCAGGATCCTGGCCCGGCGAACCTGCTGGGCCGGATGCGAGCCCGTGCGGGTCAGAGCCGTCAGCAGCTGCCGCTCCGCCGGGCTGAGCGCCACCGGCCGCGACTTCGTCCTGGACATCGTGGTCTCGCTCCCGGCGGGCGGTCGGGGAAGAACCCGCCAGGAACATCATCCCTCCAACTGCGCACCTTAGCCACGACGATCTACTAGATCATCGGTGCGGGGACTTCAACATGATCCCCTGACGGCTTCAGGAGATCAGAGGCTAGTGTGGTGTCTCAGTTTTGTTTGGTGGCTTGAAGTGCGACGCGGCCGCGGTTGACTTTTTCAAGGATGGATTCGGCGGTCGCGGTCCAGATCAGCGGCTTGGGGTTTTCGTTGTTGGCGCGGATGTAGTCCTCGATTTTTTCGATGAGGTCCGGCACGGAGTGGAAGACTCCGCGGCGCAGGGCCTTCTCCGTCAGGTCCCGGAACCAGCCTTCGACCAGGTTCAGCCAGGACGAGGACGTCGGTGTGAAGTGCAGGTGGAACCGCGGATGCTTCTGGAGCCAGGCCTTGACGTTGGCATGCTTGTGGGTCGCGTAGTTGTCGATGATCAGATGGATCTCCAAGCCCTTCGGGACTTCCTTCTCAATGGTCTTCAGGAAATCAAGGAATTCATTGTGGCGGTGCTTGGGCACGCACGTTCCCAGCACCTTGCCCGTGGCGACCTCCAGGGCGGCGAAGAGCGTGGTGGTCCCGTTGCGCTTGTAGTCGTGTGTCATGGTTTCCCCGCGGCCCTTGACCATGGGCAGGGACGGCTGGGTGCGGTCCAGGGCCTGGATGGAAGTCTTCTCGTCCATGCACAGCACGATCGCGTTCTCCGGCGGGTTCAGGTACAGCCCGCACACGTCAATGAGCTTCTCGTCGAAGTTCGGATCGTTGGAGGGCTTGAACGTCTTGACCAGGTGGGGCTTGAGCCCCCGGGCGGCCCAGATCCGCTGCACCTGGGCCGGGGAGACACCGACGCGGGCGGCCATGGAACGCACCGACCAGTGTGTTTCCGCCGCCGGCCTGGTGTTCTGCGTCAGCCACACGATCTCGGCGATCTTCGCTTCCGGGATCACCGGCTTCCGGCCGCGCCCGGCACGCACCGCACCGAACTTCACCAGCCCGTCCTGGGCAAAGCGGGCACGCCAGGCACGCACCGTGCCCGGGTTCACGCCCACCACCCGGGCAATCCACTCATTGGCCAGACCCTCGGACGCCATCAGCAGCACCTGCGCCCGCTGCACCTCCCGGTGCGAGGCAACCTGCGACCTGGACAGGGCCGCCAGGACCTCGCGCTGGACGTCACCAAGGGCCAATGCGGGGGCGTGATTCGACATGACCCAAGCTTAACACCCAAGCCATGAACTATTTTGGAGACACTACACTAGGTGGTGTAGATCAGTGAGAGCCCCAAATGGGGGACGTCCAGAGCCATCCGATGCTGGTTTGCGGATCCGGATTTCACCCGCTCACCGACCAGGTACATCCCGGAATTGCCGAGAATGACACGGTTGCTGGCGTTAATGAGGGCGGCATCGCCTGGGATGCTGCGCAGGTTTGGCATGATGAGCGGTTCCAGATCCTTGATCCGAATGTCGCACCCCGAAACCCCGGTGAAGTGTCCATGGACAGAAAAAGGTGCCGCGAATGTAAGGATGTATTCCTCGAAGCCGAGATAGTCGATGTACGGGCCCCAAAGGGTTTGCTCACCTGTGGAAGCAGCGGTAGAGAAGAACGGCAGCTTCTCGTAGTCGTAATATCGATTGCTGCCTGGCGTCAGGTCGAGATGAAGCCTTTCCAGGACATTAGATTCCTTGCGGAACCACCATTCCAAAGCGTGGCCGCCCTCCTCAACGGATTCGGCGGCGAAGAAGGTCCCGGCGCCGACAGCAAAACTGTTCTTTGTCAGGAACTCCCGTGCGAGTTCGTCCAGCCCGTTCAGCGAACCTTTACCGACTTTGGACTTGCCGGCGAGATTTCGTTCAAGCAGCGAGGCCACGTTTCGAGAGAGATTCTCGGTCTTGGTGCAGACACCGCCGATCCACGAAGTGAGGGCAGCGGCAGCGTGTACGACTTCGGTGCTGGGGTTCATTGGTCATCCTGAATTGATTGGGAATATCCGAGGGTGAGTTTCGTGTCAATCAGGTGGAAAATGTTTCGCCTGATGTGCTCAAGTACTAGTTTCTGGGCCTTCTCGGGGTGGTCCTGGGCCACGGCCCGGACCAGTTCCAAGTGTTCAGCGGTTGCCTGTTCGGGGTCAAACGCCACAGTGAGGGGGGTCCACAACTGTTGAACAGTTTCTTCCTGAAGCCGGATTTCAGCAGCGGCAAGTCTCGGTGATTGCGCGGAAACCGCCAACTCGATATGAAAGCGGCTGTCAGCAGGTGCACGCGCTTCGGGCGTCGTGGCCAGCACCAATGCCCGCGCAAGTTCCTGAAGCCGATCGAAGTCGTGCGCTTCCGCGCGCTCACATGCCAGGCGGATGGTCGTGGCGGCTATAGCGGAATGTTCGTCTCCGATGTCGCGTATTTCCGAAATAGACGTCGAGAGAAACCAATCCCGGATGACGTCGGTCTGGGTTCGAGGCTGGCTGACGACGAAGGTTCCCCCGCTCCGGCCTCTGCGAGTCTCGACGACTCCCTGCCCGCGCAGTGCCGCCAAAGCTTCGCGAAGGGTCGCACCGCCAACTCCAAACATCTCCGAGAGCGCCGCTTCCGGGGGCAAGCGTTCACCTACTTTGAGCAGCCCGAGTGCGATGGCCGTAGAAATTCTGTCGACAATCGCATCGGCCCTCTCGATTTCCGGCAGGGACCGATATATCTGCGAGTGGAATAAGGTCGGCGAGGCCAAAAGTCTGCGCTCCGAAATGGGCTACGGGTCGGGTCAATACTCACCAGTCCGGGAAGTATTTACAGGACTTAGCTTGTTCACCTGAGTCTATGCACATAAATCCTTCATTGCTACGGCTTTAAGTGGTCCGGGCCTCCGCCCTCCGCGCTGTAAATCATGGAAGGGCCCCTCCCCGTCACGGTCGGCCTCCTGCCGGCCGGCAGGCAGCCCATCCCTGCATCGATGGCAACACCGCAGAAGACCGGCTTCGTCCGTGCCTTCCGCTTCGATGAGGAACGGGACGAAGTCATCACGGCCCCGGCCAACCAGTCGCTCGTCATCGAGCTGCAGGTCATGCATGCCCTGCCACCGAACCAGTCGCCCAGCGGCCAAAGATCCCGCCACGAGCGGCAGGGTCATCCTGGGATTCCCGGACGCCTGAACCAAGTGAGGGGACGGCCAGTGACAACGCCCATCGAGCCCTCCCCGGCAAATGTCGAGACCGACGGCGAGACTCTGGCGCGGCCCCGCAACCGAACCTGGCAGATTCCCCCTCGTGGTCACAACCTGCGGCCGTGCCCATCCTGGCGGTCGACTCGGGGCGGGAACCTCAGCCCTATCCCAAAGGGTAGTCAGAACCGTCAGAAAACAGTGTTACCCCCGCCCGTTTGTCTCGGGATTATGGATATCAGCCAGAAAGCCTCGTTCAGCCGCTACAGGCCGAACACCGAATCGAAAGGGACAAATCGTGAATCCGACAGCAAATACGACGGAACGCGTCTACAGCACCACAGATGACATTGTCCGCAACCTGTCCCTCGTCAGGGATGAGATCGCGGACACGGCTGCCAAAATCGACGAACACGAGATCGCCACTCTGGCAGGCCTCCTGGGCCCGAACAGCCGAGTGTTCTTCGCCGGAGCTGGCCGCAGCGGGCTGGTCCTGCGCATGGCCGCAATGAGGCTGATGCACCTGGGCCTGACCGTCCACATCGCCGGTGACACCACCACTCCCGCCATCAGCTCCGGGGACCTGCTTCTGGTGGCCTCCGGATCGGGAACGACCTCCGGAGTGGTCAAGTCGGCGGAAACCGCGGTGAAGGCCGGAGCACGCATTGCCGCGTTCACCACGAACGCGGACTCGCCGCTCGCCCGACTCGCCGACGCGCTGGTGATCATCCCCGCTGCCCAGAAGACCGACCACGGCTCCAACGTTTCCCGCCAGTACTCCGGGTCCCTCTTCGAGCAGGTGCTGTTCTTGGCCACCGAGGCCATCTTCCAGTCGCTGTGGGACAACACCGATGCACCGGCCGAAGAGCTCTGGCTCAGGCACGCCAACCTCGAATAACCGAGGCCCCAACTTTCCACACCCGCCTTTTCACACCCACCGCAGTTCCCTACAGAAAGAAGAAACATCATGAAGCTCCAAGTTGCTATCGACCTGCTCACCACCGAAGCCGCCCTCGAACTGGCCGGACAGGTTGCCGAATACGTTGACATCATCGAACTCGGCACCCCCTTGATCAAGAGCGAAGGGCTGTCAGTCATTACCGCCATCAAGGCGGCCCACCCGGACAAGATTGTCTTTGCTGACCTGAAGACCATGGACGCCGGAGAGCTCGAAGCCGACATCGCCTTCAAGGCCGGCGCCGACCTGGTCACCGTGCTCGGTGCCGCTGATGACTCCA
Source organism: Pseudarthrobacter sp. P1 (assembly GCF_050156935.1). NCBI lineage: Bacteria > Bacillati > Actinomycetota > Actinomycetes > Micrococcales > Micrococcaceae > Pseudarthrobacter > Pseudarthrobacter sp. P1. The sequence goes on along the minus strand of NZ_CP189585.1, from coordinate 49,866 downwards.
CCATTGCCGGTGCCGTCAAGGCAGCCAAGGCCCACAACAAGGGCGTCGTCGTCGACCTCATCGGCGTGGCAGACAAGGTCACCCGTGCCAAGGAAGTCCGCGCCCTGGGTGCGAAGTTCGTCGAGATGCACGCCGGTCTGGACGAGCAGGCCAAGCCCGGCTTCGACCTGACCGGTCTGCTCCGCGCCGGTGCAGAAGCCCGCGTTCCGTTCTCCGTGGCCGGCGGCGTGAGCATCAAGACGATTGCCGCCGTCCAGCACGCCGGTGCCGATGTAGCTGTCGCCGGCGGTGCCATCTACGGTGCAGACGACCCGGCCCTGGCAGCCAAGCTGCTCCGCGGCTCCATCGTCTAGTCCCCGATTGACGGTGGCGCCTGCACCCTTGAACAAGGGCCGCGGGCGCCACCTCGGGTTGCGGCTCTGCAAATTCAGGGGCCAGCAACCGCGGAATTTCCTATCTGTACTGCCCGCGGAGGAACGCCACCGCGGGCAGTACAGGTTCGACGGATCGACTGCGCCATGAATCAAAGGGCACAGGCTGCCGCCGCCTGATGGTTCATGATGATCCCGTCATGCTGAATTCGATCTAAGACACACCACATCCCACCGAGGGGAACCAAAATCCTGGAAAGGAAGCTGTTTATCATGCACGGTCAAGCCCCCGAGCATTTGGAAGTCCTCGTTACCAAGCCTGGTCGACTCTACGAGTTGCTCGACGATGCAGAGGCAGTTCTCCGCCAGGTAGCGATAGCCAAGCGGTCCGCCGGCATTCTGGTCACCCGCCATGACCCCCGCCGGTACACGCTCGCGCTCAGCGACACGGTTCCCTTCGGGGAAACCTGGGAGCAGACACTCTCGTGGCCGTCGGTCGACGGCCGCACTGCCGGACTGTCACCGGTCTCACAATAGAAGGCCAAAATGTCTGTAACGTACGTTGATGCGGATTTGAAGTCCGGGCGCAACCCGCTCCGGGACGGCCGGGACCGCCGGCTGTCCCGGGTGGCGGGCCCGTCGTCGCTGGTCCTTTTCGGCGTCACGGGAGACCTCTCGCGCAAGAAGCTGATGCCGGCCGTCTACGACCTGGCCAACCGCGGCCTGCTGCCGCCCAGCTTTGCGCTGGTGGGCTTCGCCCGCCGGCAGTGGGCGGACCAGGACTTCGCGGCCGAGGTCAAGGAGGCCGTCATGGCCCATTGCCGCACCCCCTTTGACGAAAAGGTCTGGGCGCAGCTGGCCGAGGGCATCCGTTTTGTCCAGGGCGAGTTCGACGACGATGCGGCGTTCGAGCGGCTCAAGGCGACCATCGAGGCGCTCGACGAGCAGCGCGGCACGCGCGGCAACCACGCCTTCTACCTCTCCATCCCGCCGAAGGCCTTTGAACTGGTCTGCAAGCAGCTCTCCGAGCACGGGCTGGCACAGGCCGATGGCACCAGCTGGCGCCGTGTGGTCATCGAGAAGCCGTTCGGGCACAACCTCGAATCGGCCCGGGCGCTGAACGACATTGTCGAATCCGTCTTCCCGCCGGATTCGGTGTTCCGCATCGACCACTACCTGGGCAAGGAAACGGTGCAGAACATTCTGGCACTGCGCTTTGCCAACCAGTTCTTCGAGCCGCTGTGGAACGCCAACTACGTGGACCACGTGCAGATCACCATGGCCGAGGACATCGGCACCGGCGGCCGCGCCGGCTACTACGACGGCGTGGGTGCGGCCCGCGACGTCATCCAGAACCACCTGCTCCAACTGCTGGCCCTGACCGCGATGGAGGAGCCCATCTCCTTCAACGCCGAGGACCTGCGGGCGGAGAAGGAAAAGGTGCTGGCAGCCGTCAAGCTGCCGGCGGATTTGTCCACGCATTCGGCCCGCGGCCAGTTCGGCGGCGGCTGGCAAGGTGGCGAGCAGGTGCTGGGGTACCTTCAGGAAGAGGGCATTCCGGCCGATTCCACCACCGAGACCTATGCGGCCGTCCGCCTGGACATCAACACCCGGCGCTGGTCCGGCGTGCCGTTCTACCTGCGCGCGGGCAAACGCCTGGGCCGGCGCGTGACGGAGATCGCCGTCGTCTTCAAGCGTGCCCCCAACCTGCTCTTCACGGACCACAACGAAGATGACTTCGGCCAGAACGCCGTCGTCATCCGCGTCCAGCCGGACGAGGGTGTCACCATCCGCTTCGGCTCCAAGGTCCCGGGCACGCAGATGGAGGTCCGCGACGTCACGATGGACTTCGGCTACGGCCATGCCTTCACCGAGTCCAGCCCCGAGGCCTACGAGCGGCTGATCCTGGATGTGCTCCTGGGCGAGCCGCCGCTGTTCCCGCGCCACCAGGAGGTGGAGCTGTCCTGGAAGATCCTTGACCCGTTCGAGGAATTCTGGGCGGCGGAGGGCGTGCAGCCCGAGTCCTACGCACCCGGCAGCTGGGGCCCGGCCTCGGCCGATGAACTGCTCACCCGCGATGGAAGGACCTGGCGAAGGCCGTGATTATTGATCTCCCAAGCACTACAACCTCCAAGGTCACCAAGAAGATCGTCACCTTGCGTGAGCAGGGCGGGGTGGTCACGCTGGGCCGTGTGCTGACCCTGGTGGTCATTACCAAGGCCGGCTTTGAGGAGGAGGCCATTGCGGCCGCCAACCTGGCCAGCCGCGAACACCCCTGCCGCATCATTGTGCTGGCGGCCGGCAGCGCCCAGGAGCCCACCCGGCTCGATGGGCAAATCCGCGTGGGCGGGGACGCCGGTGCCTCCGAGGTCATCGTGCTGCGCGGCTACGGCGAGCTGGCCACCGAGAGCGAGTCCCTCGTCTCGGCCCTGCTGCTGCCCGATGCGCCGATCGTGGCCTGGTGGCCGCACGGGGTGCCGGAGTCCGCGAGCACCTCCTCGATCGGTCGCATTGCGCACCGCCGGATCACGGACTCGGCCAACGAGCCCAGCCCGCGCGAGGCGCTCCAGCACATTGGTGCCACCTACAAGGCAGGCGACACCGACCTGGCCTGGACCCGCCTGACCAATTGGCGGATCCAGCTCGCCTCGGTCCTGGACCAGGCGGACACTTCACCGGTCACCGCCGTCGCCGTCGAGGGCGCCACCGACTCACCCAGCACGATCCTGCTGGCCTCCTGGCTGCAGCGCGCCCTCGACGCCCCTGTCACCATCGTCGGGCACCCCGCAGGCACCGGGATCCGGGGCGTCCGGCTAACCCGGGCCTCCGGTGACATTCGGCTGTTCCGGCCCGGACACGCCGTCGCCGAACTGACCCAGCCGGGCCAGCCCGCACACCGGATCTCCCTGCCCCGCCGTACCCTGCAGGACTGCCTGGTCGAGGAACTGCGCCGTCTTGACCCCGATGAGGTCTTCGGCGAAACAGTCCGCAGCCTTGGTACTTTCAGAGTGCACCAGGACAGCCGTGTGACAGTCACTGGCAATGCGGAGCTTGAACGTCACCGCGACCTCTTGTCACTGATCAATTAGCGCGGTCGGCGCCAATGCGCCAGACCGTGAAAGCCATTGCTCTACCTACAACACTTTGGAGTTTTGATGTCCGCGCAAATCGGCGTAACCGGCTTGGCCGTCATGGGTGCAAACCTGGCCCGCAACCTGGCCCGCAATGGCTTCACCGTGGCCCTGCACAACCGCTCGGCCGCCAAAACCGATTCCTTGCTGGAAAACTACGGACACGAAGGCAGCTTCGTCCGTACGGAAACCCTGGCGGAACTGGTCGGCTCGCTGGAGAAGCCCCGCCGCGTGCTGATCATGGTCAAGGCCGGAGCCCCCGTGGACTCCGTCATTGAGCAGCTGGAACCCCTGCTGGAGCCGGGCGACATCGTCATCGACGCCGGCAACTCGCACTACGAGGACACCCGCCGCCGCGAGGCCGCCCTGGCCGCCAAGGACCTGCACTTCGTGGGCATCGGCGTCTCCGGTGGCGAGGAGGGCGCCCTGCTGGGCCCGTCCATCATGCCCGGTGGTTCCAAGGAGTCCTACGACGCGCTGGGCCCGCTGCTGGAAAAGATCGCCGCCCAGGTCGACGGCAAGCCCTGCTGCGCCTGGGTCGGCACCGACGGTGCCGGCCACTTCGTCAAGATGGTCCACAACGGCATCGAATATGCCGACATGCAGGTCATTGGCGAGGCCTACGACCTCCTGCGCACCGGTGCCGGCCTCGAGCCCGCCGCGCAGGCAGAGATCTTCACCGAGTGGAACAAGGGCGAGCTCGCCTCGTTCCTGATCGAAATCACCGCCGAGGTGCTCGGCCACGTGGACGCCAAGACCGGCAAGCCGCTGGTCGACGTCATTGTGGACTCCGCGGGCCAGAAGGGCACCGGGCGTTGGACCGTGCAGTCCGCCCTGGACCTGGGTTCGCCCACCTCGGCCATTGCCGAGTCCGTCTTCGCCCGCGGCCTCTCCAGCCAGCGCGGCCAGCGTGCCATCGCCCAGGAAGTCCTGGCCGGCCACGAGGTTGACGTCAAGCTGGATGAGACCTTTGTCGAGGACGTGCGCCAGGCGCTGTTCGCCTCCAAGCTGGTCAGCTACGCCCAGGGCCTGGACATGCTCACCGCCTCCGCCAAGGAGTACGGCTGGGACCTGAAGCTGGACGAGATTGCCGGCCTGTGGCGCGGCGGCTGCATCATCCGCGCCGAGCTGCTCAAGGACATCACCAAGGCCTACGCGGCCCAGGACAAGCCGGCCAACCTTTTGTTCGCCCCGGCCTTTGCCGAGGCCATTGCCGGTGCACTGCCGGCCTGGCGCCGCGTGGTCTCCACCGCCGTCCAGCTGGGCATCCCGGTTCCGGTGTTCTCCTCCTCGCTGGCGTACTACGACGGCCTGCGCCGCACGCGCCTGCCCGCGGCCTTGACCCAGGGTCTGCGCGACCTCTTCGGCGCCCACACGTACAACCGCGTGGACACCGAAGGCACGTTCCACACCCAGTGGAGCGGCGACAAGTCCGAGGTTGAGGCCGTAGACACGCACTAGTGTGGTGTCTCAGTTTTGTTTGGTGGCTTGAAGTGCGACGCGGCCGCGGTTGACTTTTTCAAGGATGGATTCGGCGGTCGCGGTCCAGATCAGCGGCTTGGGGTTTTCGTTGTTGGCGCGGATGTAGTCCTCGATTTTTTCGATGAGGTCCGGCACGGAGTGGAAGACTCCGCGGCGCAGGGCCTTCTCCGTCAGGTCCCGGAACCAGCCTTCGACCAGGTTCAGCCAGGACGAGGACGTCGGTGTGAAGTGCAGGTGGAACCGCGGATGCTTCTGGAGCCAGGCCTTGACGTTGGCATGCTTGTGGGTCGCGTAGTTGTCGATGATCAGATGGATCTCCAAGCCCTTCGGGACTTCCTTCTCAAGGGTCTTCAGGAAATCAAGGAATTCATTGTGGCGGTGCTTGGGCACGCACGTTCCCAGCACCTTGCCCGTGGCGACCTCCAGGGCGGCGAAGAGCGTGGTGGTCCCGTTGCGCTTGTAGTCGTGTGTCATGGTTTCCCCGCGGCCCTTGACCATGGGCAGGGACGGCTGGGTGCGGTCCAGGGCCTGGATGGAAGTCTTCTCGTCCATGCACAGCACGATCGCGTTCTCCGGCGGGTTCAGGTACAGCCCGCACACGTCAATGAGCTTCTCGTCGAAGTTCGGATCGTTGGAGGGCTTGAACGTCTTGACCAGGTGGGGCTTGAGCCCCCGGGCGGCCCAGATCCGCTGCACCTGGGCCGGGGAGACACCGACGCGGGCGGCCATGGAACGCACCGACCAGTGTGTTTCCGCCGCCGGCCTGGTGTTCTGCGTCAGCCACACGATCTCGGCGATCTTCGCTTCCGGGATCACCGGCTTCCGGCCGCGCCCGGCACGCACCGCACCGAACTTCACCAGCCCGTCCTGGGCAAAGCGGGCACGCCAGGCACGCACCGTGCCCGGGTTCACGCCCACCACCCGGGCAATCCACTCATTGGCCAGACCCTCGGACGCCATCAGCAGCACCTGCGCCCGCTGCACCTCCCGGTGCGAGGCAACCTGCGACCTGGACAGGGCCGCCAGGACCTCGCGCTGGACGTCACCAAGGGCCAATGCGGGGGCGTGATTCGACATGACCCAAGCTTAACACCCAAGCCATGAACTATTTTGGAGACACTACACTAGATGATTAAGTCCTCTTGGATTTAGTGGCCGTAGGCGGTCAGTGAGCGTTTGCGGGGTGCGTTGATGCGCCAGTTGTGCCAGATGCCGGCGGCGAGGGCCAGAAGCCTGGCGGCGACGCGGGCGTAGACGCCTTCGAGGGTGCGCCCGCCGTGCTGTTCGAGACCGAGTTGGCCCTTGAGGGTGTCAAAGACGGATTCGATCCATTGCCGGATCCGGCCGAGTTTGCCGCAGCCCATACACGCCGTGGGGGTTGGCCTTGCCCAGTGCCGGGTCGGGGAAGTCATGTACGGTGACCCGCACCGGGTCTCCGGCCGGGCGCCACGTCGTGCCGGCGTTGGAAAACAGCCCGAGAAGTTCGCCGGGTAGGCCGGACGCATTGCTGCGCCCGGCCCCCCTCAGAACCGGACGTGCACGTTTCCGCGCATCCGGCTCAAGCAAGCCCCAAAGGCTCGTTGGCGGGACAGAATTGCTAGCCCGGTGTCGCCGTGGCCGACAGGCCACCGCGACACCGGGTGTGTATGAGACGGAGGCTGCTGGTCTCGCCTGACCCGTCGTGCTTCCGGTAGGTAAGGCCCTGCTTGCGCAATGCCTTGCCGGTGGCACGAACCCACTGTTCCCACTCGCGCGGGGTTTGCGGTGGATGATCGGCGTGGAGGAGCAAATCCCCGCATAGTGGACAGCGTCCGGCCTGTGCCCTCAACAGGCGCAAGCCGAGCTGGTCCATGGGCGGGGGAACCCCTCGACGCCGCCGGTCGGCCCAGTACTGGGCCAGGGCAGGATCGTCCGGAGATGAAGCGCCCCTGACCATCCGGTGTCGGACGATACCGGTCCAAGCGAATTTGGTGAGGTAGGCACCGCTGTCGCGGTCGCCAAACACCCACCGGTCACGCCTAGACCTGTTGAACGCACCAAAATACCGAGTGGTTATCCAGTGCTTCGACTTGTTCGCGTGACCATACTTGGCCCACTTATAGGTGAGCCGCCACAGTAGCGTGTCCAGTGCGGCGAATGCCTCGCTGGACACCCCTGTTCGGTAATAGGCAGCCCAGCCCCTGATGATGGGGTTGAGCCGAATGAGCACCAAGGCCGCGTTGGCCCCTCGCAGGGCACGCATCTCGGTGCGCAGCCTTTCCCGAATCCGTTTCAGTGCCGCCTTGCTCGGTTTGATCAGCAGCTTGCCCGATTGTCGGCGGGCGGTAAACCCCAGAAAGTCAAAGCCTTCCTCGAGGGTGACGATGTGCGTCTTGTCCTCGTTGAAGGCCAGACCTCTGGGTGCCAGCCATCGGACAAGTCGTGCCTTGACCTGTTCGGCCTCATCCTTACTATGGCATAGGGCCACCAGATCATCGGCGTACCTGATCAACACCGGGGAGTTCGACAAGATTTCACCGGCATGAATACCGGCTAGTAGGCGCCGAACCCCAGCGGCACTTTCCATTCCATGCAAGGCCACGTTAAGCAGCAACGGGCTAATCACCCCGCCCTGCGGAGTTCCCTCCTCGGTCGGGGCAAACCGGCCGTTTTCGACCATCCCAGCCTTGAGCCACCCGGCGATCAGTCCCCTGGCTGGGAACGTGCCAAGCTGCCGAAGCAAGTGGTCATGGTCGATATGGTCGAACGCCGCCGCCAAATCTGCATCCAGCACCCACCGCCGCCGAGGGTTTGCACCCCGGGCGACATGGAAGATGGCCTCGATCGCGTCATGGCAACCACGGCCGGGACGAAACCCATAGGATTTCGGCTCGAACCGTGCTTCCCACTCGGGTTCCAGCGCGTTGGCCACACATGCTTGAAGCACGCGGTCAACGATCACCGGGATACCGAGCGGGCGGCGCTTTTTATTGGCCTTGGGAATATACACCCGCTTGACCGGACGGGCTTTCCACGTTCCGGAGCGGTGCTGCACCCAGTCTGCCAATTCAGCCTTGACCGGAGCAACCACCGCCACCAGACCGTCGATGCCCGCCGTCTTGCGGCCAGCATTGAGCTCCGTCACCCGTCGAACACCAACAAGCGTGTTCGCCCGGGACCGGAGCATCAACTTCTGTAAATTACGGACCCTTTTGAGGTCCCCTGCCTGCGATGCCGTGAAAATCCGCTGTCGTAAACGCCGTACGTCATCCTCGGCGGTGTGCCAATCAATAGCCTCCCAGTCGAGGATCCCGCCCTCCGGTCCGTTCACCATCACGGCACCCTCACCGGACAAAGCCGGTTCCTGCATCGTCATGACGCCCAACTTGTCCCTTCGGTTCCAGTGTCAGCATCGTTAGTCTTTCCACAAGCTCACCTGACCCGCGTCAGCGCCCTTTCGGGCCGGGCAAACAAAGCCCTATCCGGCCAGTTATCCAAGACCACTGGCGGAAGAACCAGCTATCGATCTTGGTTTCCTGTGGCCTTTCGGCCCACCGGCTTTTGCTTCTCGGGTCATCCCATCCCCGCCGGGGAATTCAGCGTTCCTCACGGTCGACCTACCGGACACGCCTCCGCGCCGGACCCTGTCGGGGTTACCACGTTCCACACGTACGAGTTACGACCGGGTTGGGTGCCTCCTGTACCCCGAGGGCGGCGGTGCTCACCTGACCGACAAAAAATCCCCGGCCAGCGCCTGCCGCTCTACTGGGCTGCTTAGGAGTTTTCGGACAGCGGATTAGTGGTTTTTCTACGCTGCCGCGGCCGGCTGCTGGTAACTGTAGTGGACTTCATTCGGTCGCCGGTAATCGAGTGCCGAATGGCGTCTGCGGCTGTTGTCGAACCCCTCGATGTAGCGGATGATGTCACTACGGGCCCGGTCCTTCGTGGCGTACGTCGTGCGGTACACGCGCTCGTTTTTCAGGGCCGAGAAGAAAGTTTCTGCCTGGCTGTTGTCCCAGCAAATGCCGGTTTTCCCCATGGATGAACGCATCCCCAAGCTGGCGACCAGGGCCCTGAACGAGGCTGAGGTGTAAACGCTCCCGCGGTCTGAATGCCAGATCGCGTTCGGCTCGATTCGTGTCGTGGCTGCGGCGTTGCGCAGGGCCCGTTCCACTAGTTCGGAGCGCATGTGGTCATCGATGGCCCAACCAACGACTTTCTTGGAATAGCAGTCGATGACCGTGGCCAGGTAGATGAAGCCCTGCCACGTATGGATGTACGTGATGTCTCCGACGAATTTGATGCCAGGCCGGTCGGCGGTGAAGTCCCGGCGGACCAGGTCCGGCATTGCGGCTGCCGCTTCTGCATCGGCGACCGTGGCGGTCCTGAAGGGCCGCGGCTGGCACGGAACCAGGCCTTCTTGCCTCATGATTTGGCGCACCAGTTCCGGGGAACACTCGGTCTCCTGGGCCGACAGGTCGGCGTGGATCCGGCGGTACCCGTAGGTCCCCTCGGATTCCTCAAAGAAATGCCGTACACGGGCGGTCAGTGCCGTCCTGCGGGCTGCGGTGGCCGAGACCGGGCGGGAGCGCCAGTGGTAGAACCCCCGAGCGGGAGACCTCCAACCACCGGCACATCTTCAACACCGCCGGCGCCTTCTCGGTGGCCGCGTAGGAATCGATGAATTCATGCTTCGCCACTACCGTGGCTCCCGCACGAAGTATGCGGCCGCTTTTTTAGGAACGCGGCCTCCGCCTTCAGTTCCTGGTTCTCACGTTCCAGTTCCTTGAGCCGGGCACGTTCGGAGACGTTCAACTCCGCCTCCGTCTCAATGCCACCGTGGGCTTGCCTGTACTTCTTCAGCCAATTGCGCAACGTCTCGGCGCCCACGCCGTATTCGGTGGCGACGGATTTGATGGGCTTGGACGAGTCGATGACTTCGCGGCACAGTTCATCCTTGAATTCCTGACTAAACCTGCGACGGGTTGATGACATTCTGGTGATTCCTCATTCCGGTAGTCCCCATCATTTCAGGGGTACCACTGTCCGAAATCCCCAGAGCAGCCCACTACCACCGCATAGCCCCTGCACCCCGTTCAAACAACCCATCAACGAGGCTCACGATAACGAGACATCAAAGGAGGTTCACGCAATTCACCCGTCCGGTCTTGCCCTGCCTGTGGCCCCCGGATGGAACGGGGACCCTTGGGCTTGAACCCTGAGCTTCGCACCCCGCCGTTACCAGCGACGCACGTCAGAGCGGGCACGGATCAATGAGCACTGACCCGAAACTACACACCGACCAGAGACGGCCCTCCTATCTGCGAGTTCACTCGTCGCGTGCGACCTCGTGTCGCAACTTCTTCTTCGTGTCCACGCTGATCACCGGCTGCCCGGCTTTGATGTGGTCGGTGCTCTGGGCGTTCAAGTATCTGAACTGGGCGTCCCGGTCCTCGTGGGCGGCACCCTCGACCTGTTTCGCGTTGCCCTGCAGCGAGAAGCCCTGCTCGTGCAGCAGGTTCGATACGGTCCAGGTTGAGACGCGGTGGCCGGTGCGGGTGAGTTCTTCGGCCAACGTCCGCAAGGACTTGGTGGTCCAGCACAACGGTGGGATCGGGTCCCCGCGCTCCTCGGGCTCCACCATGGCCAGCAGTGCCTCAAGCAGCCCGGGGTCGGTCAAGGCACTGGGTTTGCGACCGCCCCCGGGCCGGCGGGTGCGGCCCAGCGGCGCGGTGCCCGCCTCAAGCTCCAGGACTCCGGTCATGGCGATTTAATGCTTTTAGGATTGAGCCCGGTTTTTGATGGTGTATTTGAGGATGAGATCGGTGCCGGGGTAGCGGGTTTCGGTGGCGGTGAGGTGCTCGCACAACTCGGCGGCGGCCGCGGTCTTGGCCTTGGTTGGCAGCGGATCCAGTCTGATGGTGAGGTGGCCGGGGGTGGTGGGGTCGATGTCGCCGGACTGGTTGAACAGTTGGCGCATGAGGGTGTGGGCTTCCTGGGTGGCGCGCCGGTAGCCGGTGTTGGTGCGGATCTCCCTCGCGATGGTCATCGCGGTGTTGTAGGCGGCCATCCGGATGCCGGTATGGATCAGCTTCACCTCGGTATCCAGGACCTGCTGGCCCGGGTTGAGTTCTCCGAGGCGGAGCGTGGCAGGGATTCCCTTGTGGGCCTTCTCGGCTGCGATCAGCGCGTTCTCCGCTTCCCGGAGTGGTGCCATGGCCTGGTTGTGCATGGCACTGGTGACCGTGACGATCAGTTCCTTGCTTCCTTCTGGCGGGGTTTTCAGCTCCAACAGGTTGATATCGGCGATGGCGGCGGCCTCGGCATGGGCATTCCTGGCGGCAACGACTTTTTGGTACGCCTTGGCCTTGGCCAGGTTCGGCACCATCCGGTCCTCGTCGTCCTCGGTGCTGGCGTAGGAGTCGTGGGAGTCAAGGTCGAAGTGCATGCGGGCGTAACGGAACTGGTTCTCCTGCCGCCACCGGTTCCCCATCCGATACACCACCTCCCCGGCGGGAAGGCCGCGATCGGTGGTGAGGATGTGGATTTGCCTCGTGCCCCCGCCGGTGGTGGCCACAACCCGGCTGAGCTGGCGGATCTGGAAGACCTCCCCGGTCGTCCTGGTGGCGTTCAGGGGAAGGTCAACGAGCGTGTCAGCCACTTTCCAGGTCTTCTCTTCACCATGATCGTGGGTGTGGGACACCTCGGCGAACAGCTCTTCCTTGATGTCTTCCGTGGCGCCTTTGCGCCAGGTCAGCACATCAAAACCCGAAGCGTCCATGTGTTTGAACAAGGCCGGTGACCGGCCGCCGCGGTCAAAACCAACCAGCACCCGCCGCTCGTCACCCACCGCTATACGTAGTTCGGGTAGGAGGTCGCGCAGTTCCGCGGCAAGGGATGCACCGGGGGCGGCCATGACGACGAACACGGGGGCGCCGTGGGCGCCGGTGACCCAGGTTTCCTCGGTCGCAGGGACCGGGAACTTCAACCTCGTGGAGTACCGCTTTCCGATCTTCTTGCGTCCCTGGTAGGCGCGCACATGCCCGTCAACATAGAGGACCGCGGCCAGGTTGTCCCCGCCCGGGCCCGTGCCGGCCAGGTGGTGGGCGGCCAGGGCGGCGATCAGTTCGGCGGCTTTGCCCGTCTCGGCGAGGTGGCTGATCCGGCGGCGGATGGTTTTCACTTCCGGGGCCCGGTCCAATCCCAACACCCGCCCAAGTTCTTCCGGGTCAAAACGCGTCGCGCCCTCGGCCCGGGCTTCCCCGGCCAAGGCCCGGAGCACGCTATCGATCAGGATCGTTTCCAGGCCGTAGAAACCATTCGGCAAGGACCCGTAGACATCCTTCGCGCAGGAGAGCAGGCCGGTGGTTTCCAAGGCGGGGAAGGCCAAGAACAGCCCGGCATGCCGGATGTGTGCTGCCGGGGCAAACACCGGGACCGCGCACCCGGGCAAGCCGGCGGCGGCACGCTCCGCAGCGCGGGGTGCCGGGGCCGGCCGGAGCGGCAGTTCAGGCTGCTGTGCTGGTGTTGGTTCCTGGGTTTCAGGTTCACCGGCGGCGGGTGTTTCCGCGGCGTTGGCGCCCTGCCCGGCAACGAGTTTCAGGGCGCGGCGGACACTGAACTCGGAGACTCCCACCGTCTCGCCGATGGTCCGCAGTGACTGGTTTTGTGCGCGTAGGGCCACGATGCGCTCGATCGTGGCAGTGACCAGCTGGGAGGGGCGCTTGGGGCCTTTCTTCTCCGCCACCAGGGCGGTAACACCACCGGTGGCTGCCAGCTGGACCCATTTCCACACCGCCACCGAGGAAACTCCGAAAGCTGCCGCGATCTGCGCCTGCGAGGCCGCGCCCAGACGCACCAATTTCACTGCCGCCCACCGGCGTGCCGCAGCATCTTCGGCATCCCACACGTCACAGAGCTGCCCGCGGATATAGACTTCCCCGCCCCGGTCGTTCTCCACCAAGGACACCGCCAAGCCCACCGGCACGGCAACAGGATCCATCGCCACCGGCAGGGGACGTTGAGCAGTCATGAAAACCATCATTTCACCCCTCGATAGACGATAAAATACTAACTCTGTTTTATCGCAAAACAGGTAAAATTAACATCCCCCAAGCCGCTCAAAACCCCCGAAAGTCAACGAACTTCCAAACCCGCCACCAGACCATGACCGGAGCCCTGAGCTCCGCAACACCCTTGGCCACGGTCACAGTGCTGATGCCGGCAGCCCGGGCCACGGCCGCTATCCCGCCATGGCCCAACGACCGGGCCTCGGCGGCCAGTGCCAAACGTCGCTGCCGTTCATCCAGATGCGGGAACAACGTCTGGAACTTCGCCTTCAACACTTCTTCGACACCCGCTGCAATGGCCATACCAAAACACTACGGCCAAACAGCGACACCCAAGGTTAATAACTCACGAGCCCTAACACCAGGACCTGCTTTAAAAGCCCCGTGCCCTTTCTGGCATTAGCCCGGGGTTTTCATCAGGGTTGGGCTGAGGGGTGTGTTTAAGACACGAAAAGGTGCTCTGACAAGGGAAAATAGGGGTGTCTACGCCGTTATTTCCGTGTCTTGAAGGAGCACCTTTTCGATGCATCAGCCTACCAAGGTCTTCCCGTCCCTCCCGGTCACTTTCACCGGCCAGTCGCTGGTCTCCCATGCCGGGGGACGGATCCTGACCTCATTCATCGACGCCCTCGGGTTCCGGGACCTGTGCGAGGACCGGCTCGGGCAGTTCGTCCCCGCGATGGCCTCACACCGGCCCGGGAGGCTGCTCGGGTCGCTGGCGGTGATGCTCGCCGCCGGCGGCGAGCACGCCTCGGACCTGGACATCCTGCGCGCCCAGCCCGGCGTGTTCGGCAACGTGCCCTCGAACGCAACAGTCTCCCGGTTCTTCGAACGCACCGTGAAGAACCCGGACGTCTTCGATTACGGCTTTTCGACCCTGGCCAAGGAACTGCGGACCCGGGCATGGGAAGCCGCAGGAGACCGCAGCCCGGCGGTGAAGGCGACGGCCGCGGACCCGCTGCTCATCGACCTCGACGCCACCTTGGTGACCTCGCACTCGGACAAGGAACAGGCCACCGGAAACTACAAGGGCGGGTTCGGATTCGCCCCGTTCACCGCCAGCCTCGATTACGGTGCCGGCAGCGGCACCGGGGAGGAACTCGCGGTACTGTTGCGTCACGGCGGGGCCACGGCGAACAACGCCGAGGACCACATCCGCATCTTCGAGGCCGCCATCGCCGTCCTGCCCGACTCCCTCTACGGTGGGACCGGGGAACTGGACGGGGAGAAGATCCTGGTCCGCACCGACAGCGCCGGCGCGTCCCGGAAGTTCCTCTGGTACCTGCATTCGCGGGGCGTGCAGTTCTCCGCCTCGTACCCGGTGCCGGTCGGCAAGGCCCACATGATCGACTGGATCAACGACAAGAAATACTGGCAACCGGCCCTGGACCAGGACGGGGTCGAACGCGATGACGCCTGGGTCATCAACGCCACGCAGGTGATCCCGCTCGATGACTACCCGCCGGGGACGAAGATCTTCCTGCGCGCCGAACCGCTGCACCCCGGCGCGACACCGACCCTGCTCGACATCGACGGTCACCGTGTGACAGCGTTTCTGACGAACTCCCCGCGCTGGCACGGACCTTTTCTGGATGCCCGGCACCGGGCCCGCGGCCGGGCCGAGAACCGCATCAAAACCCTAAAGAACACCGGGCTCGGAAAGCTCCCCTTCTTCGATTTCGCTGCCAACCAGGCCTGGGCCAACCTCGCGGTCCTGGCCGCGAACCTGGTCTCCTGGCTCCAGCTCACCGCCCTGCCCGACGGCCACAAAGCACGGGGCTGGGACATCAAACGCTGGCGCTACCGGCTCTTCGCCACCGCCGGGAAAATCATCACCCGCGCCCGCCGGAACCACCTGCTGCTGCCCGCCGCCGCGCCGGAGCAACCCCTGATCAGCGCCCTGCTCGATGAACCGCACTGGGTTTGGTGGAGACTCCAACCTCACAGGGAGAATAGAGTCATGGCCAGTGGCAAGAAGTTTGACGAGGAAACCAAGGCCCGTGTGGTGCGCCTGTACCTGGAGCGACGGGGCGAAATGCCTGCCGAGTCAGGGGCTGCTTCGAGGCGGCATGTCAGTGGGTTGGTGGGGATCAGCGAGCAGTCCATGAGGCCCTGGATTGCCCAGCATGAGATCGAAAACGGCACCCGGGCCGGGTCAACAATCGCCGAAAGCGAAGAGGTCAAGAAGCTGCGCCGGGAGAACGCCGAACTGCGCCGGGCCAATTCCATTTTGAAGGCGGCCTCGGCTTTCTTCGCGGCCGAGATCGACCGGCCACACACCAGATAGTTGCCTTCATTGCGGCCCACAAGGGGCGTAAAGACACCAAAGGCCTGCGATGGGGCGTCGAACCAATCTGCACCGTGCTCACCGAGCACGGCTGCAAAATTGCCCCCTCGACCTACTACGCGGCGACCCGCCGCGGCCCGTCCAAACGGGCGGTCTCGGACCAGTTGATGACCGACGTCATCCAGACCATTCATGCCGCCAATTTCTCAGTGTATGGAGTGCATAAAATGTGGAAGAAACTCCTCCGTGACGGCCACCGTGTCGGCCGCGACCAGGTCGCCCGGCTCATGCGCCGTGCCGGGTTGTACGGGGTGTTGCGCGGCGGGCGCAAGACGTTCACCACGCGCCGGGACGACACGGCGGCCCGGTTCCCGGACCGGGTCAACCGCCGCTGGGACACAGGCGTCCCGGACCGGATCTGGGTCGCCGATTTCACGTACGTATGGACCTACGCAGGGTTCTGTTATGTGTCGTTCGTCACGGATGCCGCATCGCGGCGGATCCTGGGCTGGAAGGTCTCCACGTCCAAGGAGACGGTCTTGGTCACCGACGCCCTGGCGCAGGCGCTCTCGGTGCGCAGGAGGACGCTGACGGGGTTCACCCCGGAGGGGCTCATCCACCACTCGGATGCCGGCAGCCAGTACACCTCCGTGATGCTCACGGACCAGCTCGCCGCCGCCGGGATGGCAGGCTCCATCGGCACCGTGGGTGACGCGTACGACAACGCCCTGATGGAGTCAACAATCGGTCTGTACAAGACCGAGCTGATCGACCGGAACAGGCGCACGACATGGAAATCATGCCAGCAGGTCGAGACCGAAACGGCGCGCTGGGTCACCTGGTACAACTCCGAACGGTTGCATACCGGGATCGGCGACATCCCGCCAATGGAATATGAAACCAACCATCAAAAAGCGTGTATTCTGTCATCGCAGACTGCATAAACCGAGTCTCTACAAAACCCAGTGCGGTTCACGAAGCCATTGAACGGATCGCCGCAGCCGCGAACCGCCCCGCGGTCCTCCTGCGGGCCTGACACCGCAACCCCCCGTCAACCAACGAGCAGGAAAGAAGAACACCAACGGGAACAGTGGAAGCCCGCGCACAGCCCGGCGCCCCCGGGTCCATCAGCCACACCCGAAATCCGATTCAGCCCGCCGGGACGGCAAAACCCGCACCCAACGCCCCGACCGCCGTCCGATGAAAAATCCGGGTTAGGACTTACTCATCTAGTGCCGATGGCGGTGTCATACCCTCGATGAAGAGAATACGTTTGGTGCAGACGGCCTACTACCATCATCACCGTCGGGAGTCCTCTGCACGAGGGCCATCCTGCCGCATGAAATGGTACAGACGACTTAAGAAAATGACACCTGCGCCGCAACGGCTGGCGCGGCACCGGACCGGTCCCGTACTCGCGTGCAGGAAACCGCGGTTTCCTGCACGCACTCTGCTCACTGGGGCCCGCCGCCGGGGCCGGCTTACATTCCTATTCGGCAACGGCTCAGCATCCTGGAGGTATTGCTACGAGGCAAAATCCTGGTGGCAGAGGAACCCCTTTAGACGCCGGCCTTGATCAGAAGTGCATCAACCATCATGAAGAACTGACCGCGGTGATCGATCGCCTCCGGGGCGGTCATGCATTGAATGGCCGCCCCGTCGAAGATCATAAGAAAGCACCTAACCAGCGTATCGAAACTTATGTGGCATTGCTCGCCACGGATTTTGGCTGCGGAAGAGAATATATTTCCCAGCTCTACTTCATAGGCGGGATAAATTTTCGCGGCCAGCGGGCTGACAGCGACGTTGCGAGTTGCCCACAGGATGAGTTCGATCTCAGCAAGTATGCTTGCGGGCTCCTCCTCTAGTGCACGCCAGTAGCCTTCGGCCACTTGCTCCACAGCCTTACGAAGTCCAAAATGCTCCGGGACATCGCTGGAAAAGCGGCGTAAGTTCTTAAACCAAGCCTCGGCGGCCGCCTCCATAAGCTCTTCTTTATTGCTAAAGCAATAATGTGCCGTAGCCAATGGGGCATTAGCCTCTTTGGCTATAGCCCGAATAGTCGCAGCCTGAATGCCCTCACGACGCATAATTTCAATGGTCGCTGTAATCAATTGTTCTTTTCGGTCTTCTGAGGATACCCGCATAGCAAACACTCCAGTCTTCCGGTTCCGGCCCGACAGGGCGATTTCCTTACAGCAAGACTATTGCTTGGGCCATCGAGAAGGTTACTCTCTTCACCTTGAGCGGTTGTAACTGCTCAGCTGGTTTGCGGCGCGCCTCGTTGACTTGAGGACGCGGCTGGTGATGCTGGTGGTGTGAGCTTGTTGCCATCGTACGAGGAACTTGCTGCTGAGAATGCCCAGCTGCGATCCATTGTGGCCGAGATGCAGGAGTCGCACCGGGCACAGGTGGCCGAGTTGCAGCGACTCAATCAGGCGCTGATGGAGCGGGTGGCGGTGTTGGAGTCCCGGCTGGGGCAGGCGCCGCGTAATTCGCACAAACCACCCGGCAGCGAGGGCTACGAGAAACCGGCACCGCGATCCCGGCGGGAGCGCACGGATCGTTCCCCGGGCGGGCAGCCCGGCCATGACGGCCACACCCTAGCCCAGGTTGCGTCCCCGGATGAGGTCCTCGTCCATGTACCGGCGGCGTGTGCCGGCTGCGGCAAATCCCTGGCTGGCGCGCCGGTCGTCTCCACCGAGGCCCGGCAGGTCTTCGACCTGCCCCGGATCGCGCTGCGGGTGGTGGAGCACCGGATTGAGCACCGCCGCTGCGGGTGCGGGCGGGTCACGATGGCCGAGGCCCCGACCGGGATCGGAGCACCGGCCCAGTACGGGCCCCGGGTGCGCGGGCTGGCCACCTACCTGCTGGCGGCCCAGTATCTTCCCTTGGAACGCACCGCGGTGCTGCTCACCGAACTGGTCGGCGCCCCGATCAGCCAGGGGTCCTTGGCCCGCTGGTACGCGGACGCGGCCGCCGGCCTGGATGGCTTCGATCGGGTTCTTCGTGATGGACTCTGCGGCGCACCGGTGCTCGGGGCGGATGAGACCGGCATCCGGGTCGGTGGTTCCCTGGCCTGGGTGCACGCGGCCCGCACCGATGCCCTGACCCGATACACCGTCTCGCCCAGACGCGGGTTTGAGGCCATGACCGAGGCCGGAGTGCTCCCGGCCCTGTCTGCGGAAACCGTGCTCGTCACGGATTTCTGGGCCCCGTACTGGCGTTTTGATGTCACCCATGCGGTGTGCGGGGCGCACCTGGGACGTGAACTGGTTGCCGCCGCCGAGGTCGCCGGGCAACAGGACTGGGCCGTGCCACTGGACAGGTTATTGGCCGAGATCAACCGCACCACGAACCGTGCCCGCGAGATGGGTGCGGACGGCTTCGCCCCCGCCCTGCTGGCCACCTACTGGCGCCGCTACAACGGCCTTATCGTCGCCGGGTGGGCGGCCAACCCCGACGACCACCCCGGGAAGCACGCCAAACGCAGACCCAAACACGTGAACCTGCTTGACAGGTTGGACACCCACCGTGAGGAGGTCCTCCGGTTCGCCACGGACCTGCGCGTGCCGTTCACCAACAACGGCTCCGAACAAGACATCCGGCCACTGAAGATCAGGATGAAGATCGCCGGCGGGCTGCGCACCGCGGCCGGGGCCGAGGCGTTCTGCCAGCTGCGCTCCTACCTCTCCACGGCCCGCAAGCAAGGCCAATCCGCGTTCGCCGCCATGGCCATGCTCCACAACGGCAACCCCTGGACGCCCGCCATTGCCGGCTAAATCTGTTGACGCCGACCTAAAACCAACTGTAACTATGGTTCCTTGAGGCCGTTGAGCAGCGGGGCGTTGGGAGCCGCGTTGTGGGCCCTTCACTGTTGCCGCCCCCGGGCGAGCACGCGGATTAGTTTCCCTTTTCCCATGCGGCCCCCACGGGGGGCCACCCAGGTAATAAGCGGTGTGTGCAGCAGGGAGATGAGGGTGGCCATGTTGGTCGAATCACGGGACGAGGAACAGATCATTGCCAGGGTCGCCGGCCTGGATATCGGCAAGGCCGAGCTGGTTTGTTGTGTGCGGATCCCCTCGGCGGGGGCTCCGCAGAAACGGTTGCAGGAGGTGTCCACGCAGTCGACGATGACCCGCTCGCTGGCAGAACTGGCGAACCACCTGGTGGACCTGGGGATCGAGCGGGTCGTGATGGAGGCGACCAGCGATTACTGGAAGCCCGTGTACTACCTGCTGGAGGCCCACGGCCTGCAGCCCTGGGTCGTGAACGCCCGGGACGTCAAACACCTGCCCGGCCGGCCCAAGACCGGCGTGTTCGACGCGGTCTGGCTGTGCAAGGTCGCCGAACGGCAGATGCTGCGCCCCAGCTTCGTCCCGCCGTTGGAGATCCGGCAGTTGCGGGACCTGACCCGGTACCGGACCGACCTGGTCGGGACACGGACGGCGGAGAAGAACCGGGTCGAAAAGCTTCTCGAGGACGCGTGCATCAAACTCTCCTCCGTCGCCTCGGACATCTTCGGGGTCTCCGGGCGGGAAATGATGGCCGCGCTCATCAACGGGGAACGGGACCCGAGGGTCCTGGCACAGATGGCGCACACCCGGATGCGGACGAAGATCACCGAGCTCGAAGAGGCGTTCACCGGGTTCGTCGATGACCACCACCGGTTCCTGCTGGCGCGGATGCTGGACCGGGTCGACGGCATCGAGACCGATATCGCCGCCATCGATGAGCAGATCGGGGCCGCACTGGCCCCGTTCACCGCCCAGTCGGCGGTCCTGGATGAGATACCGGGCATCGGCCCGGTCGCAGCCGCCGCGATCATTGCCGAAATAGGGGTCGACATGACCCGGTTCCCCACCTCGGGGCACCTGTGTTCCTGGGCGAAGTTTTCCCCCGGCATCAGCTCCTCGGCGGGCAAGATCACCGGCCACGGCTCGACCGGGCACGGCAACGGCTACCTGGCCCGGGCCCTCGGCGAGGCCGCCGTCGCCGCCGGCAAAACCCACACGTTCCTGGGCGAACGCTACCGCCGGATCGCCCGGCGGCGGGGCAAGTCCCGGGCGATCGTCGCGGTCGGCCGCTCCATTCTCACCATCATCTGGCACCTGCTGCAAAGCCCCCTGGCACATTTCATCGATCTCGGTGCCGGCTACTTCACCAGGAACCTCAACCCGCAGACCAGGACACTCACCCACATCCACCAACTCGAAGCCCTCGGCTACACCGTCACCCTCGCCGCCTGACCCCGCCCAACCTGACATCCACCACCGCCGGCACACCAATGTCCCGGCGCAGTCTCGGCGCGCGGCCGGCATACCAGTGCCGGTAGCTGTGTACAAAGTATTGAGACCCGGTGTCCACGAAGAGGTGAGATTCACTGTCCACGATGTAGCGAGATTACACACCAACAATGCAGACGTGCGCTACCGCCCGAGGCTATGCGCCAAGTGCATATTTTCCTCGTCTTTGGATACGAGGAGGTCTCGTGGCGGGGCGTGGATTCGCAGGGATTTGCACGGGAAGGCGTGGTGGGGTCCTGCCAACTCGTGGCAGGGCCCCGTTTTCAGCGGGACGGCTGTGGTGTCATCGGAGCGTGTATTTGACCAGGGCCTGCTTTTCGATCAGTTCCCAATCCAGGTCGACGCCTAGGCCAGGCTTGTCCGATGCCCTTACGAGTCCGTTGGCATCTATGCGAATCACGTCTAGCGCCGCGTACTCCATTGGCTCCAATGGCATGGCCTGTTCAAAGTATCGGCAATTGGGGAACGCGAGCATGAGGTGGAGGTTTGCGGCCTGGGAGAGGGTATAGCCCCATGACTGCAATTCGACATTCATAGAGTGTGCTTGGGCGGCAGACATGATGCGTTGGGCTCCGGTGATTCCACCGGCGAGGGTTGCATCGATTCGGGCGTGGTCCCAGCTTCCCATGGACATGCCGGCCTGAACCAGGCCCAGCGTCACCAGCTCATTTCCGGCCGGGATGATTTCAATGTCCAGCTTGCTGCGCAGCCAGCGATAGCCTTCCAAATCGTTGTCGGGGAGGGGTGCCTCGAACCAGATGTATCCGAGTTCTTCTAGCCGGCGGCCGACACGCAGGGCGTCCTGGCGGGTGTAGCGGCCTTCAACATCGAGCATCCAGGCAATATCCAGCCCGCCGAATTTTTCCGCGACGGCGTTGACCAACTCGAGGTCCTTGTCGGGGTAGCACCAGGTGTGGAATTTGATGGCTTGGTAGCCCTGGGCCAGATACTGGGTGACCATGTCCAGGTATTCCTCAATGGTCTCGAGAAAGGGGGTGCTCGCATAGGCGGGAATTTCATCGCGATGGCCGCCCAGCAGTTGGTACAGGGGCACATCGAACGTCTTGCCGGCCAAGTCCCACAAGGCGATGTCCAGCGGCGCCAGGGAAAAAGGCAGCATGGAGGCGCACCTGTTGGACATCACCTCGTGGAGGTATCCCCGGTTGAGCGCATTCTGGCCGATGAGGGCGCTTCCAACATGTTCGATGGCCCTTCCCAAGGCCGTGTCCACCCCGCCTTCGGTCCAGGAGATGGCCCCTCCGACGCCGAACGCGTCGCCCGAGTTGATGCGCACCACCGTGTTGGTGATCTGTAGCTCGTCGTAGTGGGCCGACGTCCTGTACCTTGCCTCGGGATTTGCCAGGACAAACACGTCCACCGAGTCGATCCTCAGGGACTTCATACAGGGCTTCCCACGGACATTTCCACCCGATATTTCGCAATGAGGTCCTCATCCAGGTCAACGCCAAGACCGGGTACATCCGGTACCGGGACCTTGCCGTCGACCAAGGTGATGGGGTTGGTGACCAGTTCCAGGGACAGGGGACTGGTGCTTTGGGAGAACTCGATGAGGTCTCCGCCCGGGATGCTGGCCAAAAACTGCACGGTGGCGGCCATGAGGATGCCGGTGCTGAAACCATGGGGGACAAGCTCGGTGCTAAAGCCCGTGGCGATGCCGTGGATTTTCCGGATCTCGCTGATACCCCCGCACCGGGTGATGTCGGGCTGGATGATGTCGGGTCGTGAGTCGCGGATGAATTCGGAAAATTCAGCCACCGTCGAGAGGCCTTCGCCGCCGGATATCCGGGTCCCTGAGTTTTCCGCCAACCGGCGCAGCCCCAGATGGTCATCGCTAGGCAGCGGCTCCTCGATCCAGTCCAGGTTGAATTCTCCCATCCGCTCGCACTGTGTCTTGGCGTAGCGGTAGTTCTTCCACTGGTACACCAGGTCGATGGCGAGCCCGGTGTCCTCGCCTGCTGTGTCACGGACAACCCGCATGACCTCATGGTCATGGTCCGGGTCGGTGCCGAACAGCCCTCCACCCAGCTTTAGGGCGGTGAATCCGGACTCGAGAAGCCCCTCGACAAGCTTTTTATTTTCAGCTGGCCTGTCCTTGGGAATGAAGGTGCCGTAGGCGGCAATCTCGTCGCGGACCTTGCCGCCCAGAAGCGTATGGATCGGCACCCCGTAGTGCTGGGAAGCGATATCCCACAAGGCGATGTCGATCGCGCTGATGGCATGGATCGCTGCCCCGCGCCGGCCCATGTAGGAGGACTCGTGGTACATCTTCCGCCATAGCCGGTCAATGTCCAGGGGGTTTTCCCCCAGCAGGATTTCCCGCAGTCCACGACTTGTCGAATGCGACGATGGGGTTTCGACCATGGCCTTGAGTACGGCCGGGGCACTGTCGGATTCGCCAATGCCGGTCAGCCCGGTGTCGGTGTGGACCTTGACCAGAAAGGCGTCCTCGCCCCATTCGCATCTCTCACTGAATGTGGGTACCCGCAACCAGATTGCCTCGACGTCGATAATCTTCATGGTTAGACCAATCCCTTCGGGGCCACTGTTACGTCTGACCGGTTGGCACTGACAGGGCGCAGCAGCCCCGTTTTCATGTCGATGCGGTTTGAGTCTTCCCGCAGCCAGCGGATGAGTCCCCAGACTTGCACGACCAGCAAGAAGAGGAAGGGCACTGCCGTCAAGGTCAATCCTGTCTTCAGCGTGCCCAGGTCGGCGTTGATGGCCAGCATGGCCATCGGAACGGCAGCCAACATGACCACCCAGAACAGGCGGAGACTGCGTGCCGGATCGGTACCGTGCGGCAGGTTCCGGGTGCTGACGGCAGCGACGGTGAACGAGGTGGCGTCCATGTGCGAGGCGAGGAAGACTAGCATGATCAGGAAGTACACAATGGAGAAGAACCCCCCGAAGGGCAGGGTGTTCAGCAGCTCGGCGACCGCAGTGTCGCCGCCCTTGCCAGCCAGGACCTGTGGGGCGTTGACCGTCCCGTGGTTCATCTGGTGGATGGCGTAGCTGGAGAGAATGCCGAAGAAGAACATGGTGCCTGCACATCCACCCACCATCAGGCCAAGGACGGTCTGTCGGATGGTGCGTCCCTTGGAGACGCGGGTGATGAAGATGGCGACGCCGGGGAGATAGGAAATCCAGTAGAGCCAGTAGAAGACTGTCCAGTCGCGTGCGAACGAGCCGCCGCCGTTCGGGTCGGTGAACAGGCTCATGTGGAGGAAGTTTTGGGCCTCCAGCCCGGCGGCGTTCACGACATTGCCCATGATGAATTCGGACGGGCCAATCAGGAACACCACGGCGGCAAAAACGAAGGCGGCCACGATCGCGGTTTTGGCCAGTTTCTGCAATCCCTTGTCGATGCCAACGAAGGAGCTCAGTCCGTACACCACGGTGGACACGGTGAGGATGAGGGCCTTCAGCCAGAAGGCGTTCTCAATGCCCAGCAGCCCGGCGACCCCGGCGGAGACGGTGTTGACCGTCACAGTGACGGTCAGGATCAGTCCGCCAAAGGTGCCAAAGAGGAACAGCAGGTCAATGATGCGCCCGCCGACGCCGTCGGCCTTGACCTTCTTGGTCACAGCCTCGATGTTGCCCGCGTAGCTGAGGCGCTTGCCCTTCCGGACGTGGAAGTAGTAGGCCATTGAAATCCCAGCGACGACGTACATGGCCCACGGGATGGGACCCCAATGGAAGAAGGTGTAGGACATGCTCACATCCAGGGCCTCGCGGGACTCCGGTTGAATATTCAGTCCGGGCGTTTGGTAGTAGTACGCCCATTCCATGAAGGCCCAATACATGGTGGCTGATCCCAGGCCTGCGGCAATGAACATGAAAAGCCAGCTGGAGGTCGAATACGCGGGCTTGCCTTCCCCGAGCTTGATTCGTCCGAACTTGGAGACGGCCAGAAGGACTGCCAGCAGGAAGCACCCCAAGCCGAGGACCTGAACGGGCGCCCCGAAAATCCGGGTGGATCCGTCAAACAGGGCGCTTGCCGAGGACTGCGCCTGGCTGGGCCACAGCAGCAGGGCGGTCACGACAATCGCAACCACGATGATCGCACCAATGACGAGTACCTTATCGACGCGAGGTCTCGGTGGTTGCATGCTGCTTTGCGCCGTGTTGGCGGCCTCTGTCTCAATCATCCTGGCTCCTTTGTCAGTGAAAATTTTTGTGGGGGTGCAGCTAGTGGGTTTCATCGAGCAATCCCAGATGGGGTGTATTCGTTTCGATGATGTGGGATTCGATGGCGGCGACGCTGGCAGGTACGTCTCCCGTTCGAAACACGTCAACAAGGTGCCTGTGGTCTTCGAGGAATTCCGCGAGGGCGCCGGTACGTCCTGTTTGGAGGGCGAAATGCATCCTGATGCGCGGATGGATGGAGTCCCAAATGCCGCGCGCGGAGTCGGTCGGACAGGCGTCGACAATGATCGCGTGGAACTGCATGTCGGCCTCGTTGAACGCTTCGATGTCCTTGTGATGAATCGCTTGTTCCATCGCGGCCAGGACGCGCTCAAAGGATTCAAACGTGTCCGCGTCGAAAAGCGGCATGCCCTCCTTGAGCGCATACTGCTCAATGTGGATGCGTATGGGGAGGAGCAGCCCGGCTACCTCGGTACGGGAAATTGAGGCCACCTCGGAACCCTTGTACGGTGTCGAGACGATGAGTCCCTGCAGTTCCAACACCAACATGGTTTCCCGCACCACCGCGCGGCTTACTCCGTACTCATCCGCAAGGTCCTGCTCAGTGAGGCGGAAATGGGGCGGAAGGGCCCCTGCCAGAATCTTCCGGCGAAGCTCCGTGGCAAGGCGGTCCTTCATCGAGATTCTCTCCAACTTGCCCATGACACAAACCCTTCAAACGAAAACAGTCGATTGTCGACAGTCTACCATAAGTGACTTTTCTTACACTTTTACGGCCATTCGCCCCATTCGTGACCTTTCGAATCCAGAAGTTTCAGAGTTCCCATAACGTGGGCAGCTGCTCATCGTCCAGGGACTAGCCGGTGTGCGCCCCTTGGCCGGGGCCGGCTCAGGTGGCGGGGGACTTCTCTTCAAAGGCCTCCGTGATTTTTGCCAAGGGCAGGGAGTCTGACGTATCGGTGGCAGAGATCAGGGTGACCGTGGAGGTGGCCTTGGGGTCGGCGATATGGAGGTAGATCTGTCCCGGTATGGCGACCGCGCGCATGGAATCGGGCACGCCGGCGATGCTCAGATGGGCGGCAACCGGGGGCAGAATGGTGGAACTTGACGGCTTCCTGTGGGATGTCGAAGTCCGCTCCGACGGCATGCGGCAGCGCAGAAATGTGGTCAAAGAGCGATGACGTGCGGCTTCGTGGAAAGGCGATGAATGCCTCGCCCTTGAAATCGTTCAGGGCGACATGGGTCCGGGTGGCCGGCCGGTGGCCGGAAGCCACGGCAACTACCAGGGGCTCGTGCAGGAGCACTGTGGCACTTATCCCCGGAACTGTGCGCGCAGGTGCCCGACCAGGCCGGGGACAATGGATATGGCTGCCGACGAAACAAAGTCCAGCCGCAGCCAGCCCCGTTCCCGGTTCTTGGGATGCGTCAGCGCCGAATCCATGACGGCGTATTGGGCCACGACGGGCGGGCTGCAATCAGCCATGCCTCCAGCGTGGCACCATCCCAAACACCGTCAACCTTTACGGCCACAGCACTAGCTCGAGTCGTGAAGCGCCATTCCGTTTTTCGACTGACAGGGTCCTGGCCGGTCCAGCTCTCTCAAGTGAATGGCAGAACGTACCTGGGACTGACTACTGGTACAGGTGCATATTCGATTTCGAACTATTCGTGCCCTGCGCGACAACGCTGTAGGACCAGGCCCGCTCAACGTTTTAGCGGACACGGCCCTTGAGTGAGGTCCGGGGAACGTGGCTCACGGGCGGGGAGATCGCGAGGTTGGGGCATACCTCAACCTGACGTCAGGATGGAATTTTTCTGCAGTGTCAAGTTAGGGTGACTTTCGGGTTTTCTTGACACCTAGAGTTCGGGGTCTTAGAGGTCAACCTGACAGTCGAAGGTTCTGGTTGAAGGGTGGTGGTCCATGTGACGGGTCAGCGCATCGGGTATGTACGGGTGAGTACGCTGGACCAGCGCACCGGGCGCCAGCTCGAGGGTGTTCAACTGGACAGGATCTTCACCGACAAGGCCTCGGGCAAGGATACGAAGCGCCCGCAGCTCGAGGAGCTCCTGCGCTTCCTCCGGGACGGGGACACCCTCCTCGTGCACAGCATGGACCGGCTCGCCCGAAACCTGGATGACCTCCGGTCGCTGGTGCAAAGGCTCACCGCCAAGGGTGTGCGGGTCGAGTTCCTCAAGGAACACCTGGTGTTTACGGGGGAGGATTCCCCGCTGGCACAGCTGATGCTCTCCGTCATGGGCGCCTTCGCCGAGTTCGAGCGGGCGCTGATCGGGGAACGCCAGCGCGAAGGCATCGCCTTGGCCAAGGCCCGGGGTGCCTACCGCGGGCGCAGGAAAGCACTCTCGCCCGAGAAGGCAGCCGAGCTGCGCAAGCGGGCCGGCGCGGGGGAGCAGAAGACCGGCCTAGCCCCAATGCCGTTTACTTAGATGGTTTGTGTTAATGTTTCGGGATGGCGCGTAGTGGATGGGTGACCCCGGAGGGTCCCGAGCGGTTGAGCGACCACGTTTCTCTTGGTGTGTTGACGCGGGTTTTCCCGGCCGAGGTGGTGGACGCGGTGATCGGGCGGACGGGGGCCCTGGAGCAGCGGAACCGGTTGCTGCCGTCCCGGTTGATGGTCTATTACGTCATGGCGCTGGCGTTGTTCTCCACCGGTTCCTACGAGGAAGTCATGCGGTCGTTGCTGGCCGGGATGGAGTGGCTGAGCGGCCGGTTCCGTGAGTGGACGATGCCGACGAAGGCAGCGATCTACAAGGCGAGGACCCGGCTCGGCCCCGCGGTGATGGTGGAGTTGTTCGCCGAGGTCGCGAAGCCATTCGCAGCCCCGGGAGGGGCCGGGTTCTACAAGGAATGGCGGCTGGTGTCCGTGGACGGGACCACCCTGGATCTTGCCGACACCCCGGCGAACGAGCGCGCCTACGGCCGGCCGGGGACAAACACGGACTTCAAGAGCGCCTTCCCGCAGGCGAGGGTGCTGGGCCTGGTCGAATGCGGCACCCACGCGGTTTTCTCCGCGGTGGCCTCCCGTTGCGACACCTCCGAGCACGACCTGTATCCGGCCCTGCTCGCGGACCTGGCCAAGGACATGCTGGCCATGGCCGACCGCGGGTTCTTCTCCTATACGGCGTGGAAAGACAGTGCCGCCACGGGGGCGGCTTTGCTGTGGCGGATGAAAGCCAACAGCGCCCTGCCGCCGCTGGAGGACTACCCCGACGGCTCCTACCTCTCAAAGGTATATTCGTCCGGCAAGGACCGGGCCAAGGACAGCAACGGGATCCCGGTCCGCGTCATCGAATACGAAGCCACCACCGGGGCCAAGGCCACCATGGGGAACGAGGCCCTTGCCGGGGATGACGTGAGCAAGTTCCTGTTGATCACCACGATCCTGGACCCGGCCACCGCACCGGCCGACGACCTGGCCGGCCTCTATGCCCGCCGCTGGGAAATAGAATCCAGCTTCGATGAACTCAAAACCCACCAGCGCGGCCCCGGCATCGTGCTCCGGTCCAAAACACCCGACGGGGTGCTCCAGGAAATCTACGGCCATCTCTGTGCGCACTACGCGATCCGGTCCCTCATCGGCACCGTCGCGGCAGAATTCGACGAAGACCACCTGCGCTTCTCTTTCACAAGGACCCTCCGGGCAGCACGGCGTTCCCTCGCCGCGCGCCCGGCTTTTTCCCCCTCACACACTGGCTGAAGCCTTCACCATCTTCTGCCGGGAAATCCTCCACGAACTCCTGCCCCCACGCCGGCAACGCACCAACCCCCGCGCCGTCAAACGCAAAATGTCCAACTGGCCACTCAAGAAAACCCGCAAAATTACAAAGTAAACGGCATTGGGCCTAGCCCGCGAATTTGGCATCCGCCGGGAAACCCTCTACCAGTACCTCAAAGTAGACACCACTGAGCCGCCGAAGTAGCCGCAGCCGAGTCAACTAAAGCCGGGGCAGTCCCTCTCCTCGACAACGAGACGCTCGGAAAACGATCGGCGCAATCAGTCATCAACATCCTTCAATCATCAAGGCGTTGCGATGACCGCTTGAACCTGCCGGAACGGTCAATCCAAAATGCCGTCTACGGTCAGTTTAAAGTTGCAGCTAACAGCAGACGCCTACGGAAGAGTGATGGTTTGTGCGCGGGACTCTTGAGCAGAATGGGGTTCCGTGCAGAGGACTTCTGAAACCTTCGTGTGAACACTCGTCTGCACAACCCGGAATTCCGCGGGTGCCTGTGCAATCGAATTCTGAAAACGACAGATTTTTCGGGGTGGGGGAGTGGCCGGAAGGTGGCGCGGTGGGGGACCGGCTTACGCGGCGCCGAAACCGCCAAATCGAGCTGTGAAGGAACCGTCATTTTGAACCGATAGTCACAACCCGGGCGGCCGGCTAGATGCGCTCTGGTTCCTGGCATCGTTCGTGGGTCTCCCCGTAGGGGACGTCTCGGCTGACGGCGACGGTGTTGGTGGTGTGGTTGTGCCAGGTGGCCAGGATGCCGTGCCGGCGCTCCTGCATGGCCTTCTCACTGTCGCGGTCGGACCCGTTTGTGGTCTGGAAAGAATCCGTGCTCGAGGCCCCAGAGGATGGCGTTGGAGCGGTTGGTGACATCAATGCGGCGGTAGCAGCTACGGATGAACGTCTTGACGGTGTTGACTGATAGCTGGGTCCTCTCGGCGATCTCGGCGTTGCTGAGGCCTTGGGTGATGAGTGCGAGCACTTCAGCCTCCCGTTGGGTCAGGCCCTCTTCACGGCCAGGCCAGTCACCGAGGCTCGTTTTCGCCTGGCCGCCGGGTGCGTGGAAAACCTGGCCTTCGCCCCGGTGAATGTCGTGGAGCGCGCGGACCAGGCGGGCCGCGGGAAGACCTTTCGACAGATACCCACTGGCTCCGTTGGCCAGCGCAGCCTTGACCCGGGTTTCCTCGAGGTCCCACGAATAGACAACCACCTTGCCGGCAAGGGGATTTGTTGCCAGTTCGTGCACGTCCTCTCGGTCTCCCGGGGTCGCTGCAAACGTATCGTAGAGGGTGATATCTACGGGCTTGTCCACATTGCGATTGAGGTCGAGTTCGACGACCTCCAGGGTATTCCCGTAGGACCGGAGCATCATCTCCAGCCCCCGAAGCACGATTTCATAGTCATCCACCAGTGCGATGCGAAGGCATTCCATTCCCTCACTATAGGGCACGCATTTTCACCCCTAGGGGTGAAGAAGTTCACCCTTAGGGGAACTAGGCTACGGGGATGAATTCAACCCAACCCACGGACGGTGTCGCGCCGGAGGATGATGACCTCGGCCAGGCAACCGTTCGGGAACTGATCGTGCAACTGGCCCTGTCCGAGGACGAGCACAGAAACGCCGCCAACCCCGGACGGATCGCGGCCCTAGCCCGGCGCGAGCAAGCCATTGTGGCGGCCCTGCACCGGAACCAACTCGCACCCAAATTCCCGGGCACCCCAAACCCCCCGAGGCCATTGACAGCCCCCTGCTCCCCTGAAGACCTGGCGGTCCAGAAATGAGGGCTACGGCCACACAACAAGCCATACCGTCTCTGGCCTGCCCCGCTCTTGCCCGGTCATCGACGGGAATGAAGTCAATGGCACGAAAGGTGGTTGTCAGTGATGCCGGCGCCCAGATCCATGGATACGTTGTTTCCCGCGAGGGGGCCCGGGTACGCGTGGTGTGGGCTGTAGCCTCCGGCCGGCACCGCCACAGGACGTTCGGTGCCGGGGCGGTTTTCCCTCCAGGCAAAGACTGCCGCTGGGATGGATACCTCATCCCTGTTGAGCGGCTCGGTGTCATCGGCCAGGCTGCCCGCTGAGCCCGCCGGACGGACTCGACTGGAAGTACGCGCGGAGCCACAGACCGGGATCCCGGGAAAGGATGTGGCGGCAATGAACGGCAACGCCAGAGCATCTGCCCTTTTGTGCGGCCCGAATCCCGGCACGGCTGTGCAGGATTCAGTTGCCCGAGCCATCGCGCCTGAGCATGCTCCTTCCGGCCTCCCGCTCTCGTCGGGACCCGCAATTGCAGAACCTGGCGAGAGCGTTGAACAGCTAGTGCTCCAGTTCCTGAGGGTAGCCGACGCCATCTCGCGCCGCTACCGCGCCCCGGGCTGCGAGGCCGAGGACTTGCAACAGGTAGCCAGGCTCGGGCTTGTGAAGGCTGCCAGGGGGTATCGCGAGTCAAGGGGCCATGGCTTCATGGCCTATGCAGTGCCGACCATCACCGGGGAACTCAAACGATATCTCAGGGACCACTCCTGGGTGGTGCGGCCACCCCGGCCCATCCAGGAAGTACGGCTCACGATCAGGCAAGTGCGCCCCGAACTCACCCAGCGACTGGGACGTGACCCCTCACCTGCCGAACTGAGTTCGGCGGCGGGCATATCGGTTATGGACACCGCCCAGGCCCTGCTCGCGGAGGCGGCCATGGTCGCCCAACAGATCGAGCACAATGACCCGCCGGAGCGGGTCGAGGGCCGAGGTCTTGGCGTCATCCTGGCCGAAGAGGACCCCGGGTATGAACGCATCGACCAAGAGCAATCCCTGGAAGCCGCCCTCTCCGACGCGAGCGAGGAAGACAGGCGGCTGCTCCATCTACGCTTTGTCCAAGAGATGTCGCAGGGGCAGATCGCCCTGGAATTCGGTGTCAGCCAAATGCAGATTTCCCGGCTGCTCAAGCAGTTGCTCGACCGTCTCGGGCGCCGCCTCACCGAGCCCCGGGAAATGGTGGAGGGCACCACTGGATAAGGCAGGGGGGCGGGCCCGTCCACATTTTCCGGGAAGATAAGGTACGGTGCGGAAATTCCGCCCTCGATTCACCGGCACACCCCCTAGCCCGGGGTTTTCATCAGGGTTGGGCTGAGGGGTGTGTTTAAGACACGAAAAGGTGCTCTGACAAGGGAAAATAGGGGTGTCTACGCCGTTATTTCCGTGTCTTGAAGGAGCACCTTTTCGATGCATCAGCCTACCAAGGTCTTCCCGTCCCTCCCGGTCACTTTCACCGGCCAGTCGCTGGTCTCCCATGCCGGGGGACGGATCCTGACCTCATTCATCGACGCCCTCGGGTTCCGGGACCTGTGCGAGGACCGGCTCGGGCAGTTCGTCCCCGCGATGGCCTCACACCGGCCCGGGAGGCTGCTCGGGTCGCTGGCGGTGATGCTCGCCGCCGGCGGCGAGCACGCCTCGGACCTGGACATCCTGCGCGCCCAGCCCGGCGTGTTCGGCAACGTGCCCTCGAACGCAACAGTCTCCCGGTTCTTCGAACGCACCGTGAAGAACCCGGACGTCTTCGATTACGGCTTTTCGACCCTGGCCAAGGAACTGCGGACCCGGGCATGGGAAGCCGCAGGAGACCGCAGCCCGGCGGTGAAGGCGACGGCCGCGGACCCGCTGCTCATCGACCTCGACGCCACCTTGGTGACCTCGCACTCGGACAAGGAACAGGCCACCGGAAACTACAAGGGCGGGTTCGGATTCGCCCCGTTCACCGCCAGCCTCGATTACGGTGCCGGCAGCGGCACCGGGGAGGAACTCGCGGTACTGTTGCGTCACGGCGGGGCCACGGCGAACAACGCCGAGGACCACATCCGCATCTTCGAGGCCGCCATCGCCGTCCTGCCCGACTCCCTCTACGGTGGGACCGGGGAACTGGACGGGGAGAAGATCCTGGTCCGCACCGACAGCGCCGGCGCGTCCCGGAAGTTCCTCTGGTACCTGCATTCGCGGGGCGTGCAGTTCTCCGCCTCGTACCCGGTGCCGGTCGGCAAGGCCCACATGATCGACTGGATCAACGACAAGAAATACTGGCAACCGGCCCTGGACCAGGACGGGGTCGAACGCGATGACGCCTGGGTCATCAACGCCACGCAGGTGATCCCGCTCGATGACTACCCGCCGGGGACGAAGATCTTCCTGCGCGCCGAACCGCTGCACCCCGGCGCGACACCGACCCTGCTCGACATCGACGGTCACCGTGTGACAGCGTTTCTGACGAACTCCCCGCGCTGGCACGGACCTTTTCTGGATGCCCGGCACCGGGCCCGCGGCCGGGCCGAGAACCGCATCAAAACCCTAAAGAACACCGGGCTCGGAAAGCTCCCCTTCTTCGATTTCGCTGCCAACCAGGCCTGGGCCAACCTCGCGGTCCTGGCCGCGAACCTGGTCTCCTGGCTCCAGCTCACCGCCCTGCCCGACGGCCACAAAGCACGGGGCTGGGACATCAAACGCTGGCGCTACCGGCTCTTCGCCACCGCCGGGAAAATCATCACCCGCGCCCGCCGGAACCACCTGCTGCTGCCCGCCGCCGCGCCGGAGCAACCCCTGATCAGCGCCCTGCTCGAAGCCATTGAACGGATCGCCGCAGCCGCGAACCGCCCCGCGGTCCTCCTGCGGGCCTGACACCGCAACCCCCCGTCAACCAACGAGCAGGAAAGAAGAACACCAACGGGAACAGTGGAAGCCCGCGCACAGCCCGGCGCCCCCGGGTCCATCAGCCACACCCGAAATCCGATTCAGCCCGCCGGGACGGCAAAACCCGCACCCAACGCCCCGACCGCCGTCCGATGAAAAATCCGGGCTAGGACTGTGCTGAACAATTTGGGTGGTTTAAGGCGCGCCTGCTGGACTTCGGGTCCTGGTCCTTAAGACTGGATGCATGCAAGGAATTGAAGAGGCCCAGCGCGGGTATTTGGATGTGGAGGCGCTGGCCGGGGAGCTGTTGGCCCCGGGGAGTGCCTACGCGTTTCTGGCCGGGCACCGCTCGGAGCTTTTCCCGGACTCGATGATGGAGGACCTGTTTCCCTCCACCCGGGGCAGGCCCTCGATCCCGGCCGCGGTCATCGGCACCGTCCTGGTCCTGCAGGCCCTGGAGGGTCTCTCGGACCGGGCCGCCGCCGAAGCCTTGACCTTTGACCTGCGGTGGAAGGCCGCCTGCGGGTACGGGCTGACCGAGACCGCGTTCCATCCCACGGCGCTGGTGCATTGGCGCAACCGCCTGCGCGGCAGCAGCAACCCGCACCGCATCACCGAAGCCGTCGCCCAGGTCATCACCGCGACCGGTGTCCTCACCGGCCGGCACCGCCGGGCGGTGGATTCGACCGTGTTCGCCGATGCGGTGGCCCGGCAGGACACCATCACCCAGCTGATTGCCGTGATCCGCCGTTTCGGCAGGGCCATGGAGCACGGGGCCACGCTCATGGCGGTCCATGCCACCTCCTACGATTACTCGCACGTGGGCAAGCCGGACATCGCCTGGGACGACAAGGAAGCGAAGGACGCCCTGGTCTCGGGGCTGGTCACCGACGCCCTGGCCCTGCTTGGCGCGGTGGATCCCGACACCCTGGAAGAAGACTCGCCGCAGGCGCAGGCCTACGTGCTGCTGGCGTTGGTTTCGGGCCAGGACGTGGAGCCGGCCGAGGGTTCCGACGGCACCGACGGGCGGTGGCGGATCGCCCGGAAGGTCGCCCGGGACCGGATGGTCTCCATCGTGGATCCCGAGGCCAGGCACGCGCACAAGTCCCGCTCGGTGATGATGGACGGGTTCAAGGGACACATCATTGCCGAACCGGAAACCGGGCTCTACACCAGCGCCGTGATG
Organism: Pseudarthrobacter sp. P1; assembly: GCF_050156935.1. Taxonomy (NCBI): domain Bacteria; kingdom Bacillati; phylum Actinomycetota; class Actinomycetes; order Micrococcales; family Micrococcaceae; genus Pseudarthrobacter; species Pseudarthrobacter sp. P1. The sequence goes on along the minus strand of NZ_CP189585.1, from coordinate 15,461 downwards.
ACCCGGGCCGCCGGCCCCGGTTCCAGCGACGCGGAGGCCGGAATCGGGCTGGCCGCCGCCGATCCGACCATGAAGGATACGGAGGTTGACTACCAAATGCTTGGCGATTCGGCCTACGGCTCCGGGCCCATGCTCGAACACCTCGACGGGGCCGGGCACCAGGGGCTGGTCAAGCCCAGGCCGCTGCGCCCGGCAGTGCCCGGCGGCTACGACCTGGACGACTTCACCCACGACGAAGCAAAGAACACGCTCACCTGCCCCAAAGGTGAGGTGCGCACCATCAGCGCCAGAGGCAACGTGAACTTCGGCACCGCCTGCAAGGCCTGCCCGCTGCGGGAGAAATGCACCACGGCCAAGGGCGGGCGCAAGGTCGTCATCACCGTCCACCACGCCCGCCAGCGCGCCCACCGGGCCGCCGCCCTCGAGCCCGGGTTCCGGCACGACTACCGGGCCCACCGGCCCCTGGTGGAACGGTCCATCGGCTGGCTGGTCGCCGGAGGCAACCGGGCCCTGAGATACCGGGGAGTTGAAAAGAACAACGCCTGGCTGCAGGTCCGCACCGCCGCGCTGAACCTCCGGCGACTCCTGAAACTGGGCCTCACCCGCCACAACGGGGCCTGGGCCCTGGGATAAGACCCGGAAAGGGCCCCCACCCCGGTCCTGGGCCAAATCCCAGCCGCGGGGAGCCACGAACGGAGGTACAAGGCCCGCAAAAATCACGAACCAGATCTCCGGCGATCAGAAAGGAGACCCCCAGCGGGCCGCCAAAGGCCCCGGAAAGGTGCGACAGCCAAACCCGCGGCCCCGAATTGCCCCTTGTTCAGCGCCCTCCTAGGGCGTGTCTCCCAATGCGGCGCTCCAGATGACGACGGCGTGCAGGACGGCCGCTGAGCGGTAGGTGAGGGCCAGTTTGTCGTAGCGGGTGGCCAGGGACCGCCATTGCTTGAGGGTGTTGAAGCTGCGCTCGACCACATTGCGCCGTTTGTAGGCGTCCCTGTCGTATCTGACGGGGCGTCCCCCGGCGGAGCCCTTGCGTTTCCGGTTGGCCTTCTGGTCGTCCTTTTCCGGGATAACGCACTCGATGCCCCGCCCGCGCAGGTACGCCCGGATTGCTTTGGAGGAATAGGCCTTGTCGGCCATGGCCCGGTCCGGGCGGGTGCGGGCCCGGCCGGGACCGGGCCTTTCTACCTTCAGGGCCTCCATGAGGTTCTCAAACATCGGCGAGTCCCCGCCCTGGCCCGGCCCCAGCAGCAGGACCAGGGGACGCATGTTGCCATCCACCAGGGCGTGGATCTTGGTGGTCAGCCCGCCGCGGGACCGGCCGATGGCATGGTCCTCAGGCTCGTCGAGCAGATTCCTGTAATTCGACAGGTCCCCCTGTGTGGCGGGGCAGGTTCGTGCCGTGCTGGTGGGCACGGTTGACCGTGGAGTCGATCGAGACCTCCCAGTTGATCAGCCCGGCCGTGTCCGCGCGGGTCAGCAACGCCGCCAGGACCTTGTCCCAGGTCCCGTTGGCGGCGTTGCGGCGGTGGTGCTTCCACACGGTCTTCCACGACCCGAAATAGGCAGGGAGATCACGCCATGGGATCCCTGCCCGGTAGCGGTAGATGATGCCCTCGGTCATCAGCCGGTGGTCGTTGAAGGGTCGGCCCGGTTTCCCCGACGAATCGGGCATCAACGGGGCAATGGACTCCCACTGGGCATCGGACAACACGGAATAGCGAGAAGGCACCCATCAATCATGCCAAACCGCAAAACCACTGATTAGGAGACACACCCTAGGACACTGGACCTCCCGGCGAGGCGGAAATTGACGCCACGACTGGCCGTCGCGAAGCCTTCGTGCCAAGTGGTTGTGAACGGTCCCGTCTTGTCAGGTCGTGTCAGGCGCGGCGTCGCACAACGGCACCATAGATGCCCAAAACAACGAGCGATCCTACGATCGCGACAAGCCACGTTTGCAGGCTCCACAAGTTCTCAAGCCCGACGCCGAAGATCGCTCCTCCGATCCATCCTCCGAGCAAGGCGCCCACGACGCCCAGGAGCATGGTGATAACGATGCCGCCGCTTTGACGGCCTGGGAGGATGGCTTTCGCGATCGCACCAACGATCAGTCCCAGCACCAGGAACGCAATGAAACTCATGAACTAACTCCTTCTTGGGTCGACTTCTCAGGTCGAGTGAGGACGGGCCCAAGGCACCGTCCAGGTGGTATCCGCCGGGATCAGCGGTCTATGACGTCCTTCGCGGCGTCCTTGACATGCTCGCCAGCCTGCTTGATGCCGGCCTTGGCCTGGTCCGCTTTGCCCTCCGCCTCAAGGCCCCGATCATCCGTGGCAGCGCCAACGTTCTCCTTGGCGTTGCCCTTGAGTTCTTCGGCCTTGTTCTCAAACTTGTCTGCGATACCCATTGCTATCTCCTTCAGAGAACGAAAAGCACGGAGGGCCGACAGGCCCTTCCTCTTCGGTCTGTTTCACGGGCTGCGCGGCAGGGGCGCCTCGAGCCTCACCCTTACAATTCCCCCAACCGGGGCATCCAAACATCTAGGACCGTGCAAGCCCGGTTTTTCGTAACTATTCAGGGGGCGTGTGGCGTGTTGACGCGGTTTAGGCGTCCGCCGGGTGGATTCTGAAGAGGTTCGCAGGCAGGTAGGCACCTTCCCTGGTTGGCTGGTTCACATGTCCGATTCATCCGCTGTTCCCACGGTCGGGTCGTTGCTGGCCCGGCTGGAAGAATCCGACGCGCTGATCACGGCCCTGAAAACCGGGGTCGGCTCCCTGCGCTCGAGGGTCGCCACCCTCGAAGGCCGCCTGAAAAAGAACTCGCAGAACTCCTCCAAACCACCGAGCACCGACGCGTTCACCAAACCGCCGCCACGGTCCCTGCGCCGGCCCTCGGGCCGTTCCCCGGGCAAGCAGTCCGGGGATCCGGGGATGCGCCCGGAACCGGTCGATACCGCCGATGTGGTGCCGATCCACGAACCGGACCGCTGCGGGCGCTGCGGGCTGGATGTTTCCCAGGGACCGGTGACCGGAGAGCGGTTCCGGCAGGTCTTCGACCTGCCCGCGATCCGGCTGCACATCACCGAGCACCGGGCACGCACCCGCCAATGCTCCTGCGGGCACCAGTGCGAAGCGCCCTTCCCGGCCGAGGCCACCGCCACCACCTGCTACGGGCCAAGGATCCAGGGGCTGGGCGCCTAGATGAGTAATTCCAAGGGGTGTCGGGAGGTCGCCACGTCTTGACGCATGATGCGAGGGTGCCCAGAATCGGCGTTATCCATCCAACGTCGAACTTGGAGGCTCACGTGGACGCCGATCTGGACACCCTTGCAACGGCATTCTCTGCCGCCACCGACGACCTGTTGAAGGCCCATCCGGAACGGATTCCCTACCGTCCCCGGATCGGCATCAGCCCGAAGATCACCGATGCCGAACTCATGACGCTGGCGCTGATGCAGGCCCTGCTCGGCTACACCTCCGAGGCGAGGTGGCTGCGGTACGCACACGCGTCCCTGCGCCCGATGTTCCCGTACCTGCCGGGCCAATCCGGGTACAACAAGCGCCTGCGCCGCCTGGTCCCGGCCATGAACTGGCTCATCGGCGTCATCGCGGAGCGCAGCGACGTCTGCTGCGACGACGTGTGGGTGGTTGATTCGACCCCGGTCGAATGCGCCCGCTCCAAGGACACGGTCCGCCGCTCCGAGCTGGCGGGGTGGGCCGAATACGGGTACTGCCCCTCCCACACCCGCTGGTTTTGGGGCTGCGCCTGCACCTGGTCGCCACCCTCCACGGCCTCCCGGCCGGCTATGCCCTGACCGGGGCCACGGCCGATGAACGCCAAACATTCCTGGACATCCTCGCCGGCACCCCCGCCATGGCCCGGGTGCTGGCCGACGGGCACCGGCAGACGGTGATCGCGGACAGGAACTACTACGGCCGGGACTTCGAGGCCGTCCTGGAGGAGGCCGGGATCGAGCTCCTCCGCCCGGCCCGCAAGGGCGAAAAGCCCCGGCCCGGGGCCCGGTTCTTCAAACCCCTGCGCCAGGTCATCGAATCCATCAACGACACCCTCAAGGGCCAGCTCGATCTCGAACAACACGGCGGGCGCACCCCGGCCGGGGTCGCCGCACGCGTCATCCAGCGCCTGATGGCCATGACCGCGGCGATCTGGCACAACGACCGCACCGGGCAGGCCGTCCGCCGCTCACTGACCGCCTACGACCACTGACCCCTTGGAATTACTCATCTATCTGATGGGCCGGCACCACCTGCCGGTGGCCCGCACCGCCGAGCTGATGGCCGACGCCTTCGGTGCCCCGGTCTCCACCGGGTGGCTGGCCTCCCTGCAACCGCGGGCGAAGAAGCTGCTCGAACCGTTCCTGGAAGCGGCCAGGGCCCGGGTGCGCCACGCAGGGGTGGCGCACTTTGATGAGACCGGGGCCCGGGTTCAGGGGAAGCTGGCCTGGGTGCATGTGGCCTCCACCGGGGCGGTGACGCTCTTGCATCTGGCCCCGGCACGCAGCGGCGGGTCCATTGAAGCCGGCGGGATCCTGGGGCACGGCTTCAACGGGGTGGCGGTGCACGCCGGGCTTCCGGCCTACCGCCGCTACCCGGTCCGGCATGGGTTGTGCAACGCGCACCACCTCCGGGAACTGGCCGGGATCGCCGAGGCCGGCGGGCAGGACTGGCCGCTGCGGATGGCCGATTTGTTGGTGGAGATGCTCGTGGCCGTGGACGGGGCCAAAGCGGCAGGCAAGACCAGCCTGAACAAGTGGGTGCTGCGCGGATACCGGCGCCGGTACCGGCGCCTGATTGCCCGCGGGGTGGGACTGAATCCGCTCCCGCCACCGACCGGGAAGCGCGGCCGGCCCGCGATGGGCCCGGTGCGTTCCCTGCTCAAACGCCTGGACACCTACGAGGACGATGTCCTGCGCTTCGCCCACGACTTCACCGTCAGCTTCGATAACAACCACGCGGAGCGTGACGTCCGGATGGTCAAGCTGCAGCAGAAGGTCTCCGGATCCTGGCGGTCATGGGAGGGCGCCGAAGCGTTTCTGGCCGTGCGCTCCTACGTCGGAACCGCACGGAAACAGGGCAAAAACGCCGGTGGTGCCCTCAGGGACCTCTTCTGCGGGAACCCCTGGATCCCCGCCACCCCCTGAACAGTTACCTTCTGCAAGAAAAACGGTCTGGTCTTCCGCAATCCCACCAGCCGTATGAAGGTCGGCCAACACGAGTACGGCGTCATCCAACCGCTCCAGCCCGCCGACGTCGATCACGCCGTCGCGGCCGCACAGACCCCGGCAGCGCGCCTGGTGCTGGCCCTCGCTGCCGTGCATGCCGCCCGGGTTGGCGCCATCCTCGACATTCGCCTCGACGACATCGATCTGGGCAACCGCCGACTCATCATCGCCGGCCGCGCCCGACCCTTGGACGAGCTCACCCACCGTGTTCTCCTGGCCTGGCTTCACTACCGGCGCAACCGCTGGCCGAACACCGCCAACCCCTACCTGCTCATCAACCAGCAGACCGCACCGGAAACCGGTCCGCCCAGCCCCAAGTGGGCCAGCCGGATGCTGCAGGGCCACACCGCGACCCTCGAGCGGCTGCGCGTGGACCGCCAACTCGAGGAAGCCCTCATCCACGGCCCCGACCCGCTGCACCTCGAAGTCGTGTTCGGCTTGGACGAGAAGACCGCGATCCGCTACGCATCATCTGCCCGGCAACTGCTTCAAACCCACCTCGAGGCCAGCACCTCGGTTTGAGCGAACCCAAGGGTCCGACCCTGATCCTGCGCGGAACGAACCCTTGGGTTCCCGGCGATGAACCCTCAATTTGGCTGAACTCACGGGAGCCTGGGGGTCTGATACTGGTACTGGCCGTTATTCAAGTGGTCTGTATTCGTCGGTGTTTTGATGTCCGACCTTAGTGGGTTGGTCGTAGAGGGAACCTTGGACGGGCGGAGGGTGGACCGAGCTGAGCAACTGTGTTCCCAGCCACAATTGGGTGAAGGTAGTCCGCCTGTTGGAGGAGGACCTGCCCGGATCCCAGAAGTAGACGGCCAACCGGTGGTGGCCTATGGGGCTATGGAGACCACGCACCAGGCAAGGCTGAGGATTCCGAGAATCAGTGCCACGTAGTTCCACGTCGTGGTTACCGTTGCGACGGTTGTGGATGCACCGGCATGCCGGGACTTTTCCCAGGTGCCGACGACGGCGTCGCGACCGGTGCTGGTCGGACCGGTCTGGGTCATTCGTTCGTTTGAGGGGAACATCCCGTACGGACGGGTTTTTCCAGTCACGTACCTGTTCCATGCCGGCGCCGAAGGCGCTGGGCGGGGTGGGGCACCCCAGCTGACGTACCTCCTGGCGCCGGCCCGGATGGCCACGGTGTGGCGGATCTCGACGTCCGTGATCGCAGCGAACGGGATCCGGTGTGTGCGCAGCAGGTTGACCACATCGAAACCGGATTCGTGGACCACCAGGCAGGGCCGCCACTGTGTCGCATAGACCAACCAGGCCGCCAGTGCCAGCCACGGGACAACTGTCGCTTCCGCGGACCAGTTCCCCGACACCGCAAGCCACGCTGTGAGCGCGGCCGCGATTGCCCAGATCATGATTGCGACCGGTCGCGCGCTACCCGTGCGAAGAGTTCTGGACGCTGATGCGGTGGCCTGCCGATGTTCCCCCATGTGGCCATGATGCCATGAGGTGACCAGGGTGCCCCATCTTCCGATGATTCGCCTAATGGTTCATGTGCAACGAGACTAGGCAGCTTTTGTCCCGCCTCATTACAGGTGACCCAAATCGTAGAATTGTCCCTTTAGCTACGCTCCAAGCATTGGGTGGCGACCATGAACATTGTGTGCGCATGTCTGCACTGCGGCCCATGCCCGCAAGGGGATCCCTCAACGGACACTTTGGGGGCGGGTCTAGCACGCCAGGGCTGCCATGGTCCGTGGCCCAACAGGGAGAGGGACTTGGCAGCGGCGCGTAGGGTGCTGCGCGGGTAGTCGTGTCGAGCGTGCGTCGTGCCGGACGCGGACTAATCGCCGCCACGGAGTTCATAATGCACTTCATGGCGCTGAAAGCTGGGGAGCGAGGCCAGGACGATCAACCGTAAGCGGATCGCACGCGACCAGTTCAGCGCCCATCGGGCAACCTTGATCTAAGTTCGTCTGCATAGGAAGCGATGGCCTGACGCTGGTCGCGGGTGAATCTTCTGGCCTGCAGGTCGAGGACTGCCCGGCTGCGCACTTCTCCCACGCCCAACAGTTGACCCACGCGACGGATTGCTTCGTCCATGTCCTCTGAATCCTCAATCACCTGGAAGACCTCGTCCCGCCGATCCATCGCCTGCACCAGAGCCTCGTGGATCATCAATTGTTCCCTCGTCTGCCGCTCATCCTCATCCATGCCGCGATTCTTGCACGACCGGCAGTCTTGGGGCATTTCCGTCCAGTTTGGGGATCCCTCACCGTGCCGCGCGTGGACGGTAGCGTTGGACTATGTCTCTGCTCGTCCGTCCTTCGATTGCCCTGCATCCGGCGTGGCTAGAGGCACACGAGGAATGGGGCGAGGGCCTCCACGAGGATGGCTTCGGTCTGCTGGAGACCGACGACGTCCGATCGTCAGAAGGATTCCGCATGTTCGTCGATCGACTCCTCGCCAAGGAAGCGTCGCCTGGCTACGACGGCGGCACCTTTCGGTGGATCGTCGAGGACGGCGAAGTCCTCGGGGGAATCGCTCTGCGCCACAAATCCGCCCAGAACGTGGAGGTGCTGGGACACGTGGGCTACGGCCTCCGGCCATCTGCCAGAGGCCGCGGCCTCGCCGCTGCCGCGCTCCGGGAAATGCTGTGCCTGGCGAAGGCCCGCAGCATGAATCGAGTGCTGCTGACATGTTTTGTGGACAACATTCCCTCGGTGAGGACTATTGAACGTTGCGGAGGCGTTCTGGATCGAATCGTCACGACAGACCGGGGCGAAGTCGGACGCTACACGATCAGGTTCTCATAGCGTCCAGCGATCGCTGAGTGCGGCCGATTTAGTGGTTGCAGTCGTCGCCGGCCACGAGCCGAACCACTGTTGGGCGCCATACTCCTCGAAGCGGTCCGCCTCGGTGAACCCGAGCTTCGCCGCGACGCGCACTGATTGGTCGTTGGCGCTCTGAGAACAGAGAGAGGACTACCGGTTCGCCGGGGAGGGCGCTGGCGAACCATTGGAGTGCCGCGGCACACGCTTCGGTGGCATATCCGCGTCCCCACGCGTGCGGCAGGAACATATAGCCAAGCTCGGCCTCACCGGCCTCCGGACGGACGTGGCCCGGGCGCTCGGCGTCGCGCCGGTCCAACGTGACCATGCCGATCATCGTTCCATCCAGTTCGACCACGAAGAACCCGGCACGTCGTCCGGGCGTCTCCGGCACCGTGCGTTCGAGTTCCTCGCGTGGCTGAGCGCCGCCTACGTAGGTGCCCACGTCCGGGGAACTGAACAGCTCGATGAGACCCGCACGGTCCCTGGCCTCGGACTCGCGGAGCACGAGGCGCCCGGTCTTGATGGGGCGTGGCGGCCACGCGACTGGTCCCAGATGTGCCATGCGCCTCATGCTAACCGGGCAGAGAAATCGCCGCGCTCCCGACGCAATCACAGTCCGGGTATGTCCAACGCTCGCAGCTTCCAGATCAAACTCGGGACGACTCTCCCTATTGAGGGCGCCCGTAAGCCGGTCCTCCGCCGGACACGCCCGCTTCTGACCTGCATCATTGCGAACTCGGGCCTGTGGATCGCAGCGCTAGGTGGCTCTGGCACGAATTTCGTGAATCGGGGACTGGTGTCCGCGGTCCGGCGCCAGTATCGGCTGTGCGCCCGCCGCGACAACACCCCGCAGTTCGGCCACGGGAACGCGATGCTCGCGCAGGTCCGGGCCAAGACCCAAGCCGTTCCGTCCATACGGCGCACCTGCTTCATCAGCGCCTTGTTCGGGTGCGGGAACACCGCCCGCAGCTACGATCCGTCACCATTCACGAAATTCGTGCCAGAACCCGCTAAGTGGCGCGGAATTCGCAGGGGTATTCGGCGGTCTGTCTTCTCATCTGGAGACTGCCAGCAATGTGCGGCTAGTCCGGTACCGGGGTCCAGGGGCCGCGGTTCGAGGCCCGACGCCAGGTTTGCCGGGGCCCGCCGGTTTCGCGTGCGGCGTCTGTGAGCCAGAGCGTGCTGTCCGGGTCCCAGCCGGCGATGACCGTTGCCGTGTTCGTATCCACCGGCAAGGCCCGGGTTGCGCCGTTGAGATACCCCAAGACCGTTAGATGCACCGCATCCCACTCGTCTGCCACGCGTTCCCAATCCGGGATCACCCACCGGCCCTGGTATCCGGTGGCCCGGAACCAGTCGTGCCGCCGAGAAGCAGTGACCTCCAGCGGGAACCGCCAGCACAACGAAGACCAGTCCTCCGCCGTACGGATTTCAAGGATCCGGCCTGCTCCGCCCACCGGAACCGTGACCGCCTGCTCCCAGCCCAGGGAATCCTCCACCAGACCCAACCCGGCCGGAAGGTGCCCGACGGTGCGGAGCATCCCGTGCGGGAGCGACCACCACGATCCGGAGACGTTCGCGCGCAAATCGTCCGGGAGCTCGCGCACCGCCCGGGCTTCTTCGGCGCGTTCCGTGCGGCCCCACTGCCTCAGCGTGCGACCGGGATCCTGCGGCCATGGCGCCGGACCCTGCCCCGGGTCCCAGTCGATGGCCCACTGCTCCACCCGGCGGGACTGCCCCCACCACTGGATGTCAGGGAATGCCATCAGCTGTTCAGCAACCGGAGACAGAGCCGCGGTGATAGCCGGCAGACCGGCAAGCACATCCTCACCATCGGGCCCCTGCCAATACCGTGCAGTATCAACCGACCGTTCAAGAGACCCATGCACCAGCCCGCTGTCGAGGCCGGTGAAGTCCAGGGAAGCGAGTCTTCCCGCCAGCTCCTCCAGCGACGGAGCAGGGACCGGCGCCGCGGTCTCACCGGACGATCCCAGGGTCAGCAGGACCCTTGAGGTCCCCGCCCCGCTGTCCATCTCGTACCCCAGCCAGAACACCAAGGTGCTGACTTCCGGATCCAGCGCCATCGCCAGCTCAAGACACACACGACGCCCCCGAGGTCCTTCCAGAAGTACATCCCCATGTGGCGTCATCAGATCATCCTCGCACCACCGAACGCCGACAGACAGGCCATCAGACCTGGGGAGGCGGGACCCCGGCATGAGGGCCAGGTGCGTCTTGGAAATCTAAAGCTTTCCAAGGCACTCGGACGGCGCGAAAACGGCCGAACAAAAGTGGCGACTTTCCGGCACTCACTTTGTCTCGTAAACATGTCTTGCCGAAATTCGTCTCTCCTCGGTCTCTTCTAGCGGTTTTTGAGGCAGAATAGGCTTGTGAGACATCTCGGGTACACACGGGTCAGCACCAAGAGCCAAGACGCGCAGCTTCAGGTCGATGCGCTCGTCAAAGCAGGCGTCCAAGAGCGCGACATTTTCGCCGATGTCACTTCTGGCAGCCGGACCGCGATTTCGCGCCCGGGGATGAAGAAGCTCCTCGAGTACGCCAAGCCTGGCGATACCGTCGTCGTGTGGAGGGTCGATCGGCTCGGGCGGTCCCTTATCGACGTGTTGAACACGGTGAAGCTGCTTCGGGAGCGGGAAGTGCAGGTGAAGAGCATCTCGGACGGCATCGACCCATCGACGACGTCGGGCCGTCTGATGCTGAACATGCTCGCCACGCTTGCCGAATACGAACGCGAGCTGATCACTGAAAGAGTGAACGCTGGAATTACGGCCGCCCGAAAAGGCGGCACCCGGTTCGGCCGTCCCTTGTCAGATCCCGTCGTCGTCGCCGACAAGCTTAAGCTTGTCTCCGAAGCCAGGGCCAAGGGTCGGACCGCGGAGGACGCGGCGAAGCTCGTAGGGTGAGAGTCGCGCGACGTTGTATCGCCACCAGCAGGCCCTCGCGGCGCGCGAGAGCACGACAGTGTAGGTGTCCAGTGGACGCGATCGAGCGATGGCGTGTTCTTCGGCTGCATGTCGAAGACCAGATCCCGATCGCTGTCCTGGCGAGGGAGACCGGTATTTCGGCCCGAACGTTGCACCGGTGGCACCAGCTCTACCGCAAGGGCGGCGACGCCGCCCTTGATCCTCGTCCCCGCGCCGACAAAGGTGTCCGGCGAACAGCCCCCGGGACGGTGGCGTTCATCGAGCGGTTGGCACTGACCCGGCCGCGCCCAGCTCTTGCAACATTGCACCGCCTCGCCGTCGCCGACGCGCAGCAACGCGAGCTCCCGACGCCAAGCTACGCGGCCATTCGGCAGATCGTTCGCGCCCTCGATCCGGCCCTGGTCACTCTCGCCCTCGAAGGGCCGGTGTCGTATCGGGACAAACACGAGCTCGTGTTCCGTCGCCGCGCCGAACGACCCAACCAGACGTGGCAGTCCGACCACACCGAACTCGACATCCTCATCGTCGGTGCCAACGGGAAACCTGACCGACCCTGGCTGACCACCGTCATGGACGACTACTCCCGCTCCATCTGCGGGTACATGGTCTTCACCGGCGCCCCGTCAGCCCTGAACACGGCCCTCGCGTTGCGACAGGCGATCTGGCGCAAGACCGACCCTGCCTGGGCGATGTGCGGGATCCCCGACATCCTGCACGTGGACCACGGCTCCGACTTCATCAGCCACCACCTCGAGCGCACCGCAATCGCCCTGCACATCAGGATCATCCACTCCACCGTTGGCCGGCCCCAGGGCCGCGGGAAGGTCGAGCGGTTCTTCGGCACAGTAAACACCGAACTCCTCAGCATCCTCCCCGGGCACCTCGGACCCGGTGCGCGCTCACCCGCCCCTGTGCTTGATCTGCCAGGCCTTGATCGAGCGGTCCGCGACTTTATCGCCACCTACAACGACCGGCCCCACAGCGAGTTGGGGATGTCGCCGCGGGACGCGTGGGTCGCTGACGGTTGGCTGCCCCGGATGCCGGAGAGTCTTGAGGAACTCGACGGGCTGCTCCTGACTGTTCCCAAGAACCGGGTCGTGCAACGTGACGGCATTCACTTCCAAGGCCAGCGCTATCTCTCTCCAACTCTCGCTTCGTTCGTCGGGCACACCATCACCATCCGGTACGACCCTCGCGATATCTCCGAGATCCGCGTCTACGACCGGGATGCCTTTGTCTGCACCGCTATCGACGAGGCCCACCCGAACCTTCGCCTCAGTCTTCGGGACATCGAAACGGCACGCCGTGCCCGACGCAAGCAACTGCGCCGAGTCATCAACGATCGGATTCCGATGGTCGTCACCCGCGATGAAGCTCGCACCCCGGAACCGACAAAGCGGCGGCCAAAGCTTCGCACCTACGAAGAGGACGAGTGATGAATCAAGCATTCATCGTCACCAAGGAACACCGACGCTTCACCGAGTTCGCGAATGCCGTCCGGAAGGAAAAGACCATCGGGATCTGCCACGGCGCGGCTGGCGTTGGGAAAACGAATTCCGCCCGCCGCTACGCCAACTGGGATGCCCTTGAGCCCTACATCAACGAGTGGGGGCCGAGGGGAGATCACGACGCGAAGCACTACGCCCTCGCGAACCGATCCCGCACCGTCTTCTACACACCCGAAGTCCTCTGCCGACCCAAAGAACTCATGCACGACATCGAGCATTGGCAGTACAAAGTCGGGATCTGCGCCGACGAACACCTTAGCTCCCTCATGCCTGAGGCGAAGACGGTCAGGCGCAAGGATGTCACTCGGCTCGTTGAGCTCCTCATCGTCGATGAAGCCGAACGCCTCACTCCTACCGCCCTCGAACTCCTCCGAGACCAGCACGACCGCACTCATCTGGCAATGATCCTTATCGGCATGCCCGGCATAGACGAACGATTCCGCCACTACCCACAGCTCTACAGCCGACTCGGGTTCTCACACCGTTACCGCGCCCTCGGGCGAGAAGAGATCCTGTTCGTCCTAGACCGCCACTGGAAACGCCTTGGTAAAACCCTCGACCCAGAGGACTTCACCGACGCCCAAGCCATCGCCGCCATCGAAAGAATCACGCGCGGCAACTTTCGACTCCTCGAACGGCTCTTCCCCCAGATCAACCGGGTACTGAAGATCAACCAGCTCGACACCATCACCGACGACGTCGTTGAAGCTGCAGCAAGCATCCTGGTCATCGGCAATTAGCGACACCGAGCGATCACAGAACAACGCCACGGAGCCATCAAATCCACAATCTGGAAATTTTGAGTGCCGCTTGCGCCGTTGGAGGACCGGCTAACGGGCGCGGCTCGACAGCCGAAACCTGTCCCTTCGTCGTGGCATTGAGTTGTTCGTTGCCGCGTGCGGCAAGATGGCAGGATGCCTCTTGCCAATCTGCTCACTAGCCTCAGGGCACTTCCTGAATCAGGACCGCGAGACGAGTATCTGCGGTTCCTGAACTTAGCGGGGAACGCCGCGTTGCGTCGAGATGGCGGCCCGGAGCATGTCACGGGGTCCTGCTTCGTGTTTTCGCCTGCATTCGATCGTGTTCTCCTGTGTTTCCATCGCAAGGGGCAGTTCTGGGTGCAGTTCGGCGGTCACTTCGAGTCGAAGGACGCATCGGTGGCGGAAGCCGCACAGAGGGAGGCCCGCGAGGAGTCCGGAATTGGCGACCTTGTCCTACTTTCTCCCGCGATCGTGGATCTTGACCGGCACGATCTGCATGCGGGATTCTCATGTACCGCTCATTGGGATGTGGGGTTCGCTGCGGCCATCACCCCAGATGTCGAGATCTCCGTGAGTGATGAAAGCGAGGACGTCCGCTGGTTCCCGATCAACGAATTGCCAACTCAAGTGCCGGCAGGCTTCTGCGCGCGCTTGGAACGCGTCCGGCGCACGGCGATGTCACTGATTGGGACACGGATCGGCTAATGAACGGCAGTGGCTCTATGGGAGCCGACAAACCCGAGCTGCAGGTAGAACCGGTGGGGGGCGAAACTGCAACGCGGGTTCCGTCGCGACGAGTTTGGTGGCGTCCGGAAATGGATCCCTCACCGGACATCTCTCACTCGTCCTTCTCAGCCTCCGCATGACTCTGCAATGAGGGGGTCGGCCCGCCCGTCTGCTCCGGCACGTCGCTTCGGGCTTGACCGTCCTGAACGAAAGTAATCCTAATTTGGCTCCCCGACTCAAGGACCGACCCTGCGTACGGATCTTGGGAGGTCACCCAGAACACCCCCGGCCACGTACGCGAACGGAGCCCCGGCCCGTCAGGGTCCCCGGCTGCGAGACCAAACCCAATGTTCGCCGCCATCTCTTGTGCAATATGCACAGGCTGCCCAACAAGATTGGGAACAGTCAGCATCTGACGTTCAACCATCTCGGCATCTCCTTTGAGCCTGAACAGCAAGACCGGTGAACCCGAACCTTTTGCCCACCAGAATACTGCCGTTGACCGGTGCGGCGCCGGGTAGAGGGTTCTCAATCGGGCGTGCGGTTGGCCCTCCCAGTACTGCAGTTAGACTAAATTGACGCTTACGAAATGGGGAAACTGTGAGTATGTCAACCGCTAAGGCACCGCTGGCCACCGGCCGAATTAACAAGCTAGCTATTGCAGCCGTGGTGCTGGCAGCCATCGCCGCTTCGGGTATTTGGTTCTTCGGCGTCGGGGTTCTTGCCGTTTTTGCTGTGGGAGCCGGACATGTCTCGTTGAATCAGATCAAGCTGAAAAATGAAAAGGGTCGCACTCTGGCGATAGTTGCCCTCGTTCTCGGCTATGGACTTGCAACTTGGGCACTGTTCAACACCCTGTCGTATATCCCAGCTGCACTCCAGCAGACGGCCGCCTAGACTCGGCGCGCCTAGCGCCCGGTAGAGGATCCCCAACGGGACACCTCTGGGGCGTCGCTAACGGGGAAGCTGTGCTCGTTAACCGGTGCCTCCGCCGGAGTTCGTCCTACGGCGGAATCTGTACGCACGATTTCGTCGGTGCAATACTGCGTTGATGAACATCCTCGAGTGGTGGCCTCTGGTCGATGCGGAAACACGCGACTGGCTCATTGAGCACAACGGCGAGCCGCTGCCGCCGAATGTAATCGCCGGCATCATGGCGGTTACGGGCGGCACGACCGATTCGGAGTGGTGGGCTGGCGAATCAGCAGACGGTCCCCAGCTTTCCGACGAGGCTGTGGATTGGATCGAGGCTGTCGCCAACGACGAGGAGCCGACTCGCGGGTGAAATCTTCTGCCGCGTCCCGCTGCGGGTTCCCTTCCGGGCAGGGTGGGGGTGCAGAGGACTTCGAACTCTCAGTGCGGTCGAGTTCGAAAACGACAGATCCACGGTGAGCCATCTTTCCAAGACACGGGGAGGCCCCGCACGACGTCGATTCCTTCGATCCTCCACGACACGACCTCCGTATCTCGAAAAACTGTTGTAT